>CAXSFI010000002.1:234717-253592 GCA_964236675.1 uncultured bacterium
TCATTGGCCAGGGTGGCCAGACGTTAGCCAGCACTGCTTGTACTACTCCGGCAGCGGCGAGCACTACCAGTAGCTTTCCCCAGGGCAACCTATCCTGTCTGACTAACGCCAGCGTCGTTAGCCTTAATTACACCTACTCAAACGCTCCAAATGGTGTGGTCATTATGCAGACAGGCGTGGATATCAAGAGCATTGCTACAAGTTCCGGCAGCGGCACGACACAAGGTGTCAATGTTCAACCCGGCTCAGGCTACTCCTATCAAATGATGAGTGGTACAATCGTATTAGCTAAGGCCTCCTGCGTCACAAAAGCTTCTGGCTCCAGTACTGCATTGACTGCTACCGGCAATACGAGCATTACAATCGCACCGCCCAAACAGACGGTTGAATTCCAGGACGGTGGCGCCTGGTACAGAGGCTTTTTCCTCGGCAGTTATGGGTCACCTATCTTCACACAGAAACAATTTGATGCCCTGCCACCCGCACAACTTGATAAAGTTGCCAGAATAACCTATCAGCTTACCCTTAACCCAGATAACGCTCCAGTGGCTGATGGCCGCATTTACCACCGAGACGGCACTGTTACCAAGATGTTCAGCAAAGCCACCCCTACGGTAGCCACTCCAGCCGTTGTCGCCAATGCCGGATATACCGCCTGCAAGGGTCCCTCTGACACTACCGCCTTACGGCACACAAAGGCTTACTGTGACAGCATAGCCGAAGTCGCCAAGGCGGCAACGAGCTGTACCTGGATTACCGCTGACTATAAATCTCATACTACAGAGCTTTCAAAGGCGAAATGCGATGCTCAACAGAAGGCCAATCCTGACCCTAAAAAGAAACCGATGCACTGTATATATACTGACGCTACTAATCACCTGCACGCCTACGGCCTGGTAGCTGCCGACAAGTGTGCCCACGATGCAGAAGTTGCGCGCCAAGTGGTCCTAGCAAGCAAGCATGATAGCATTACCTGCACCGTTCATGAACACCTGATGACAGTCGTTAGTGATAAGTCCAAGTGTGATATGCCGGTTGCTCCAGCTACAACAACTCACACGACGGCTGCCAAGATCGACTGTAAATACATAGGTGACGACGGCATCAGACGGACCGTTACACTTACAACATCGGTATGTAAGACTGTCCAGCGAAACACACGCGGTAACCAGCCTAGCTCAGCGTCGACAATACCTGTTACACCAATTACGCACCACTGGTCAAAGGCAGAACTATCATGAAAGGAATCTCTATGAAGCGTCTCAATAATCAAGGCTTTGGACACGTATTCCTCATCCTGGTCCTAATCGTAGCCGCCGCAGCCGTCGGCAGCTTCGAACTCGTCAGGCGGGCCCAGGCCGATAAATTTAGCAACAACAAATCTGTGGCCTGTGTCATAGCAGCACCCACAGTCGTGAAGGCTGGTGAGCCCTATGATGTACAAGTTTACTTCACCAATAACTCCGGCAAAGTCTATACGCCGGCCATATCGGTTCACTATGAATCGTTCGATGTCAGTGGCCTAGCGACCAATGAGGACACGGGAAACGTAGCAATCCCAACTCTGGCAGCAAAAAGCACGGCTCTAGTAAATACGCTGAGCGGACAGCAGTGGTCAATGAGCGGTACTGATGCTAAGTCTGTATACACAGTAGTAGATGCTACGTCTGCAGCCATTTGTAATGCAACTGTCTCTGTAGCAGAAAATTAGTCTAGTCGCGCTTGAGCATGACCGTGAAAGCTTCGGCTGGTATATCGACCTTGCCAAAGCGTTTTAGTCGCTCTTTACCCTTCTTCTGCTTGGCCAGTACTTTCTTCTTGCGGGAGACATCGCCGCCGTATAGGCCGGTGGTGACATCTTTGCGGTAAGCGCTGATGTCCTCGCGGGCGATGAAGCGGCCACCGATGGCGGCCTGGAGCGCGACCTGAAAGTTTTGACGCGGGATGACCTCTTTGAGCTTGGCGACGATATCGCGGCCCAGGCGGTCGGCTTCGCTGCGATGCACCATTACCGAGAGCGCGCTGACCATCTCGCCGGCTACATAGAAATCAACTTTGACCAGGTCTTCGGCCCGGTAGTTGTCGAGCTCGTAATTGAAAGAGCCGTAGCCGCTGGTCAGGCTTTTGAGCTGATCATAAAAGTCCGTTAACAGATTGGCCAGCGGCGCTTCAAAACTAACCAGCGCCCGTTGTTCCATGTAGCTGAGGTTGGTCTGCAGACCACGCTTATTGGAGATCAGCTGGATGACCGGACCGACGTATTCTTTGGGCACCACGATCTCGCCTTTGATCCACGGCTCACGGATAGCTTCGATTTTGGCCGGATCTGGCAGATCGGCCGCGCTCTTGATATCGACTTCTTCGCCGTTGCTGAGACTGATCTGGTAATCAGTCGAGGGGTTAGTGACGACCAGCTCGAGATTGTATTCGCGCTCCAGACGTTCACGGATGATGTCCATGTGCAGCAGTCCCAGGAAGCCAATGCGGACACCAAAGCCCAGCACCGGCGAATTCTCAGGGGCAAATTGCAGGGCCGAATCACTGAGGCTCAGCTTCTCAATGGCGTCTTTCAGATCCTGGTAAAACTCATTGCTTTCCGGAAAAAAACCGGCGTAGACGAAGGGCTGGACATTGCGGTAGCCGGGCAGCGGCTCATCGGCTGGGTTACTGGCGAGCGTGACCGTATCTCCGACCTTGGCGTCGCGTGTAGTTTTAAGATTGGTCACGATATAGCCGATCTGGCCGTCGCCCAGTTCTTTGCCGGCTGTCATCTCCGGCTTGAGAGCGCCGACTTCCAGCGCGATGCCCGGCGCACTGGTAGCCATCATCCGGATCTGGGCACTCTTAGCTATAGCACCTTCGAATACCCGGACGTAGAGAATGACACCGCGGTAATCATCGTAATAACTATCAAATATCAAAGCCCTTGTTTGGCCGGTATGTTTGGAGAAGCCTCGTACAGACGTGCTGGGATTAGGGACGTCTTTGATGACGCGCTCCAGTACACCTTCAACGCCGATGCCGGTCTTGGCCGAGATTGGCAAAATGTCTTCGAACTTACAGCCCAGCAAGCTGACGATTTCAGCTCCGACCCGCTCGACATCGGCCGCCGGCAGATCAATCTTATTGAGCACCGGGATAATCGTCAGATCAGCGGCGATTGCCAGGTAGACATTGGCCAAGGTCTGGGCCTGAATGCCCTGTGAAGCATCCACCACCAGCAGCGCACCTTCGCAGGCTTCCAGGCTGCGTGATACCTCGTAGCTGAAGTCAACGTGGCCAGGAGTGTCGATCAGGTTTAGCTCGTACCCCTGGTGTTCCATCCGCACCGGTGCCAGTTTGATGGTGATGCCTTTTTCGCGCTCCAGATCCATTCGGTCTAGTAGCTGAGCTTTCATATCGCGCTTCAGCACGGTGCCGGTTAGCTCCAGCAAGCGGTCAGCCAGCGTCGACTTGCCATGATCTATATGCGCGATAATACAAAAATTCCGGATCCTGCTCTGTTCCATATCGCTATAGTATAGCAGATTAACAGAGGTGATGCTGATTGTCTCCAGAACGGGGCCCTTGGGCCAGAAGCCCAGTAGCGCAAATTGGTTTGATAGTTATGACAGTTTTCAATTTGTCTCATATATTGGAGACAAGCCCTATGGCGCCAGATGAAAAAGGAGGTTGTCGCTAAAAAATGAGACAGACTGAAAACTGCCTGGGTGGCGCAATCAAAACTCATCGCGTGGCTGACACCTCAGCCTATATCCGAATGGGATTAGGTGCGGGGGATGAAGTCGAGGACGCTGACGTACTTGGCGCTGGTGATGATCAGGTGGTCGAGTAGCTCAATGCCCAGGATGTCGCCGGCGGTGATGAGTTGTTCGGTGATCTGGATATCGGCCATGGTTGGCTCGAGCCGTCCCGAAGGATGATTATGAGCAATGATAATAGCGACGGCACCGCGTTCAATGGCCGGCTGGTAGACTTCGCGCGGATGGACAACATTGGAAGTCAGGCTGCCGACAGAGATTATTTCGTCATGGACAACCTGGTAGCGGCTATTGAGATAAAGGCCGCGCAACTGTTCTTTTTGGCTGGCGCCCATGTCATGGAGATACTGATAGGCTTGTTTAGCATTGCGGACTTGGACCGGTCGACCGGCGGCAGTGGCATAGAAACGCCGGCCGAGTTCAAAGCTGGCTATTAGCTGGCTGGCCTTGCCGAGCGGAATGTCAGCAGTTTCTGCTAAACGTTGGGCATTAAACTCATTGCCGATGGCTTTTTCGCCATACTCTTTGAGCGTCCGGTGAGCCATGGCCAGGACGTCTTCTTTGCGGCTGCCGACGCCCCACAGCACGGCGACCAGCTCGGCCATGGCCAGACTAGCCGGACCCAGCTCTTGCAATTTTTCACGGGGCTTCTCGGCATCGGGCAGATCTTTGACGCGCAGTACGTATTGATTATTCTGGCGACGCTCACTATGACCGAACACCAAGTCGTGGTCTTCCAGTTGGTAATTGGTTGGTTTGGGATGAGTGGCAGTAATCATGGCTTCAGTATAATCTATCTAGCCTGGGCTGACATTAAAAAAAGCTTAATTTAGCCGTAAAGGCCGCAGCGCCACCTGCCTGATGCGTCGAAAGATCGGTCCGACCTCTTCCAGGCCGAAGATGGCTGATACACCAACATGCACGCCGAACGTCACGCCGGCTATCAGCACCAGCTTTGATCCCAAAGTAAAGATACCTTTATCGCTAGACAGCAACGGGTACAAACTGACCATGATAAAACCGGCTACCACGCTGAAGCCGGTCACCGCCACGATCCGGCCGATTCCATTCCAAAACGTCGCATCGAATAGCTTGGGATCTCGGTAAAGCATGATTGCTGTCAGGATCATGACTTCGACCATGGCGACGATAGATTGGGCCAGGGCCAGCCCGGCTATGCCATACGAGCTTTTTTTTGCCAGCGTCACGGCCAACACGATGTTGAGAGCAATCGTAAAGAATGATACGAACATCGGAGTTTTAGTGTCCTTCTGAGCATAGAACCAACGTGAAATGATTGAGTAAATGATCCGGAAAAAGATGGCTAATGTCAGATAGCCAAAGATAATTGCTATCTCGGAATT
This sequence comes from uncultured bacterium, assembly GCA_964236675.1. Classification (GTDB taxonomy): domain Bacteria; phylum Patescibacteriota; class Saccharimonadia; order Saccharimonadales; family UBA4665; genus JBDSWU01. Next base: position 239,843 of record CAXSFI010000002.1, read on the forward strand.
GTCCTGCGTGAAAATTAAACGCGACAGGTAGCCACGGCAATAGTAACAGACCACGACCAGTGGTGCCGAAATCCAGATCATAGCCCGTAAAATCATCAAAAAGTCACGCCGAAATAAATCCACCCTACCTTGGGCCAACCGCTGATTGAGCCGAGGGAAGGCAGCTGTCGAGATGGCTGTACCCACTAACAGAATCGGGGCGGTGCTGAGCGTGAAAGCATTGTTGTAATAGCTGATGTTGCCGGCGCCGAGCGAGCTGGCAATGTGCGTTTCGACCACGCTGTTCACCTGGTCGACACCCTGATCCAGCGATCGCGGCGGCAGGTTACGCAAAATCAGATGGAAGTCTTTGCTCTGCCAGTTGATGCGCGGCCGCCAGTGGAAATTCAGTTTGGACGAACCAAATAGTACCACTAAGAGCTGCAGGATACCGCCAATCATTGCTCCCAAACCCAGACCAGCGATACCGAGGTGACCAGGTCCGCCATGGTGGTGCGGTGCGTCACTAAAAATGAGAATGCTGACGATGATGCAGGTGTTATAAAACAACGGTGCAATCGCATAGAAAAAGAAGCGCCCCATGGTCTGCTGAACACTGGTCAACACGCCGGTAATTGTGAACAGCAACGGGTTGAATGCCAGGAAACGCATGATCAAAACAGCATTGTCGAGAGCTTCGCCAGACAGCTTGGGCGCTACCACATAATGGATAAGTGGCTGCGCAAAGACAAGCATGAATAATCCGACGCCGAACATGATGATAGCCAGGAAATTCAGCAGGCTGGCCGATAATTCCCAGACGCCCTTGCGGTCATTCTTCTGCAGATGCTCAGCCAAGACGGGCATAAAAGCCACACCAAGGGCACCGGCCGCCAGGGTGAAAAAAAAGAAATCCGGGATACTAAAGGCCGCAAAATAGGCGTCGGTGCTGTGTGGGCCGGTGGCTGGGAAGTTAGCATTAACCAACTTGGTCCGCAAAAAGCCTAGTACCTGTCCGACTAGCGAAGTCGCCACCAATAACGCCGCCACGTTGCCGATGCTGACGCGGCGCTTTCTCTCTGACTGTTTGGGGGCTGTGGGGTTCATAGGCTCCTACAAGTATAGTCAGCTAAGGAGCAAATTGCACACACTATAAGGCTATAGCCGTTACTTAATGTTCTACGCGCAATGTTGTATCATTGGCCGGTGCGGCAGCAGCACTAGCTGGAGCGCTTTTATCAGCAGCTTTGCGCCGCCGGGTTCGCTTGCGTTTTGGCTTGGCCGGCTGATCGCTGCTGGCGGGTGCTGGTGCCGTTTCAGGTACAGACAATGGTTGTGGTGGCTGGGCGGCGGGCGGTGCTGGCGTGATGACTGGCCGGGTTGGTGCAGCCGTCGGTTTCGGCTTGGGCTTTACATCCTGTAACAGATAACGGTCACCGACGTAGCGGTCAACAAATTCACGGCTGACAGCATACTCAGCCCGCGACCGGGCAATAATGGCTTCACTCTGGTCGACCGCTTGCTCGGGCAGATTAAGTGAGATGGCTGAGAAGGCCGCAATTTTTTCGCCTTCGATGGTAGTGCTGATCACAAAATGTCGGTTGTGCATATGCACCAGGTCATATTCCTCGAAGCGCGGTTCAAAGTAACGCATCATGCTCTTGGCATCGTCGACACCCATCCGAAAAGCAATGATCGAACCAACATTACCAAACACAGCGTCCTTGACCTCGATCGACATTTGGGCAATATACTGGTTGGCCACTGTCAGGTTTAGACCGTACTTTCGAGCTTCAGACAGAATCGTCGCGAATGAGTCAGTCGCAAAGTTCTGGAATTCATCGACATATAGGTAAAATGGTGAGCGCTGATCACCCGGTATATCAGCCCGGCTCATAGCGCCCAACTGGATCTTGGTCACCAGCAACGCGCCGAGCAGCGCAGCGTTGTCTTCGCCGATTAGACCGCGGCTGAGGTTGACGATCAAAATCTTGCGTTGGTCCATGATCTGCCGAATATTAAAGCTGCTCTTCGGCTGACCGATGATATTACGTACCAACGGATTGGCCGTAAAAGCCCCGACTTTGTTGAGCACTGGTGCCACGGCCTCAGCCATAAATTTATCGTTCCAACTAGCAAATTCAATAGTCCAAAAATTACGCACCACGGGGTCATCGACATACTTCAGCACTTCTTGCCGGAAATGCTTGTCGGTCAGGATGCGGGTAATATCAAGCATGGTAGCGTCTGGGTAGTCCAATAGCGCCAGCAGCGAGTAGCGCAGAATGTACTCCAGCCGTGGACCCCACGATTCAAACATTCGTTTCAGCACGCCAATCAGCTCAGACGCAGTATGATTCTTGAGCTTGGGGTCAGGCACCTCCATCGGGTTGAAGGCAATCGGGAACTCGGTATCGGCCGGATTGAAATATATGACATCTTTGGCGCGCTCCGGCGTCATCCGCCTGAGGATGCTGATGGCATAATCACCATGGGGATCGATGACGGCAAAGCCATAGGGGCTATAAATATCGGAGATAGTCAGCAGCTCGAGCATACCGGACTTACCGACACCAGTCTGACCGATAATGTACAGGTGCCGGCCGCGGTCAGCCCGAGTGATGCCGAACATAGTGTTGTGTCCGCGAAAATTGGTAACGGCGATTGGGCTGATGTTACCATTGTATTCCTCGGTTACCATTGGCAAATTAGCCGGTGGTTCAGCCGTCTGGCTCAATGCCCACAAAATGTACGGCGTTTCGACATTGGTATGCGGCAGGTGGTACAGGGTGGCCACTTCTTCAATGTTTAAGATCAGACTTTTCTTGCTATAGTAGCGGGCGCGGTAGGCGTCAACAATGCCTGGGTCGTCGGCTACCTTTTGCTGCTCGAAGCCATTCATATAGGTGGTGTTGAACTGTTTGTAGGTAGCAATGATCGACTGCAGCCGCAGCTTGGCCTGCGGCACCGGCACATGCCCACGGTACACAATACGCAGACTGGTCTCAAAGGCTAGCTTATGACTCTTCTCCTCTGCCCCACCGGCCCGCGAGGTTTCATACTCAGTCAGCTTGGTACTTTCGCCAGCTTTATACTCAGGTGGCGTCCAGAGGGCCGTCAACAGGCCTGTGCCGGAAGTCTTCTTACTGCCGTCACCGCGCAGTCCCGACACATAACGTTCGCTCTTCTTGTGCCAGTTGCTGGCTGCTGGCTTGACCATCAGCTGGATCCAGGCCTCTTCATCATCTTCGAACTTGGCCAGGGCAGCCGTGATTGACGCCAAAGGGTCAACTTCGAAGCTCTGGAAAGTTTTGATCGGCAACGCGTCATTCTGGATCAACTTCATTTCAGTGCATAGATTAGTAGCAAAGCCTTCACCTGAAGTCGCGGCATAATCCGGCACCTCGGAGATCTGACAGTTTGGATACTGGGCATAGATCTGCTCCTCAACGAAACTTTTGAGATATTCCGGCACCCAGACGTAGAAGCCGATTCGCTTCTTAAGCACGGCAATCTCAAAGCTGAGGCGCTCACGCTTCGTCGACTGGAATCGTTTCTGCGATGGTAACGTTAGCAGACCATGCAGACTGGCAAACATCTGCTCCGCGGCCAGCTCCTTTTGGTCGTTGGTGCGTGGCACCTGCAACAGCAGCACGATACCATGCTCATCGGCTTGTTCCTGTAATTGTTTTTCGTTAAATCGACTCATAATAGAGAATTGCCTACACCCTTACGCTTGCCTCTATTATCGCACTGTTATGTGCGAACGCATAGTCTTGCTAGTCCCACGGAAAAACTGGAACATCTTCCCGTTGAGCGAACAATCGGGCCGGTATTAGGCCGCCACGGATTACGGCAACTATGGTGTCGGGTTTCGTGGTCACTTTTTGGGCTAATTGTTCAACCGCCTTGTCTAGTTCTTGCCAATTCATGAGTCAAGCATAGCAAGCACGAGATAGCATACCTAGCTTTTGCCACTAGAAAAAGTTTCAGTTGCACCGAGTGGCCTAGTTCCAGATTGTCATGTTTTTTCAAGAATACTTATTATTAACTTCTTAGGAAAACATCCATTCACAAAAAAACATGACAATCTGGAAACTGGCTGAACAATGCAACTGATTTCGTTTCTCGAACCGTCTCAGGAGCAAACTAGTACTGAGCGGCAGCTTGCGGCAGCTTAGCGCCCTTGAGTACTTCGTCGACTTCATCGGCATCGACAGTTTCTTTTTCGAGTAATCGGTCCTTGAGGGCTTCGAGCTTGTCGAGGTTGGCCTTGATGACGGCCCGTGCGCGGGTGGCGGCTTCGGTGATCAGGCTTTCAACCTCCTGATCAATAACTTTGGCGGTATCTTCGGAATAATCGCGTTCGTGGACCATGCGGTCGATCATCATACCTTCATCAACACGGAAGACCTGGTCACGTAGCTTCTTGCCCATGCCCTGGTTGATAACCATGTCGCGGGCCAATTCGGCGGCGTTCTGCAGGTCAGAGCCGGCGCCAGTAGTAATATGGTCGGCGCCCAGGATGACTTCCTCAGCTATGCGGCCGCCCATGCCCCGGGCCAGCACGTCTTTGAACTGGACCAGCGAGACGTACAAGCGGTCTTCTGGTGGGATGAACCAAGTAACACCGCCAGTGCCACCGCGCGGAATGATCGTCACCTTATGTACTGGGTCGCTGTCGGGTAATACGTGACCGACCAGGGCGTGCCCGGCTTCATGGTAAGCGGTGGTCATTTTGTCAGCTTCGGTCATGACTTTACTCTTGCGTTCTGGGCCGATGGCCACGCGTTCGAAGGCTTCAGTCACGTCCTTCTGTGATATCTCGGTGTGGGTGTTGCGTGCGGCAATTATGGCTGATTCGTTGGCAATGTTAGCTAAGTCAGCACCCGACGAACCAGCGGCTTTAGCAGCCAGCGCATCTAAATCGACAGATTTTTCGAGGGGCTTCTTGGCAAAGTGAACTTTGAGGATGGCTTCGCGGTCCTTGCGGTCCGGTAGACCAATGTTGACGCGGCGGTCGAAACGGCCAGGACGCAGCAGTGCCGGATCCAGCACGTCAGCCCGGTTGGTAGCGGCTAGGACGATCACGTTTTCACCTTGGTCGAAGCCGTCCATCTCCACCAGGATCTGGTTTAGGGTCTGTTCACGCTCGTCATGGCCACCGCCCATGCCGCTTCCACGGCGCCGTCCCACGGCGTCGATCTCGTCAACGAAAATAATGCAGGGAGCGTTCTTCTTAGCTTTGGCAAATAGATCACGAACACGTGAGGCACCAACACCAACGAACATCTCCACAAATTCAGAACCGGAGATGCTGAAAAATGGTACGTTGGCTTCACCAGCGACAGCTCGGGACAGCATGGTCTTACCGGTACCGGGAGGCCCGACCAGCAGCACACCCTTGGGGATACGGGCGCCGAGATTGGCGAACTTCTTAGGGAATTTAAGGAACTCGACGACTTCTTCGAGGTCTTGTTTTGCTTCGTCGCTGCCGGCAATATCGCCAAAAGTAACTTTATCTTTTTCATTGCCATATAGGCGGGCCCGGCTCTTGCCGAAGCTCATGGCCTGGTTGCCCTGACCCTGAGCGCTCCGCAACATGAAATACAGCAGGGCAGCGATGATAATGACCGGCCCAATTGTCTCGGCAATGCCTAGCCAAGTAGACGTGCCATTAGATTGCGCATCATAGCTGACCTGAACTTTGCCATATTGCAAACCTTGGTCTTTTAGGCTGGCGTTGGGCTCAATATTAGTTTTAAGAGTCGCATGGTCATCACCTTTTTTAGTAATCGTAACTTGATTGCCAGATATTTGGAACTTGGAATACTTACCAGCGTTGGCTGCGGCAATAGCGTCGGTCGATGAAATCTTCTTAAGATTGCTGGGCTGACTGCTAGCGGCGAAGAATATCAGGCCGAATAAAATGATCAAGACGATAAATCCAGCATTCTTGGCAGTACGGTGGTTAGTGGGTGGAGTCTTGCGACTTGGGCGCGTGGGTTTCTTATTCATGCGGCTATTATACCGTGCTGTACCAGCTTTGGCTAGCGCTCGTCTCTACTGAGTGCCAAATGATCACCATGCACAAATAGCCAGTGATTTTGAAGCACATCAATCCGCTGGCCGGCGGCCTGGGTTTTGGCTTTGACAGTTAGCCGCTCCAGAGTTGACCGGTCAAAGCTGGTCAAACCGTGTTCGCGCAGCCAGGTGGCCATGACCTCACGGGCTACAGCATGCGGTAGGCTGGCGAACCAGCGCTTGTCCAATGTATGGGCGGCTGGCTGGTAATGCAGTTGATTGATCAATTCGGCATCAAGTGCCTTATTGATCTGCCGATTACCTTCGATGATATCGAGTAACCGGCCGCGAGCATCAGCATCAAACTTCGGCAAGACCCGGTGTCGAACGTAATTGCGCAGATACGTTTCGTCGTGATTGGAGCTGTCTTCGCGCCAGACCAGATCTTTGTGCTGGGCGTATTTCACAATTTCAGTTTTCGGTAAATGAAGGAGCGGCCGGACCATATCTGATCTGTTATTGAGAGCGCTTAGGCCTTTTCTACCAGTGCCTCTTACCTTGTTAAGTATGGCTGTTTCCAGCACGTCATCCTGGTGGTGGGCCGTGATGATAGCCTGGGCACCGGCCGCATGCTGGACGCTACGCAAAAACTTATAACGCGCAGTTCGAGCAGTAGCTTCGCTGGATTCAGCACCCAAATGGCCCAGGTGATAGACAAATGGTAAACCATAAAACTGGGCTGCCTGTTGTACTAAGCGCCGATCTTCCATAGAATCTTCACGAATACCATGATCAAAATGCGCCACCGTTAGCCGGAGCCCAGGTTGCTGTTGCAAAAGGTTAAGCAGCACCATCGAGTCGACACCGCCACTGACGGCCAGCACGTATTGCCCAGGCGGGACTATAACATCTAGCGCTTTCATCTATACTTAAGTGTATATGAAACTACTAAAAGCATGAGCGATTTTACGTTCGTTACCAGCAACGATGCCAAAGTTGGCGCTGCCCGAGTAGCCTGCGATGCATTCGGCATCACCTTTGACCGTGAAGTTATTGACTTCGTAGAGATCCAGGCGTTAGACGGCGATCCGATCGCGAAGCATAAGGTGGCGCAGGCTTACGAAAAACTGCAAAAGCCAGTAGTTATTACCGACGACAGCTGGCTCATCCCAGCGCTAGGCGGCTTCCCTGGCCCCTACATGAGCCAGATTAATAGTTGGCTAAGCATCGACGATTTTTTGAACTTAACGCGGAGCCTAGAAGACCGGACCATCATTCTGCGGCAAATTGTGATCTATCAAGATGCTAGTGTCCAGAAGTTATTTAGCGCTGATATCCCCGGGATCATTTTGCAGGAAGCCCGCGGTGAGTACAGCATCATGCACCTCAACGCCATCTCGTTTGACGCGGGCCAGCACAGCGCCGGAGAGCTTACGCAGGCCGGACAGTCGGCAATCGCTCACCTGCCGACTAGCTGGGATGACCTCTGTAAATGGTTGCAGAAGACTAATACTTAACTTGTTAACTGTTGCCTAAACGGCTCTAAGTCACCACGTAGGACAACAGGTTCAACACCGATAATTTCTTCCAATATAATTCGGAGCGCCATGTTTTTCGGGTATAAGGTACAATTAAGAGTAGAAATTAAAACAAATATGCTCAAAGATGTAATTCTATTCCTAGTCGGTATTGTCGTCGGTGCCATGAACGGTATCGCCGGTGGCGGCATGCTGATTGGCTTCCCTGTCCTATTGGCTACCGGTATGCCGGCGCTGGTAGCCAACGCCACCAGCAACATCATTATATTACCGGGACAGATCACCTCCGCTTTTGGCTACCGCAAATATCTGAGTCAAATTCCCAGGGCATACCTGCTACTCGCCATCCCTTGTGCTATTGGAGCGGCCATAGGCGCTACCATCTTGCGACACACCTCGGCAGCCAGCTTTGAACATTTAGTCCCCGGACTAATTGTCTTCGCCGTCGTGCTGTTCATCTTCCAGCCTTACCTGCACTTCCACGTTCGTAAGCACATCAATGGTCCGAAACGGCAACGTCAGAGTCTACGCCCGTTGATACCAGTTGCTATTGCCATGGTTCCCCTAGCTATCTATGGCGGTTACTTCGGTGCTGGCTTCGGCTTTATCATGCTGGCCTTACTTGGCTTCACCAAGCTCCATGAAATACACCAGATGAATGCACTGAAGAACCTGATGGCCGTCAGTATTGCCAGCGTGTCACTGCTCTGTTTGGCCAACTCACATTTGATTGATTGGCGACATGGCCTGTTCATGGCCGCTGGTAATGGACTGGGCGGTTATGCCGGCTCGATCGGCGCCCAGCGCTACTCGTCTCATACCATTCGGATCGTCGTCATTGTTATTGGCATCTGCACGGCTACCTACCTCGTCTTCCGCAGTTACTAGCGGCTGTCAGGCCTAGCCAACAGATGTAAAACGTGCTATATTACAGGCTGTTTTACATGCCCATATTAATGGGTCGGCGTAGCTCAGTTGGTTAGAGCACAGGACTCATAAGCCTGGGGTTATTAGACTGAATCAGTCTAAACCCACCACTGTTATTATCAAATAATTCTATTGTCTTAATCTTGCTTGACGGCTCAATTTGACGGCTAGAGTCACTAATACTGACTAATTCCTGCTCATATCGCTCCAATATCAAACTGCGTTCTTTAAGACCAGAATGTTGATAAATCTGCTGAGTTGTAGAGATATGTGCATGACCCAAGATCATTTGTGTATCCTTTGCGTCAACGCCCATGTCTTTAAGAATAGTGGCAGTGGTATGTCCAGATAAGTACGCTATGAACTAGCTATGAAGTCGCCAACTTTGAGGGTTTCGGAGTGATAGTCCAAAGCACTCCCGTCAGGACGAATAACACTGCCACCGGCACCTTCTAGGATTGCTTGACCCGCAGCTAAGTCCCATAAGTGCAACGGCCCGTTGATTCTTGGGTAAGCGTCAGCTAGTCCCTCTGCTATTTGCGGTAATTTTAGTTGAGAACCTACCTGTGTAATTTGAGAGCCTTCAAAGTGTTTAGCTATATATGCGCTCGTTGGTTCATTAAGGTCAGAGCGACTTCCAAGAACAATACCTAGTTTTTGTTCAGAAACTTTTATAGGTTGAGCTTTCTGGCCTTGCACTAGTTTATAACTACCCATGTCTAACCCGCCATAATACGTTACACCTAATGCAGGAGCAGAAATTACACCGAAAGTAGGCCTACTGCTCTCTATAAGTGCGGCGCAAATAGTGAAATGCCCTGTTCTTGCTAGAAACTCTTTAGTGCCGTCTAGCGGGTCTACGAGCCAAAACGATTCGCCCTGAACAGTTCTGATATTTGCTTCTCTGTCTCCTTCTTCACTTACAACAGGTATATGCGGGAAAAGCCGTGCTAACTCTCTTGTAACAATTCGGTGAGAAGCCATGTCGGCTTGTGTAACAGGCGTGTTATCGTCCTTTATTTCAACAACCGCAGAGTGAGAGTCATAGACTTCCATTACCGCCGTATCAGCTTCCTGAATTACGTCTAGCAGCTCGCCTAAGTGTTCTTGAACATTAACCATAGATTTTAGCCCTAAGCTGCAAGGTCTGTTTCAGCTCGCTTGATTTCAGCAAGGAATGTTTTTAGTGCTTGAACCGGCTCTGGTGAACCATATATAGGACTACCTACTACAAGAATGTCTGAACCGGCCATAATAGCGTCATACGGATTGCTGACTTGTTCTTGCTTACTTTTTGTTTCCTGACCCGGCATACGGACAGCCGGGTTAAGTTTTACAGTATCCAAATCTTTGACAGCTTCAAGTTGGTTGCCCGGCAAAATAATGCCGTCAGCACCACTATCAACGGCAACGTGTGACCAATGATTTATGAGTTCGCTCAAAGACATATTGTGGTGAGTTCGGGCATAATCCTCATTCCAGCGTGTATAAAAGGTAACGCCCAATACAGCAGGTCTGTCAGTAATACCACTTAACCCTTTCATTGTTTTTGCGAGATTACTTTCAGCGTGAGACCAAACATTTGTGTGGGCTACACCAATATCACCTAGCCAGTTCACTATGTTGCTCATAGTGCGAGAACCATTGTTCATTTTCAAGTCTACGAAAACTGGCTTCTCACTAGCGACTACTTCTTCAACATAATCTTTGCCCCACATAAGTGTATGGTCTAAGTTTACTTTGAACCCAAAGTTACCCTCGGCGTCAGCACCTACGAGCGTATCAACAAGCTCTAGATTTTTTTGCCTATCGTCTTCGTCTAAACCAACATAGAGTAGCTTTTCTGCCATAATTACCTCTGTACTGGCTCAATTCCACGAACTTGTTGCCACTGTGCAGGGCTTGCAAGGAAATCTCGGTATGAAGCAACCGCGTCCTGACTATAAAAGCCCTCATTTACCGCTACATCTAGTAAGTTTGGAAGCGTAGTAAGGCGAGTTAGGTCAATGTTATTTTCAGCTAATCTAGCATTTACTTCTGCGTGGTCGTAATGCAGGATTGTTGCACCTTTATTAGCAACGAAGCCAAGTCCTCTAAGTAGGTTCAGAGAGTTAGTAGTAGTTTCACCAAAGTTTACTAATTCTTCCACGACCAACCAGTGTGCGGGAGAACCGTCTTCACGGGTTTCAGGAATGTGGTCAAGACCTGTTATTAGTTCTTTGTGTCCACCTTCTTTACGGGTGCCACGAACATAAACATATCCCACATCTTTACCAGTCATACGCTGGTAGTCTTCACGACATTGATAAGCAGGAATCATACCGCCAGTAGCATTTCCAGCAATGTTATCAAACTCAACTACTTCGTCTACTAAGCGTAGAGCAAGCTGTTCAACAAGAGGCTTAAAAACATCTTGGCGTCCAACAATCCCCTTAACCATAACGTAACCAGGGCCGAAGTTTCCTGAACTGTATAGAAATGGTTCTTCACCAGCGTCTACATCACGAATTGAAACCGCACCAACCTCTAGTAATTTCGCACAGACTGCTTCTTCCGACATTCTTGCTGGTAATTCTCCGACTCCTGCCATACTTTCCTCCTTAAATGGTTTGAACTTATTCTGTAGCTTTCTGCTGCTATTTGCAATCATTAGCACTTTATTTTGGACGTTTATAGCGCGTATACTTCCAATTAAGTTATTAACGGGAGGTAATATGGCAAATCCAGAGTATGCGGTTGCAGGTGTAGAGCTAAGTTCACCCTTAATCAATGCAGCAGGTTCAATTAACGGCCCTTACGCAGAAAGAATACTACGCGAGATTGATGTCTTAGCCGGAACTGGAATTGGCGCAATTACCGTCGGTTCCTTTACAATTCCACGCCAAGAAGGCAACGAAGCAAAGTTTGGAAGCCCAACTTATCACTACGATTCTGTTGAGGGTAGAACCTATAACTCAATGGGGCTGCCGAATATAGGCTTAGACGAAGCCCTAGTCCTAGCTCCTGATGTAGTTAGCCGTTCACACGATAAAGGAAAGCCAGTCATTTATAGCGGTTCGCCGACAATGTCTCCTGAAAGCGGCGAGTCGGTAGAACAAGCCCGGAGACTTGTATATGAGTTCCTTCAAACAGGCGTTGATTTAGTAGAGCTAAATGTATCGTGTCCTAATGTAGTTACGGAAGGTGGCGGGAGAAAGCCGCTTATGGGATACGACTTGGAGAGTATGGCTGAACTAGTTGATGTGCTTGCGGCAGAAGTTGGCGAGGGTCAAAGAGTCGGTATAAAATTGCCGCCTTATGTTTCTAACGAAGAAAAATTACTAATACCTGATGTAGCTAAGTTACTGCGAGCCAAGAATGTCTTTCGCTTCTTAATAACTGCCAACACCATTCCTAACCAAATAGCCAGAAATAGTGACGGCACTCCTATTTTGAGCGTCCCAAATGGCGCAGGTGGTATGAGTGGCCCGGCGACAAAAGAGATTGGTCGCGAACAGTTGCAGTTATGGAATGAACAAATGGGTGGTTCAATAGATATTGTCAGTGCTTTGGGCGTTGATAGCGGCAAAGAAGTACAAGTGCGACGCTCATTTGGCGCAGCAGCAGCCGAAGGCGTGACTTTCTTATGGGAAAGCGATAACTGGGGTACTAAAGTTTCTTCGGTTCTACATGATTACGCCGATTCAGTCGCATAAGTGTCTAATTAGCCAATATGGACAAAGAAATAGAGACGGCAAAAGAGAATCTAGCTGAATTACTTGAAGAATACCAAGCGTGGTCATCAAAAATAGTTCAAGGCACTACGGGTCACTCACAGTTTTTTGAATTGACTGATTTTGTGAACTTCCGAATGGAGACAGTAGACACCTGCCGACTGTTGCTTGAAAATGATAAGGTTGCCGACACCTTAGCACTCAACAGGTCGCTATTAGAAAATTACTTGCTGCTCATACTTATGTGCCGAGGTACAAAATATATACGATTAGGTAATTTTAAGGGTGACAAGCGAAAGATTGAAGACATTCTGACCGAGGAGCGCAAAAAGATTGGTACAGGTAGCCTCTTGGCAGTTGAGCCTTACCCGCAGTTACGCAAGCACCTTTTGTACGTTTTTGAGGGGCTTCGGCCAAAAAATAAACCCGACGAGCCACCCATTCCATATCATCACTTCCTATTTCGGGAGTTTCGGCCAGATGTGTACCGGCTTGATGAAGCGGCATACTTTAGATATTATGAGCCAACAGAGGAAGTAGACGATAGCGATAAGAGGCACCGTACTGCTCAACGTGATTTGTACAATTTGTATCTTTCCTATGACGCGGTTAGAGATTCATTAAAAATTAATGAAATTACCGATAGGGCGGCACTTCTGCGAATAGACGCGCACTACACTTTCCTTGGTACCTTTGTCCACCCTACATCTGACGCATTTCGCGACTTACGCAAAGATAATAATCAGCATAGCTTTAGTACAATGATTGGATTTGACAAGCCCTATACCCAAGCGGCTACCATTTTAGGGTACTTATACACTTTATATAACGCTTCCGGCATTATTGGCGAAATGATTAATGTAATTAAATCGGCGGATAGTGAATACATAGTTGACCCTCGCACTAATGAGCTAGAAGCAGTAATAGCCAAAATTAACTCTCACTTTAATTACTTCTGGTACATATTTAATGAAGCCAGTGACTACGATAAGTTCAATTATTGTGTGAATGTTATGAAAGATAAAGAGTTCAACGCCATTGGCCGAGACTATACAATAGCCAACTCGACCGATATACCTTTCAACAAAGAGATTTACGGGAATCTTCAAAGTGCCTTGGGTGGGTGGAGTAACGTAAGGGTAGGAAAATACGTTCCGCCTTACGCTCGTTAATTTCTGCTTTCCTGGTAGCCAACAGGGGCGAATCATGCTATATTAACCTGACGTGGCGGCATAGCTCAGCTGGTTAGAGCGTCGGACTCATAAGCCGAAGGTCACTGGTTCAAGTCCAGTTGCCGCTACCATTTAATTTGACGTTAAAAAGTTTTATTAACAATTAAGTCACTTGACGGCTACACTGACGGCAATAGCACCAATTAAGTGCTGCTTAAAACGTGCTAATGCTAACTCGTACCTCTTGGTGAAATCATTGGCGTTAGCGTCAAAGGCAGGACTCATAAGCCTGGGGTCACAAGTTCAAATCTTGTCGCCGATACCAAAACGAAATCTGAACCTCCTAAATTCTAGAACCAAACGCAACCTGCGTTAAGTCTAGCGGTTTGTCAGGGTT
>CAXSFI010000003.1:0-15465 GCA_964236675.1 uncultured bacterium
ATAACCCTTCTGGTTGGCGATCTCCAACAACTTGCCGCCGCCGGTAATGACCGCAATCTGGGCTCCCCGTGTTTCGGCTTGGGATAACGCAAGTAATACTTCAGCGTCATCATCAGCGTAACTGGCGGCTATAAAGTACGTTTTATCGGATACATACTCTGGGATGTCGTAGTCGCGTACAATCTCAAATGGTACCGAGTAGCCTGGCCAGCCGGCGCTCAGCTCGGCGGCTATTGTCATAGCTCCGACCCCTGCATAGACCACTTGCTCGGCCGTAATGGAAGCTTGGGCCACGTCAAATGTATAGGTCAGTTGCTGCCACTGGCGCTCGGCGATCCCCAGGGCGTCCTGGGCATCGCGGTGGTGCAGGTATTTTAAATCGTCCAACATAGTACTAGTCTAGGCGCTTGTCGGCGGCGCTTCAAGTCGTATGCCGCTTATGGTACAATTCTCCTAAGTCTATAAAACAGGGGGTGGGATGTTCGGGCAGCAAAATGATGATCAAAAAGATTCGGCACAGATACCAGAACAGTCTATTGACGGCGTCCTGAATGATCAGCCGGCCGCCACCGTAACGCCTAGCGCTGGTTGGCAGCACCCTGGCCTACCCTTGTCTGGCTCTGACGATGGCAGCACCGCAGCTCCTGCTGTCAGCGATGAGCCAGTTGCAGCTGGCCCTGCCGCAGATGGCGGTGACCCTGATACCGATACCGTCAGCAGCCCTCACGACCTGATAGATATCAAGCAGCAAGCCCTCAGCCAGCTCGCACCCCTAGTCGGCCACCTCGACCAATCCCCTGAGGAGCGCTTCCGCACCACCATGATGATGATCCAGGCCAGTGACAACCAGGCCCTGGTCAAGGACGCCTACACCGCCGCCAAGGCCATACCTGACGAAAAAGCTCGGGCCCAAGCCCTGCTCGACATCGTTAACGAAATCAACTACTTTACCCAGCAGCCTGCATAATAGCAGACAGACGTCTGACTACATCATGGCGCCCATGCCACCCATGCCTGGGTTAGCAGCGGCAGCAGACTCATCCTTAGGCACGTCAACGACCAGTGCACCCATAGTCATAGCCGTACCAGCGATGGAAACGGCGTTCTGCAGAGCTTCCTTGGTGACGCGGGCTGGGTCGATGACACCAGCGGCTTTGAGGTCGACGAGCTTGCCGGGATCGGTGACGTTGACACCGTGGCCGGGCTTGCCGGCGCGGACTTGTGGCAGCCACTCGTCGGCGTTGAGGCCGGCGTTGGTCAACAGGATGCGGAAGGGTTGCTCGAGGGCCCGCATCAGCAGTTGCTTGCCGGCGGTGACGCTTAGATCATCACTCTGACTAACAGAGATGGTCGTGATTAGGTTAATCAGCGTAACGCCACCGCCAGGCACGATACCTTCGGTGAGAGCGGCTTTGACAGCCGCCACTGCGTCGTCCACCCGGAACTTCTTCTCTTCGATCTCTGTCTCGGTAGCACCACCGACCTTAATGACTGCTACTTTGCCGCTAAGCGCCGCTCGGCGCTTCTCGAGATTGTCACGATCGTAGCCGCTATTGGCACTATCGGCCTGACCGGCCAACTGCTGCAGTCGGGCTTCGACGGCCGCGGCGTCACCGCCACCTTCAATAATGGTCGTTTCATCTTTGCGGACAATCACCCGGCGGGCCGAACCCACGACATCGAGCTCAACGTTTTCAAAAGTCATGCCACTATCCTCGGTGATGACGGTCGCACCGGTCAGGATGGCGATGTCATTGAGGACGTCTTTGCGGCGGTCGCCAAAGGATGGCGCCTTGATGGCAACGGTGTTGAAGACACCCTTGAGGCGGTTCAGCACCAGCGTGCCAAGCGCTTCGCCTTCAACATCTTCGGCTATCAGGACCAGTTCTTTTTTGCCGGACTGGGCCAGCTTCTCCAGCAGCGGCAGGAATTCCTGAATGCTGGTGATTTTTTTGTCAGTAATGACAATGGCCGCCTTGTCATAGACAGCTTCCATGCGTGAAGTGTCAGTCACCATGTAGGGGCTGACGAAGCCGCGGTCAAAGGTGAAACCTTCGACTACCTCGGCTTCCAGTAGCAGCCCCTGGCCTTCTTCTACGGTCACCACACCATCCTTACCGACCTTGTCGATAACATCAGCGATCAGTTCACCAATCGCACCGTCACCAGCCGAGATGGTTGCTACTTCAGCCACCCGCGACTTCTTGCCTTGGATGTCTTCAGCCAGTCCACCAAGCTGTCCTATAACGTCTTGAGCAGCGGCTTCAAGACCTTTGCGCAACAGCATAGGGTTATGACCGGCGGCGATCAGCTTGTTGGCTTCGTTGAGAATGTGGTAGGTCAACACTGTGACGGTAGTAGTACCATCACCAGCGACATCATTCATTTTGGAGGCCGCCTGCTTGATCAGCTCAGCACCAACTTTGTAGCCGAGGGTCTCGTCATCGACATCAGCCAGTTCGACGCCTTTGGCAACAGTCACACCATCGTGGGTGACTGTAGGGTTGCCGTAACCCTTGCTAATAACTACGTTGCGGCCCTTGGGGCCCATTGTCGTCTTGACGGCGTTGTAGAGAATCTCAGCGCCCCCCAGTACTCGGCGGCGGGCATCATCATCATAAAATACTTTTTTGGCCATAGGTGTTCTCCTTCAGGTGTTAGTTAACAGTCGCTAAAATATCTTCTTCTTTGACCAGGATATACTCATCCTTGCCGACTTTGACATCGGTAGTACTGTAGGCTTTGTAGACGATGCGGTCACCGGCTTTGACCTGCTTGGCGTCCGGGCCGGCGGCCACTACTTTGGCAGTTTTTGGTTTCTCGGCCGCTTTCTCAGGCAGATACAGACCACTGGCGGTCTTGGTTTCGGCTTCTTCAGCCTGGGCAACAACGTAGTCGCCTAAAGGATGCAATGCTGCACTCATGATAATTCTCCCTCCGTTAACTCTTTCGGTCAGTTTATATTAGCACTAACACCATGAGAGTGCTAACTTACCGATGTTATGATATGCGGGCAACTGCTCTACTGTCAAGACTTTGCCAAAAAAATAGACCCGACATGGGTCTAAATAAATGCTTGGAAGAAGAGATTGTGAATATGAGGGGGGGGCGAGGGGGGTCCGGGTGGTGGCTGATTGCCAAAGCGCGTTAAACGCACATCCACCCGGACCCCCACAGAGGCTATGTCACGCTGTCAGCGAGACACCAGTCAGGACCAGAGTCCGACGCACTCGATCCTTCCGCTTCTTGAGGTAGTCAAGACGCTCGGCGAGCGGCTTGCGGATACGTCCGTGGTGCTGGTAGTCACGGCGGGTGGTGCGGATGGTGCTGAGCAGGTTGTGGACGGGGTTGTCCTGCGGCTGGTTGGCAGTCTTGTAGAGCTTCTCCAGTTGGTCATTGTAGCGCCTCCAGCTGCGATTGATCTGCCGCTTGGTGCGACGGAACGTGCGCTGCTTGTGAGCCTCCGGGTCATGGAGAGTCCAGCACTGCTCGATCTCTTGCCAACGCTTAGCTAGTGTTGCCACCAGCAGAGGTGTCGGCCGGACATCTGTTGTTACACTCACGAATCCTCCCCAGGATTTCGTGTAGCTAGCGATTGCTCGCTAGAGCCTCCCTTGTGGAAGCAAGCAATGTCCAAAATTTGGGCACTGATTGCTTCCACAACAGATATTCACAATCTCAAGGTGCGTGCTTCCGAATCAAGACTGACTCGAAGAAACAGCTATAATTTCAGACGATGTAGCACATTGCGCTTATGCGTACTGTAAATTATTTCACAATTATACGCCTGTCATGATTGTGTGCAAGTTTACTTGCGCATTGATCCCAGGAGCTCGCGGGCAATTTCTCGCTCGTCCCAAGCAACTGACTTGCCTGCCATGTTGCGGCTGTCCTGGTGGCCAATGCCGGCCAATACTACGACATCCCCTGCTTTAGCATCATGGAAGGCTTGCGTAATGGCACCACGGCGATCAGCGATCTCCACAAAGTTTTTGGTCTTGATGCCCGTCTGGACATCGCGCCGGATAGCGTCACCGTCTTCGGTATAGGTTTCATCGTCGGTCAAATAGACCATGTCAGCCAACCTGGTGGTAATTTCCCCCATAATAGGGCGCTTAGACGCATCACGGTCACCGGTAGCACCGAAAACTACGCGTACTTTACCTTTGGCAATGCCTCTGGCTGCCGTCAATACATTCTCAAGCGCATCAGGCGTGTGGGCATAATCGACCAACACACCAAAGTTCTGGCCTTCGTCGATGACTTCCATCCGCCCGGGTACAGCGGTGAGCGCGGCAATCCCCTGCTCTATTTGTTGCTCAGTCAGCCCGACTAGCTGGCCGACGCAGGCGGCAGCACTGGCGTTGAACACATTGAACTTGCCTGGTAATGTCGTCAGCAGCTGGTGACCGGCCAGACTCCAGGCTGATCGGGTGGCATATAGCCGGATAGTACTAATCCGAGCATCGCTGTCGGGCGATTCACCATACGTCGTCACCTGTCCCACCGACTGGCCCCGGAAATACCGGTACCAGCTGTCGTCGCGGTTCAGCACTACCTGCTTCGGACTCATATATTCATTAAAAAGCCGGGCTTTGGCAGCGGCGTAAGCGTCCATGGTCTTGTGATAGTCCAGATGATCCTGGGTCAGATTGGTCATGACGGCGATATCCACCGGCATGCCGAGCATTTTATGCTGTTGCAGAGCCTGACTGGTGACTTCCATGACCACATAATCCACTTTGGCGGTTTTGGCTTGTTTGAAGAAACTGATTAGCTCGGCCGTTAGTGGTACCGTCCGGTGGGTCCGGTTGAGCTGCGACTCACCATCCAGCTCGATGACAGCTGTGCTAAACAGCGCCGTCCGCTTGCCCGCCGACTTGAGCATGGCATTAATATAATTGGCCGTGGTAGTCTTGCCATTGGTGCCGGTGACCGCAATCACCCTAAGTCCCTTAGCCGGGAAACCGGCCCGGGCCTGCAAAGCGTAGATCCGTGACTTGCGGTATGTCTCTTCAGCCGCTTTGATCCCCTGCTTGGGCAAGACTTTACGGACTAACTTCTTAGGATTCATACCTTTTATAATACGCTACTGCTGGCTTTTGATAACTGGTTGTTAGAAATTATGAATCAGGGTGGTGCTGGTCGGGTGGTTGTATACAAGGGGTCTCTGGGGAGAGAATCCTTGTACACAACGCACCCGACCAGTTCCCTACTAGCAATTATCACCTCCATATGGAGACGGACTTATGACCGGTTGGCCACAAGCTTGGAACCCTTAGGGCGCCTTGACGGAGTCCCAGACGACCTTGTCCTCGGCGTCGAGCTCGGTGTCCTTGACACGGATCTCGATGCGCTTGAGCAAGGCGTTGTGGGCCGACTTGGTCCGCAGGAACTTGAGCAGCTTGAGAGCCGCCTTAAGGGCCTTGTCGGACTCGTCCGCCTTCTTGACGACCTTGTCGTGCTCGTCCTGGGGGACACCGGCCACCGAAGTGGAAGGTGCAGCACCACTGGCAGCAGCGACAGCGTTGTCACGCAGAGCACCGCGAACCTTGAGGTCCTTCTCCTTGTCGAGCGCGTCGAAGACGGGCTTGACGTAGGCGAGAGCCTGGGTGGCGTTGTCGAGCGCGTCCTGCTTGTCGCTGAGCTGCCGCTGCAAGTCGCCGATGTTGACACCACCCTTGAGGGGAGAGGTCTTGACGCTTGCCGCGAGCTGCTTCAGCTGAGCCTTGGGAGTGGCCTCCAGCATGCTGACGAAGCCGTCCAGGATCTCCTGGGGGTCGTCGATGCCGTCGATCACGCCGATGCGCTCCAGGAGCTTGTCGCCCTGCGAGTTGCCGTTGATCTTGAAGTCCACCGGCTGGTGAGCACGGAGGGCTTCGAGAGCCTGGCTCGCAAGTCCGTTGAGGACGTCGAACACGATGGTCTTGCCCAGCGTTGCAGCGTCGTCGACGTCGCCGATGGCCTTGAGGGTCGAGGCGAGCGGTGCGGCGTGCTGCTTGATGAGGTAGATCTCGTCCTGCGTTCCCTTGTCGGCGAGCGCATTGAGGTCAAGATTGGCCTGTACCATGGTATTGCTCCTTGAGTCGGGTTATGCCGTTCGCCTTGTGGCGCGCGGTTTGTTGCAGAAAAACAGTGAACTGTTAATGCAATCCTTCCTTTTGGGGCAATAGCCAGATTGTCTGTGGATTCCGAAATACATACAGTATCGGTAGCTGAAGACGCTTACACGTCTGCAATTACCGATACTGCTGACTATTTCAGTAGTAGCTAGTAGGCTTGCTGCGCGAAGCCAAAGCCTCAAACGCAACTTCCCGATAATAACGATTACTATAAGAAAGTTGCGCTCAAGTCGGTTTTAACGTAGTTTCACAATGCCTAATAAACAGTTGTCTGTACTAATTGTAAAAGTCCGCATCTCATAATTGAGAAATCTTACAAATATTAGCATATTAGAAGATAATTGTCAATAATATGTTATTGCATACCATTAGCAGGATGACCGAATATACATACTCACAGACAAGCATAAGCAACTGTCAATAATATTGTTGATATTATCAAAATATTATGCTATAATGTTGTTATTATGGAGACAGGAAATATCCAGGAACAAGCTCAAGCCCTTGATTATTCCTTTATTGAATATGAGGCGCTTGATAAACTGCGCGCTGATCAGCAGGCCCAGCTGAATTCGGCCGGCGCAGTGGCTGTCGCAGAACTGTCTTACAAAGAAGCTTTTATCAGTGGTGACGAGGCATTGACAGCCGCTGAAAAGCAACTTGCCCCAGAGCTTGATCATAAAATTGAGCTGCTTGTTGATAGCCATCTATCTAAAACCGAGCAGGCCGAGCAGTACAACAAAGTCTTCGCCCTAATCCGGACCATCTCGGCTCACAACATGGATGACGCCAAGTGGTACAACGGAGAGATCGGGGCCGACGGCAACTATGATTACACTACTTCTGGACGCTACCTGGCAAAACAAATCATCCTCGAGCTAAAAGCCCACCAGCCAGTAGTTGCCGAGGAGACCGAAACGTCTGAAGATGATCAAGAATCTGAAGATCCGGATCTTGTCGACCATAACTCCCCTGAAGTGGTGACTGCTTACCGTGAGCTGGAGACTACTATCAATAACCTGGCGGAGCTGAGTGTGGCTCGTCGTAAATTGATGCGCCGTAATCATGGTAAAGTCCCGGCTGACCTTGAGGCTAAATATAACCAGGCCCACGCCGCCCATCAGGCCGCCATCAAAAAGACAACCGATCTATTCATAGCCGGTGGCCGTACCCAAGGTATCTCCGACCAAAAGATTTATGAAAAAGTAGCTCCCAAAATGATCAAATTTGCGCACACCGATCTGACGACTGCCGAATTTAAGTTGCTAACCTCCGACGACAGTTTCCGGGCTAAAGCTGCCCGTTTCTTCGCCAAGCGCGGCACCCTGCTGGGCCTCAGCATTGGCAGCGGCATCGGCATTGGTCTTGGTGTCCGGGCCTTAAGCAAATCTGCAGTCGCCGCTGGTGCCGGTATTACGGGCGGGGCGGCTGTAGGCGCAGCCTTGGCCATCCGTACCACTCGTAATGTCTTAACGGCTAAGCTGCGAAACAATGTCATGCTCAATAAAGAGTTTCAACAGCGTCAAGCGGCTGACGCCAAAACGCTAAGTGCGTTTGAGACCAAAGCAGCTGCTAATCCTGATGCTAAGCTAGCGCTTTATGCTGTCGGCTCGAAGATCGGTGAAGTTATCACTAAGCGCGTCGAAACCGATGTCCGCAACAATAAGCGTCGTGCAATCTTTGCGGCTGCAGCCGGTGGCCTCGCTGCAGCCGCCGTAGAATTCGGCCCTGACCTCTGGCATGCCTTGGAAGGCAATACGCACCCTACTAGCGATACCGTAACTATTCCGCCCCATGTTACACCAGCTGCCCCAGCCGTTGAGGTCCCAACTCCCACAGCCACTCAAATAGTTGACGGCCTCAATCTAGACAATCAACCACCAATTGTCATTGGCGGTGGTAATACCATTGGCAGCCTAGACCCGAATGTCTACGTTGAACACGGCCATGGCATAATCCGTGAAATTCGCGACACCACCGGTCTCAGCGGCGCTGACGCTACCAAAGCCTATCATGCCGTCCTCCAGTCCCAAGGCTCACAGTTCTTCAATAGCATTCCCGTCGTACCTCACGGCGCCGACGAATGGATCTCCCATTCTGGCTACACCGCTTGGGACCGCAATCACGAAGCAGCCCTATACAATTGGATGCTAGAGAACGATAAGGTCGCCGCTTAAACATCCTTTAATCCCCTGCTCTACTCACTCCATGCTATGCTGTAACAGATGAAAGTACTTGGGATTGAGTCTAGTTGTGACGAGACTGCCGCCGCCGTAGTAGAAGACGGCCAGCGATTGCTGTCTAACGTCGTAGCTTCCAGTGCAGATTTGCATGTCCAATATGGCGGCGTGGTGCCGGAGATCGCTGCCCGTAGCCATATCGAGGTTGTACTGCCGGTTATTCAACAAGCGCTTGATGATGCGGACTGCAGATGGGAAGACATTGACGCTATCGCCGTCACATTTGGCGCCGGGCTGGGTGGCAGTTTATTGATTGGGGTTTTGACCGCTCGGACGCTGGCTATCGTTCACCATAAGCCGCTGTATGGAATAAACCATGTTTTGGCTCATGTCTACGCTAATTTTCTGACCAGCACTTCCCTGCCAGGTCTGGCCATGCGCGTGGCTCAGCCAACGTTTCCGATGCTTGCCATCATTGTCTCCGGCGGCCATAGCCAGCTAGCCCTGTTCGAAGACCATTTTCAGTATCGGTTGCTTGGACAAACGCAAGATGATGCCATCGGCGAAGCCTTTGACAAGGTCGCTAAAATACTTGGCCTTGTCTACCCTGGCGGCCCTTCGGTGGCCCAGGCTGCTGAGTCTGGCGACCCACACAAATATCAGCTGCCCAAAGCCAAGGTCGGTAAGTATGACTTTAGCTTCTCCGGCCTTAAGACGGCCGTTCTGCGCCTGGCCCAAGCCGAAATTGGGGAAACCTTTGCCTTCCCCTCTACTGGGCTGGCAGAGCGCCTGTCAGAAGCTCAGAAGGCCGACATAGCCGCCAGCTTTCAGCATACTGCCATTGAAACTATTGTTGGCAAGGCCAAGCTAGCATACGACGAATTCGCTCCAGCCTCGGTTGTCATCGCTGGCGGCGTGGCAGCTAGCTCTGAACTTCGTAGACAGCTGAGCGCCGCCCTGCCCTTATCCATCGAATACCCTGACTTTAAACTCTGCACCGACAACGGCGCTATGATCGCCACTCTCGGATGTTTTCACATGAAAACTGGTCAGCCAGTGGCCGACCCTTACACTCTCGACATAAACCCGAACCTGAGTATGTAATTTTCACGTGAAATAAGCGTCAGCTATACGAATTTTAACAGAGGTGGTATAGTAGATAGATATGAATTTGCCAAAGATTTACGAGCCGGGGGCGTACGAAGAGGATATCTATGCGCTTTGGGAGCGCAGTGGGACATTCGTGGCGCAGCCTGACGGTGGCAAGCCGCATTTCAGCATCAGCATGCCACCGCCCAATGAGACCGGCACGCTCAGTCTCGGGCACGCGTTGTTTATAAGCCTTCAGGACATTTTGGCCCGTCATGCTCGGCAGCAGGGTAAGGATGTGCTGTGGCTACCAGGTACTGATCACGCGGCGCTGCCGGTGAATGCCATTATCGAGAAGCAGCTGACAGAGGAGGGGACTAACAAACACGCTATTGGCCGCGATGCCTTCCTGGAGCGGACACGTGAGTTCGTTGGTAACAGCCGAGAGACGATGCTGGAGCAGATGCGGGCCATGGGCGCCAGCGCTGACTGGACGCGGCTGCGTTATACGCTGGACGACGCCCTGAACCGTTGTGTCAACGAAACCTTCACCAAGATGTACAATGACGGGCTGATTTACAGAGGTAACAGGATCGTCAATTGGGATCCGGTATTGGAGACTAACGTCTCGGATGATGAGGTTACTTACGTCGAAGAGACGACTACGTTCTACACATTCCAATACGGTCCATTCCAGATCGGGACCGCCCGGCCTGAGACTAAGTTCGGCGATAAATATGTGGTAATGCATCCGGACGATGAGCGGTATGCCGAGTATAAACACGGTGATACCTTTGAGGCCGAGTGGATTAATGGGCCGATCACAGCCACAGTTATCAAAGATACGGCCATCGATCCGGCCTTTGGCACAGGGGTGATGACGATCACGCCGTGGCACAGCCTGGTGGATTATGAGATTGCCGAGCGACACGAGCTCGACAAAGAGCAGATTATAGATTTTCACGGGAAACTTTTGCCGATTGCCGGTGAACTGGCTGGCATGACTATTGACGAGGCCCGCCCGAAGATAATCGAGATCCTAGAAGGGAAGGGCTTAGTTGTCAAAACAGAAGACAACTACGTTCACAATGTGGCCGTAAATGAGCGGGGCAAGGCCAAAATTGAACCCCAGATTCGTCTGCAGTGGTTCGTCGATGTCAATAAACAAGTGGTGGAGTGGAAAGGGGAGCGCCTTAGCCTGAAACAAGTGCTGCAATCAGTCGTCCGCGACGGTGACATCAATATCATTCCGGAGCGGTTCGAGAAGATTTACTTCAACTGGATTGATAACTTGCGTGATTGGTGTGTGACGCGGCAGATCTGGTGGGGCCACCAGGTACCAGTCTGGTATCGCACTGACACCGACGGCAGGCAAGAGACCTATGTCGGCGTGCAGCCACCAACCGATCAGTCTGAGGGGCTCCATAGCTGGCAGCGTGACCCTGACACACTCGACACTTGGTTTAGCTCGGCGCTGTGGACCTGGAGCACGCTGATCGATCCGGCGTTGGCCAATGATTTTTCACTGACGCTGGATGAGCTGTTGGCCAAGAGTCCGGACTTCCAGGCCTATCATCCTACCTCTGTTATGGAGACCGGTTGGGACATTCTGTTTTTCTGGGTGGCCCGGATGATTCTGACCACTACCTATGTCACCGGCCAGATTCCATTCAAAGACGTCTATCTGCACGGTATGGTCCGGGCCGCGGACGGCAAAAAAATGAGCAAGAGCCGGCCGGAGTCGATCATAGATCCGCTGACCATCATCCCGCAGTATGGCACCGATGCGCTGCGCATGGCGCTGATCATGGGCGTCAGCCCCGGCAATGACCAGAACTGGGCGCTCAGTAAGGTCGAGGCTAACCGCAACTTCTGCAATAAGCTGTGGAATATTGCGCGTTACATTGAAGGCTTGGTTGGTGACAGCGCGGAGCGGGGGAGCGCCGAGCCGACTAGCGCTGCTGATCATTGGATCATCAGCCAGCTGGCCGAAGCTCAGACTAAAATCAGCACCGACCTCGATAAATACCGCTTCAGTGAAGCCTATGACCGCCTATATCATTTCATATGGGATGATTTGGCCGACTGGTACATCGAAGCTAGCAAGGCGACACCAAACCTGCCGTTGCTGGCCTATGTACTGGAAGCGGTGCTGCTGCTGGCCCACCCGTTTGCGCCGTTCGTGACTGAGACCATCTGGCAGACCCTGGCCTGGGAACAAGATTCTATCCTGGCTAGCCGCGAACTCGCTAAAATCATTGGCCACAACAAGACTCAGGCAACTAATTTCACTGAGCTGCAGAAGATTATCACCGAGGTGCGTACTATTGTTCGGGCTCTGCAAGTCTCTGGCGTGACGCTTTACCACCATAACAGTGAGCTGCTGCAAGCTAATGAGCCCTTAATCCGGCGTCTGGCGCACCTTAAGGGGGTGACCGCTGTCGAAGCTGGCACCGGATTATATCTCACCAGCACCCGCGAGGTTTGCTGGCTGGACATTGATAGCGCCACCGCTCGGGCATATGCGGCCGATTTACAGATCAAATATGATAAACAGGCGGCTTCTATTCAACAGCTTGAGGGCCGATTGTCGAATGACAGCTACGTCAGGAATGCGCCTAAGAAGTTAGTCGACGAGACCAAAGATCAACTGGCTGAAGCTAAAGCCTTACTTGCAAATATTTCTGCCGAGCAGGAACGCTTCCAACAAGCCTAAAACTAATCTAGACAGCCGGTTCCAAAGCGGCACGGATGAGCGCCACTGACTCCTCTGGCCGGGCATAGTCGAACCACATAACATTCCAACCGAATGATTCGGCGGCGTTGAGGTTGCCACGGGTGTCATCGATCAGTAGGATCTCAGATGGCGGTACGCCAGCTCGAGCCCCAGCAACTTCAAAAATCTTGGCTTCCGGCTTGATAGCACCGATCTCCGATGAATCGACGATGGCGTCGTAGGGCAGGGCAGGGATTTTACCCTGATCACGCAGGCCACTGAGAAAACCGGGCATAATATTGGTCAGCAGACCTGTTTTATAATGCTGAGCAGTCCACTGTAACAGTTCCTGCATTTCGGCCATTGGCTCGGTAACATCCAGATAGCTCTGGCGCCAATCTACCGCCGGCACGCCGATACGGGCGGCCAGAGCCAGGCTGAAGTCGTGCGAGCTCATAGTGCCGCGGCAGGCATCGTCATTGTAGTGCCAAAAAGCCGTCTCGATAACATCGGCCGTCAGATTGGTCTGCTCGGCAATCTGGGCAAAAGCCCGCTCGTAGAAACGGATCAGACAGCCGTTGACATCGAAGTAGACGAAGCTGATGCCACTCTTGGTTTTTTGAAGTGTGCGAGCATGACCGCCGGAAGCCAGGCCGACCAGCTCGTCCAGGCCGAGGTGGAGGGCGCCGGCGATTGACTGGATAGTAAAAATTGACGGCGATTTAATAGCGCCACGCTCGATCTTGGTCAGCGTAGAAAAGCTAAGATTGGCTGCTGAGCACAACTGCTGCTGCGTTAAGCCAGCAGCTTGACGGGCTGATTGCAGTCTTTGGCCCAAACTTTTCTCGTCCATTTAGCTTCTCTCCGCTCGGCAAAGGCTTTTGTTACACTCAATCATAGCCTTATAGTATCAGTCGACCGCCTAAAATCCAAGTCATATCTGGTATTAAACGGCTAGTTTGAGCTATCAAGCTAGGTGTAAAATGAAGTGCAATACGGTAAAGACAATAATAAAGGTAAACACAAAAGAAATGGCTGTGACGCCATATATACTCTGTTGGTTGCCATAACCAGCCCGGCGGCCGAGCTTAGTGAAGGCGAATCCGGCGACGCCGGTAGCTAGAATTAAAGCTATGACAGTATTCATACTATGAAGTATAGACTAAAACGCTAGCTTTTTGGCTATTTCTGCCAAGCTGGCGTGATCTGGCTCGGCCGTGGCATCCGGTATGTTACGAAACTCTTTGTCGTCGTCGAAGGGAAATACTTTGACGTGGGCATGATTGGCCACATCTAAGCCTTCGATGATGACGCCGACGCGGGCCTTTTTGGGGAAGGCTTGCTGCAGGCGCTGGCCGATTTTTTGGACAGTATCCATCAATGCCCGGTAGGTAGCAGGGTCGAGCTGCCAAACAAAGCTGACCTGCTGCTTGGGCACTACCAGGACCTGGCCGGGCTGGATGGGGCGAATGTCCATTAAGGCCAGTGTCTGATCGTCCTCATACACTTTGTGGCAGGGAATTTCGCCGTTGATGATCTGGGTAAAAATACTGTCGTTCATCACTCTAGTATACCGCGGCCTGAGCTACTAAATTATTGGCAAATATTAAATTGAGCTTAAATTTCTTGCATTCGGGGTAGGGCAGGGAGGATAGTCGATGCTACGCATGAAATATTTAAGAATAAAACGAATTTTGTCGGTGGGTCTCGTGGCCGGAGTTGTAGCTGCAGCCGGCTTGGCGAGCAGCTATCTGCCGACGCAGGCGGTCACCTCGCAGCCCGGCCTGCCGGCCTGGTCTAACCCCAGTGTCAAAGCCCTAAAGCGGGTATCCAGTGTGGCGCCGCACCAGACCGAGGCGAATTATCTGAACAATCTGGACTGCACGCTTCAGACCTATCGGCTGGTCAACCAGAGCACTATGCAGACTGGCTGTTTCACTGACACGGCTTATGGCCAGGTGGATAGCGATACCGATACGGTAATCTTTAATGGCACCGATGAAGGACTGCCATTACTGCCCTATACTTCACGGCAGATTTTGGCGCCATGGCCCAAAGCGCTCGATCTGGTCGGCCTGGACGTGTTGAACAGCGGAGGGGCGATGATCAGCCTGTACAAAAATCCGCTAGGTGTGCTGCAGGATCAACATACGATTATCGGGACTATCAGCGCCAAACAACTGACCGCGGCACCGGAGTTACCGCTCACAGACAGTGCCGGACGGCGGCTGATTATTAATGGCCAGAGTCTGGCGTTCTCGGATAATGGCAGCTGGCTGGTGGTGGAGGTGCTGGGCGGTTCGTTTGAGCGCATCAACTTAGCGACCTTACAGGCGGTGCCGTTTGGCACGGCATACGGTAAGCTGGGTAGCTCAGCCTTGGCCGAGTCTTCGGTGACTATAAGCCCGGACGGACACTACGTGGCAGTTGAAAACAGCGACGCTGGTGAGTTCAAAGTCTATGATCTGACAGATTGCAGTGGCAACACCTGCGCCAGCTACAATTACTGGCCGTTTGTACGGCAACAGATCAGCGGCTTGCGCTACCTGTCGCATGTGCGCTTCGTGAACGACGGGCTGATCAGCTTCGATGCAAACTCATCGTCGAGCAGCGCCGGCGGCACCTACGCGATTGCGCCGACCAGCAGCATTCGCTCGCTCATCGATTATTTGGGGCTGGGTGACTCATACACCTCTGGAGAAGGGGCCTTTGACTACCTGGCCGGCACTGACACTGCTGATAACAGATGTCATTTGTCGAGTTACTCTTATCCGTTGCTACTAACCCGTGACTTGTTCACGAGCGGCGGCGGCCATTCAGTGGCCTGCTCAGGAGCGGTGATGCATGACGTAAGCAGCACCGGCGACAGTTACAAGGGCCAGGTCAGGGGAGCGCTCGACTGGCAGTATCTGTCTCAGGATCAACCGGCTCTGCTCGCCAGCGTACTGGCCAACTATCAACCAGGATACGTTGCCCAGCAGCGCTTTGTCAGCCAGTACCAACCGGCGACCATGACTCTTGGAGTCGGTGGTAATAACATGGCCTTCGGTGACATATTGGAGCGCTGCGTTGAACCCAGGTCCAGCCTGCACTTGGTGGCTAATACCTGTTTTGCCACCTACGAGGACAGGCAGGAAATAATGGGCTTAATAACCAAGACCGGCCAGGGGTTACGCGGTCTCTATGCCCAGCTGGAGGCCGAGGCGCCCGGTAGCAACCTCTACGTCATTGGTTACCCGCAGGTTAGCATTGATACTGGTGACTGCGGGCTAAACGTCCACTTCAACACCAGCGAGCTGGAATTTATTGATGAACTGGTGGTTCGCATGAACAGTTCAATCGCCGCCGCGGCCTCAGC
>CAXSFI010000003.1:15475-36519 GCA_964236675.1 uncultured bacterium
GGCGGACGACGAGCTCCTGGCCGCCTCCTCGGCCCGCCTCGCCGCGGTCGCCCTTCGGCGCGGTCTCCGCCGCCGCGGCCTCAGCGGCCGGCGTGCACTATGTCGACATCAGTCAGGCCCTGGCCGGGCACCGGCTGTGTGAAGCTGCCGGCTCGGCCATAGCGGTCAATGGCCTGACCGCTGGCACTGATGCCGGCCACGTTTTAGGCCAGGAGAGTTACCACCCCAACGCGCTGGGGCAGCAGCTGATAGAGCAGGCTATCCTGAAACAGACCCACAATCTAAGCCTGGCGGCCACCGCCACCAACCTCAGCCCCAAGACACCAAATCCGGATTTCACCAATCAGCCGAAATCCGGCCGGCCGATAAGCCAGCTGATGCCTGACCCTGGCCTCACCACCAGGCAGGCGGTGGCTGGTCAGATTGTAACCATCACTGTGAATCGACTTGAAGACGGGTTGCCGGCGACCGGCCCGCTTCCGGTGCATCTGGATGGCGCGCAGGGTCCGGTGATTGGCAGCATCACAACTGCTAATACTGCCGTAGTGACCATCCCGGCCACCATCGATCCCGGAGTGCACACTATCGACGTCATTGCCACGAACCAGACCGGGCAGCCCATCGATGTTACGCAGCCGGTA
The DNA here is from genome assembly GCA_964236675.1 of uncultured bacterium. Lineage (GTDB taxonomy): Bacteria > Patescibacteriota > Saccharimonadia > Saccharimonadales > UBA4665 > JBDSWU01. The sequence continues at coordinate 16,117 of CAXSFI010000003.1, forward strand.
CTGGTGCAGACAAATGGCAATAGCAGCGGTTGTCCGATCGTCAAAGCCAGTGGTATCGACAGCGACAATGATGGCGTTGATGATGCCTGTGACGCTGTCATAGGCCCGGTGCAGCCACCTGCTCCCAGTGGTTCTAACAGCTCAGGAACGGTTGTAGGCGCCGGGTCAGTACCTACAGCGGCCATACCAGCTAGCCCGTCAGGTAGTAGTGCCTTAAGCGCTATGACTACCAATGAGTCACCTGCCGCCGGTAGCCCGCCGGTAGCGCCCGGGCCAGAGGTCGGGGCAGGGCTGCTGCAACCGGCCGGCAGCCAGCCAAGTTCGTTCACCCTATCGCTGACCACGAGCCAGGCCGCTATTAATCTTCTGACACAACGGCCGCCGAATACGGTAGCGGCCCGCGCGGCAGCCCTGGTAGTTAGGTCGGGAGCCGCTTCGCCTCCCGGCACAGCACTGCAATCCAATCACAGTCCAAAGCTTGGTCGGCAACAGGCGACGCTGCCCAGGCTGCCTATCATCCACTGGCTGGTATGGCTGATCGTGATTTTATCGGGCTTTGTAGTACACCAACTGCTTGATACAAAATTGCGTAAAAAGCAGCGCGGCAGTCGGGCTGGGAACTATAGAGTAATGGAACGGGATTAATGCTGTACAAGAGAAGGTGCTTTTGCTTACAATAAGCTTATGCTTTGGGTGCGTAAATTGCTGGTCAGTCTGTTCGCGCTGGTGACATTAGTGGCGCTGGTGGGCAGTGTAGTGTCCGCCAGCTTAAATGCGGCCTTTTCTACGCCTGCAAAAACCGAACAGTGGCTTGGCACCAGCCAGTTTTATGAGCACTTTATAGCCAACAGCGTCAGTCAGGCTACCGAGTCCATTGGCGACGGGGCCGGGCAAACTACGACACTGGACGGTAACGATACGCTTGTTCAGCAGTCAGTCAAAAGTGCTTTCCCTAAAAAGTTGGTCGATCAGTCAATCGCCAGCTTCCTAGACGCCAACTATGCCTGGCTGCATGGCAAAACCGCCATTCCGCGGTTCACCATCGATCTATCGGCTGCCAAAACTTCATTTGCCGAGCAAATCGGTCAAGGTGTTGCCACCCATCTGGCGCAAATCCCCGACTGTACACCCCAACAGCTCAACCAAATGCAGACCGTCGACCTGGAACACATCACCTGTCGTCCACCAGGCATCGATCCCAGCGTAGAAGGCCTGCAGGTTCAGCAACAGATCGCTGGCAATGACGGCTTCCTGTCGAACCCCGTTATAACTGCCGATACATTGACTCCTCAGAAATCTGATGCTCAACCATACTACCGACGGCTATCGGCCGCGCCAAAAGTCTATCAGTGGGCCCAAAAAGTCCCGTATATCTTAGCAGCGTTAGCGGCCGTCGGCATTAGTATCATTTTCCTGGCCGCTCCGACCAAACGGCAGGCCTGGCGATTGCTAGCTAAGCTGTTACTGACTGCTGGAATCGTTTTATCTATTGGCAAACTAGCTTTTGATATAACTTTCAATAAGTTGCAGGACCGACTTTTTACTGGCTCTACTGCCCAGCAACTCCAGCAGTCGCTGACTGATTTTGTCCAGCATGCCATCGATTATGTTGCCCGTATCGATCTGATTGGTGGGCTGGTCTATCTGACGCTGGCGGCAATAATTATCATCTGTTTATTACTACACCGCGTGCTGGCCAGGCGATCACGGACAACTGCGTCAGTACCCGATCTAGAAAATCCCGATGAGCAGGTAGCACAACCTACCCCCGAATCTGCAGTGCCAGGCAAACGGCCGACGGCATTGGGCAAACGAGGCTCAATCCAGTAGTTTTGGCGGAGAGAGAGGGATTCGAACCCTCGGTACCGTTGCCAGCACACTACTTTTCGAGAGTAGCACCTTCAACCACTCGGTCATCTCTCCATTGAGACTATTTTAACAGATTACATTCGAACAATTGTCGCCGACGATAAGAGCATGTATCGAGCCCTGAGGCGCTACCACAAAGCCGAGCTGGTTGAGTATCGAACCACGCCAAGCAGCAATGGGCCAGATCTCAAAGTCTACCGACTGACTGAGGCAGGGCAGAATGTGCTACGCGCCTTCTTGGAACGCAACCTAACCAATGTATTCTATACACCACAAGTGCGATCATTAATTGAGAAAGGCTAGAAAATGGAACCACAACCTAAAATAAGCAGGCTGGGCAAAGGAGTGCAGATCACTAAAAGCGCCTGGCATGTCCTTAAGCTCGATAAGGAATTAGCGGCACTGCCTCTAATCAGCCTGGTGCTGACTATCATCGTAATGGCCGCACTGACTGTCGCTGGCGTATTTGGCAGTTTGGCGATTGCTGGAACTTCATCGATTGACTGGAAGAACGGCTGCCGCTGGCTGGCAAGATCGCTACTTATCTATTTGATGCCGCCTGGTCAGTCGCTAACTTGTTCGCCATACCGGTCATTGTGCTCAGCAAAGACAACGTTCACCCGTTGGACGCCACTAAGCAGTCGGTAGCCATCATCCGAAAGGTATGGGGTGAAAGCTTTGTGGTGAATATGGAGATTAGTCTGATCGGCTTCCTAAGCTTCCTCGCTTACCTCATGCTTGGCTCGGCCGCTACTCTTGGCCTATTCACGGCTGGCCATGCGCTCCATACCAGCGGGTTAGGTGCAACCGTCGGAGCGGTCACCGTAATTAGCCTGTTTGTAGTCGTTCTATTAATGCTCATCCTGGTCTTCTCGGCCCTTAGCGGCATCGCCAAAGCAGCCCTCTATCACTATGCCACCACTGGGGAAGCACCTAGTAGTTTCGATAGCAAACTGTTACAAGCCTCGATGACGCCCAAAAAAGCTCGCAAGATCTTTGGCTAGACCCGTAAGCTTTTCCGACTGGCATTATAGGCCGGAACATGATACACTTACCCCTGTTGTTTTGAAAAGTATGCGCACCCGTAGCTCAGCTGGATAGAGCGTTGGCTTGCGGAGCCAAAGGTCGTAGGTTCGAATCCTGTCGGGTGTACCAATAAAAGAGTCCGTCTCCTGACGGGCTTTTTTATTTGTTAACTACTAGATTTTGTACTGAATCAAATAAACTGCTTAGCTTGCATATGTACGTATGATTTGATAAAATATACGTATGAAAACTAAGCTTACCCTCAGTATTGAGCAAGATCTCGTACAGTATGCCCGGCAGCAGGCCCGCTCTGACAAAAAGTCTGTCTCAGGTATGTTCTCGGAATTCTTGCTACACCGTAAAACGCAAGCTTCTAGAGCCAACATGCCGGCTATTTCAGACATGGCTGGTTCACTAAAGCACTATGCGATTAATGATACGAAACAGGCCGTTCGTTCTGCTTATGCCAAAAAGTATTCTCGTTGATCTCAATGTTATTTTAGATGTTTTGCTTGAGCGTGACGGTTTTGAAGCATCGCGCTCTATTTTGGAATTACAGGAATCCAGATCTCACACGGTCTACATCAGCGGGCACATCGTCACGACTTTTGCCTACTTACTCGAACACGCCAAAGTCCCGCAGGCAGAAATCATCCGTCAGGTTAATTGGTTACTACAGACATTCCCGGTCGTCGCAACCACCCACGACATACTCCGCAGTGCGACGAATAGCCTGATAGATGATTACGAAGATGCGGTTATCGAGCAGGCGGCAGTGGCGTGCAAAGCTTTAGCAATTGTCACACGCAATCTAAAAGATTTTGGCAAAAGTTCCGTGTCGGCAATTACGCCTGAACAATTTTTCAACTGAAATGCCTAAAAGTCAGCGCTGATTCATTTCGCCACGATCGAAGTAGCGACCGACATCGGTATGTGAAAGCTGCTGGAGGATCCGTTTATAGCGATCAAACCGCTTGTTAGATCGGCCACCAATCGAGCTGGTGACTGTCGGGTGTCTGAGCCAATAATAATAGTCTGGCCGGGACGGCCGAAGTAACTCCCGACGGCTGCACCGAAGCGCTGGCTACTTGCCGGATGATTTACGGCGTTGTGGGGGGCAATTGATTTGATTTTGGCGTTCTGCCATTTTTTGCAATCTATCAAAATATTCTTCCATGTTCATGACAGTTAGCTCCTTGGGCAATAGCAATTTAACGGCGAAACTCGACTGCTTCGACCTGATTTAATAATTGAGGGGAGGAAAAGGAGACGGAGACGGAAGAGGAGAGAGGATATTTTGTGAGGTAAATGGTTGTTTGCTTAGTAGCATAGACCAGAAATGCCGGTTGTTCAGTTATAATTCTTACTTCACACTTAAGGTATACTAGCAACATGAAAATTACCGTTTATGGATCCAGCGGCCAGGTGGGCCAACAAGTGGTCGCCCTGGGCTTGGAGCGCGGCTACACGGTGGTGGCATTTGTACACAGCCACAACCCATTTAGTGTCCGGCCGGGTTTACGGGTAGTGACCGGCGACATCCACGTACCGACTGACGTCGCTTCGGCCATGAAGGGCAGTCAGGCCATCATCAGCACGCTCGGCAGCTGGCATACCGATCAGCAAGACGTGTTGTCCAGTGCCATGCAGTCGATTATCCCGGCCATGGTAACACAGGATATACGCCGAATCATTACGCTGACCGGTACGGCTGCCCTCTGGTCGGGCGATAAGCCCAAATGGTACAACAAGCTCGATCGTCTCATGCTCCGCCTGGTCGGGCCCAAAGTGCTGCGTGACGCCGAAGCTCATCTAGGACTGCTGTCGGCCAGCTCGCTGGACTGGAGCAGTATTCGGTCACCGGTGATGACCAAGGGCTCCAACACCACGTATCAACTAAGCAAGCGCCTGCCATTAGGCTTAACCACGATAACTCGAGCCGCGGTAGCCACGGCGCTGGTTGATCAGTTGGGGCAAGCTGAATATGTGCGGCAGGCCCCTGTCATATACAAGCATTAGCTTTATAGAGTAAGAAACTTCATAGTGACTGGTCCGGGTTTTGGGTTATTGTGATGACACAGAAACAACAGGAGAAGAAAATACTATGACCAGCAACTTCCAGAGCAATACCAAAGATATCACAGCAACGGTCTCAAACAGCCGCCAGACCGATGCCTGGTGGCGCGAATACCTTCAGTACTAATCAGCTTTTGATGTTAGTTTTAATGTCTTCGTCGGCGCGGACACGCTCTTCGGCCGGCTGGCTGACTAAAGCTTTTTTGTCAGCAGGAGTTAACGGGTCATTGGTCAGCGAGCGAGGCCACAAGCCTTTGGTGTGGACAGCCGCTACCTCGACCGAGTAGAACAGGACCTGTGCCTGCAGATACAGCCAGAATAGCAGTCCCAAGGCTGTTGCAAAGGTGCTGTAGACCGCATCCAGGCTTTTCAGCTCACGGGCGATGAGCAGGGTGCCGAAGAACTGTAAGGTCACCAAGCCGATGGCAGCCGTCAGGGCTGCCGAACGAACGTCTTTGAGCGTAATATGCTGGGGCAGGCTGAGGTTGAGCAGCCAACAGAACAGCAGGAAAAGGATTGCGATGTTGACCGCCAGCCACAAGAGTTTGATCAAAATCCCGTGATCGGCGCCGACCGCCAGGCCGCTAAAGATAGAGGCCACGATCAGCCCGGAACCACCGCCGGCGATTATAGTCAGGCTTTTCAGCAGCGATTTCGGAAAACCGTCACGCTCGGTCCGTGGCACCCGCCACAGATGATTGACGCCGTTACGGAAGGCGTCAGCCACACCGCGGGCACCGTAAAAAGTAAAGAGGATACCAACCACCAAGGCAATTCCGTTTTTATGAATACCGGTGACATGGCTCGACAATTGGCTGCCGATGGTCGGGAAGTAACTTGAAACCGAATGAATGATGGTCGTTTGGAGCGCCGGGTGGCTGTGGGAAATAATGCCGGTGAGGGTAGTCAGGATGAGCAGCAATGGGAATAATGACAAAAAACCGTAATACGTCAGCAGGGCAGACTGATAGCCAGCTTGGTCTTCGCCGTATTTCTTAATGACCGCGTAAACGAACGCCGTCAGACGATAGCGTTGCTGGAAGCGGTCAAGTATGTGGATAAAATTTTGAATGAAGTTCATTGGATTGGTCTGAGGAGTAGGGGCGGTCGGCCAGGCTATTTCTGGGTGACTTTTTTTATGGCGCCGAGAACGGCCCCTCCTTTCCCGGCCAAGCTGGTGACCATGCTTAGCTTTTCATCTATCCGGTCATGGATGCTGGTAATCTTTTTGCGGATTACCAGGACGGCTACGACAATCGTCAGGCCGATTAAGAGCATCAAACTCATAAATACGATGCCGATGATATCGAAAGCGGTTTGTAAATCTGACACGTGAGGCTCCTTGCTTACTGATTGTGCTGACTGGTGTGATACTTCGCACTAATATATCTACGTACTATCTGTAGTCTACAGTATATTAGCCACAGTTTATCCACTATGTGAGAATCTTTACAGCTTCAGCTTAGACATAAGCTCGATAATAGTGTCTACAAACATAAAATGCACAAGAGGAGACAAGTCATGTCCAGCGAAGAAGCAACCCTAATAATGGATCAGTTAGAAGCCCGCGATGACCGTGCCCACCGCCGCGAATTTATCGCTCGGATGGAACGAAAACTACACCGCAAAGAACACGGCAATCGCTGACTCACCTCACTCCTGATACATAATAACCGCTCCCGCTGAGCGGTTATTTTTATAAGCCTATTAAAACCGGATTAAATGCATTAGGCGCTCAATTGCATCGTGATGGTGTTCGGCGTAGGGAAGCTGCTCCGCTAAAATATCGATGATCTGATCTTCGGCTTCAGGAGCGTAGTAAATGGTGGTTAAGGGCGCAAACCGTTTCAGCGGCATCAGGATGATGCTGGAGAAAGCCCCCTCCTGAACGACGGCGAACGAGCGGAAGTGGTGCAGCGCCAGGAAGCGCTCGCCAATCCATAAACCCTGATTATTCAAGCGGTAAGGGAGCTGGCGGGGCTGACGACCGGCGTAGATGCCAAATAATATGGCGCCTAAGATTACGATACCGGTGGAAATAAAGTCGCGGGTTAGCAGAAAAATCAGGCTGGCGGCAACTACAGTGGCCAGCGCCAGCATACCGTACCACTTTTGATCCTTGTGGTGGGCGATGAACTCCGATGCCGTCCAGCTAATTTCAGCTGGCGGGCGACTATCGGCCGGGTGGCCATCAGCCGCGCTGCCAGCCAGGGCAATCGCACCGACCGGATCAAATACCTGCTCTATCATAAGCGTTATTGTACCGCACCGCCGATGCTTCGGCCAAATGCCTGCTGCGGTGGCCCGGCCTGGGGCTTGGCGGCGGGGGGACTTTGCTGTTATAATCACCCCTGTTCGCATGCACGTACGCGTCAGGAGGGGTGTCCGAGTGGTCGATGGAAACGGTCTTGAAAACCGTCGTGCCAGCAATGGTACCGTGGGTTCGAATCCCACCCCCTCCGCCAAATAAAAATACCTGCTGCAAAGTAGGTATTTTTATTTGGTTGAGTGCGTGGGCTACTCACGCGCAGGAGCTAGCTCCGAGCATGGCTCTGCGGCGAAGGACGAAGTCCGCTATCCCACCCATAATAGATATTTACCCCTGGAAATCCACCACCAAAACTGCTAAACTAATCCAGGTTCGGATGTGGCGATATGGAGAGGTACCCAAGTGGCTGAAGGGGATGGTTTGCTAAATCATTAGTGGGGCGCGAGTTCCAGCGAGGGTTCGAATCCCTCTCTCTCCGCCATATAAATAGACCCGCTTAGGCGGGTCTATTTATATGCTGGAACGAGAGTTCCAGCAATGGTAGGCGGAGGAAATTTTTAACAGGCCCATGCATCGGCTTTTCAGTTTGTCTCATTTTTTGGCGACAGGGCTCTGTGTAACAGATAAGAAAACAAGCTTGTCGCCATTATTTGAGACAAACTGAAAAGTGCGCGCACGACGCGGTAGCTTCAGCACTTCCAGTAGCTGTTTCCAGGAGGCATATTGCCTTACGGACGGGCAAAAGCCAGCGCCGACACGCTGTCTGCCCCCGCCGCCAACATGGCCTCGGCGGCGGCTTCAAAAGTAGCGCCGGTGGTGATGACGTCATCTATTAAAAGTATGTGTTTGCCGCGTACGCGCAAAGGCCGGGCCACTTCGAAGGCGTCTGCCAGCTGCGCCAGGCGCTGCGCGCGGCCGGCGCCGACCTGGTGGGCTTGTCCCAGCCGCCGCAGGCAGGGCAGGTACATCACGCCGCAATGACGAGACAGCTCCCGGGCCAGCAGCGTGGCCTGATCGTAGCCACGACGGCGCTGGCGGGAAGTAGCCGTGGGCACCGGCACAATAACTACGGGAGTGCCGGCTGGGACCAGCCGGGCCAGGCAGTCAGCCATCGGTCGTACCGCCGCCTGAGCGCCGCCAAATTTTAGTAGCCAGATGAGCTGCTTCGCCAGCCCTTCGTAGGCAGTGCCGGCCTGCACGGCGGTCAGATGACTCCGACGCGCGCAGTCCTGACAGGTGCGGCCACCAGGCATCGGCCGGCGACAATGGTAGCAACTTTCAGGCGCAATCGTAAGCCGGGCTAGGCAGCCGGAACAGATGAGTGCGCCCTCGCGGCGGCAGCCCAGACATTCGTGGGGTGCAACCAAGCTGAGAAGGGAATTGATAATGCTCATGGTACGTTGTGTTTAATGTGTTGTAAATAAGGTTTAATAGCGTTGCAGTCTGTTCACCTCTTAAGCTATACTGCCACTAAGACAAAAAAGCAAATCTTGTTATCAATATCTGAATTTTAGATTAAATTAGTGGAGGATACACACCGTGGCACGACGTAATCGCGATGACGATCTGTTATTGGAAGAGGATGAACTAACGGCAGCATTTTTGGGCGACGACGACATTTCGATGCCGCCAGCCGACCAGAAGCAATCGCAGGCAGCCGCCCCTGCCGCCGAAGATGAATGGGATGAGGACGATAGCGTCCCCGGCCAGCTGGCTGTGGACGTCTATGAGACTCGCGAGAGCCTGGTGGTCAAGGCCCGTACCGCCGGTGTCAACAAAAATGACCTGGATGTCAGCATCTCCGACAATCAGCTGACCATTCGCGGCACCCTGAGCTCCGGTACAGAAGACGGTGTCGAGAACTACTTCCTGCAGGAGTGCTACTGGGGCGAGTTCTCACGAACCATCGCATTGCCAGTGCCTGTAAAAGAAGAAGAGATCGAAGCCATGCTCAAGGACGGCGTCCTGACCATCAGCTTCGGCAAAGTCCAGCAGGACACGGTCAAGAAGATCCAGGTCTTTTAGCCACCTACCCGGGGGCTTGTACTATATCTGGCCGGTATGAATGCTATCATGCATGTTGAAAGTGACTTTAAAGTTATGTTAACTTGACTTTTAAGTAACAATTATTTACCATTCCAAGCCCATAGCTACTGTTACGAGCGCAAAACCGCCGGCGCCCTTACGCAGTCGCAGTCCTCAGCTCTTTCTCGAAGCCGCGGCTGCTGTTCGCGCTAGCAGCCGCGGCACCGCAACCGAAAACGGCCTGACGTACAAAGAACAATACTTCAAAGATATGGCTCAGAAGTATGGTATTTCTTGACGTTAATGCGCTTATGGACTCCGCGTTTCGTCATCGGCCACGACAGGCAAAAATCAAACAATTCATTGCACAATTAGATCCGGAAGATCGTCTTGCGATTTCTTTGTTAAGCGTTCACATACTGATGTACTTTGGCCGTAAAGAGGGAGTTCCCGACGATAGATTGCGAGCCCTTATCGACCAAGCTATCTTGTTGGACTTAACGGCTGACGATTATGACTGGGCAGTGGCTAACGAGCAGGGCAGCGACTTCGAAGACGCCCTGCAGCTGGCGGTCGCGCTGCGTAATGGCTGCGATAGGTTCGTGACCTTTAACGGCAAGCTGGCCAGGGCCTACGCCTACTTACCGCTGACCATCATCATACCCATATAAAAATCCCCTCTGGCTTTCGCGGAAAGGGGATTTTAATTGAACAAGTGCGAGTCTATTAACCGGCGGTAGCTGCAGCACTGAGTACGTAGTGCACAATCATCTGAGCCAGGGCGACGATGACCAGGCCGACCAGGGCGTAGATCAGGGTGTTCTTGGCGTTACCGACGCTACCGCTGTCACCACCGGAGGTGATGTAGCGGAAGCCGCCGTAGATCACGAAGAGCACCGCCACGATACCGACTAAGATCGAGAAGATATTAACCGCTTGCTTGGCAATCTTTTGTAAGCTGCCGGTAGGACCAGTGCCATTGTCATCACAGTTTTCCGCGCCGCCGGTGGCGTCCTTGACACCAGTGGCAATGCTTAACTGAATAGCGTTACTACAACCGGCTGACGCGACAGCAGGCACCAGGGCAGGCACGGCCAAGGTTAGCATGCTGACGGTGACGAGAAGATAGTTTTTAATTTTTTTGATCATGTATCGAACCTTTCATTATTGTTAATTAACTTATATCACACCCGCGGCGCGCCATCAAGTAGGGCGGCGGCTCTGACTGATAGTCCGGTAGGTAATGGTAGAGCCGGCAGCTTTTACGGCCTGGCCGATGACAAAATGCACCAGCACCTGGGCCAGGGCGGCAATGACCAGACCGACCAGGGCGTAGACCAAGGTGTTCTTGGCCGAGCTTATTCTGTTTGCATCACCGCCAGAGGTCGTGTATTTGAAGCCGCCCAGCAGCACCATGATGACGGCAGCTATACCGATAACAATGCTGAGGATAGTAACCACTGCCCGGATGATACCGGTGACACCACTACCGTTGGTGCTACAATCCTGACCGGGGTCAATCTCCGTCAGGCCTTTGCAGGCATCGGTTTTACTGATACTGCTGGCAACGGCCGGAGTGGCGACAGACGTGCCCGCGGCACTAGCCCCGGCTACGCTGAGCACTGCAAAGCCAGACAGGCTGACTGCTAAACTGACAAAACCAAACGTTATTTTATTCATAATACATACCTTATTTTATTCTGCTTAAGACAAAGACAACGATGGCTTGAGCCAACACTATAATGATAACACCGATCAGGGCATAGACTATGCCGCTGCGGGCCGAGGCGACGGCGTTGCTATCGCCATTGGCCAGCACCATCCGCAGACCGTTAGCGATGAGGGCGATGATGACTGCCGCACCACCAATGACCGACAGGACATTGATGACAATTTTGATTATGTGGATAACCGGATTCGTACCGTCTAGATTGGCGGATTCTTTACAATAATCGGTGGCGAGGCCAGCGTCTGTCTTGCAGTCCGCGCAATAGGCTTTTTCAGCAGCAGAATGAGCAGTTTTGCTACAGACATTGAATATATCGACAGCCGACGCCGGCGCCAGCGTCACCACCAGGGGAGTAGCAAAAGTAAATAATAAGCTCAGGGTCAGCAGGGCACCGCGCAATGACCGCAACATAGGCTAGACCTTCCCCAGCACCAGCGCTACGATGGCTTCGGCCGCCAGGGCGACCACCAACCCCACCAAGGCATAGATGATGGTGCTGCGCGCCTTGGCGACTTCCTGGGGGTTGGCCTCGGTGATGATCAGACGAAAGCCGGCGATGACGATCATCAGGACGGCCAGGGCGGCTATGATGCCGAAGACAATACTCAAAATTTGTTGGATCTGATCGGTACCAGCTCCGACCTGGGGCAGCCCGGTTTCACAGCCGGGAGCATTTTTGTCCCCCAGGCCGCAGTCAGCCAGTATGCCGTTCAGGCTGAATACCCGGCTAAGGGCAATCGCTATGAGAGGCATCATGAGTGTATTCTCCCGGCAATGAAGCCGACGATGGCCGTGGCCATGACGGCGATGATCAGGCCGGCCAAAGCGTTGACAATGGTCGACTTGGCTTTCTGCGTCTTGTCGGGCTCGCCCTGACTGGTGACATAGGTGACACCGCCATACATGACGTAAGCCACGGCGGCAATGGCCGCTATGCGTAATAAAATCTCCAGGATGGCGGCGCCGATCAGCCAAACATCGCTCAGCTTGGTCAGCGCCGGCTGACAACCGGGTGGCTGGGCTATATACTCGTACCAGTGCGGAAGGCCAAAAAATTTGCTGTGACCGCAAGCCGTGGCGATGTAGGGGGTAACTATGCTAATCATTATTTAAAAAATCCTGCTGGTAATACATAGTTAAGCAGTGGATAGGCAAAAATGTAAATACCTAAAGCAAATACCGTAGCCCGGATCCGGCCAATCGCCTTAGCGGCAGCCTGCGGATCGCCAGCCGATATGATGTACTGGATACCCCCGACTATGAGCGAACCGACGACAACGATGCCGACGCCGTCTGACAGCAGGCGAATGACGGCGAACATCATGTCGAGGATAGGGTTGCCCTGGCCGCGACAGCCAAGATCGATTGACGTCGCTACGGCAGTGCCATCTTTCACCCTACCAAAACCGTCGAATTCCGGCTTACCGCAGTAATGTGGCCCAAGATCTGTCGGCGCAGCCTTAGGCGGCTCATCGGCATTGGGGGTAGTGGATGTAGTGAGCGTGGGAGCAGCGGCAACAAAGGGACATTTCTTGGGTGGCGTTGCGATAGGGCCCTGTAAGGTTGAGCCTGGGCATCCTAGCGGAATTTTTGAACAGTCGTACGTGCCGGGGCCCTGAAGCGTAGATCCAGGGCAACCTTCTGGAATTGCCGCAGCCAATACATTTGCATTTGAAGACAGCACTATCAATGATGTCAGCACGAGGCAGGCAATTACAAGCTTTATGACTATTTTATGTTTTAAATCGCGCATTTTCAAATAGTATACTTTTATTGTAAGACTTACTCAAGCTGGTTACAAGCAGGATTAATCTAGGCAGCTTCTTTTTTTGGCAAGACTGTATTATAGTAGATTGAGAAAGTCAGACGAGATGATCAAAAGGGCAATCGCAAAAACCTGCAAAAACAAAGCCAAGACCAGCATCTTTACCGCAATCCTACTTGCGGTCTTAGGCATTACATTGGCAGCACCTATGGTGACTGTTAGTGCCGCTACGCCCACACCCAAACAGCCACTTGTTTGGGTTGATAGCGATCATTCCAGCGCAGTCGACGCCAACAATACCGTTTTTAAATCATTAGGATACGTCTGTGAAGTCGGTGGGAACACCGTAACCAATAGTGAAGGCACCTCCATTAGTAAGGAGGACACACCGAACGGTACCACTAGCGCAACCCAACTTAAAGAAGATGGAACCAAAAGTAAGGTCGAAGTTCCTAAATGTGACAATAAAGTTAAAGCCGCATCTTACATCTGGGTCAGCCTGGGCGGTGAATATATGCTGATAGTTGACACTGATACCTCGTCCCGATATGACACTAAGTATTGCCCTGTAGGTAAATGTGATGCCGGTGTCCGTAAACTTAATAAGGGCGTAAACGGACCCGTCGTCTTCTTCGCAAAATCAATCAAAACTACTGCTGTCGATCCTACAAAAGCCGCTGCTGCCAACGCCGCCATCGCTGCCGACAATACGGCTAATAAATCCCAAATGCCTAATGACACTAATGCTAGTTGTGAAAATGAGGCAGGTGTATTAGGATGGATTGTGTGTCCAGTTATTAACTCCATAGCTAATGGCGTTGATGGTATATATAACAATTTTATACAGCCTTTGCTAGAGACACAGCCTCTGAGCATTGCCCCGAACAAAGTTGACGCAAAGACTGGTAAGAATAGCAACCCGAATCTAATAGCTTGGTCTTCGTTCCGTATAATTGGTGACATTTTCCTAGTCATTGTATTATTGGTTATCGTTTTTGGGCAATCGATTGGCGGGGGCCTAATTGATGCCTATTCAGCCAAAAAAATACTGCCTAGGCTGCTCGCAGCAGCTATATTGATTAATATTTCCTTCTACGTCGTTGCTCTTGCGGTTGATGTCAGCAATATTGTGGGTTCAGGAATCCAGAGCTTACTTATGGCACCGTTCAATATATCTGGTGAGGGAATAAAGATTGGTTATGGCGGCGGAGCTCTCGGTGTGGCGGCAATTATTGGCAGCTTGTTTGCACTTAAAATTGCGGTAGTTACATTCTTTGAGTGGATTGGAATGTTTTCCTTGGCGGTATTGTTGCCGGCTATATTATTAATGATAGCAATTCTGGGAACGCTAATCTTTAGACAGGGATTAATACTCTTATTAATAATTACATCTCCAGTGGCGTTCGCCTTGTATTGCCTGCCAAATACTGAGCAGTATTTTAGGAAATGGTGGGATTTATTATTCAAAACGCTTTTAGTTTATCCAATTATAGCCGTGCTTTTTGCAATGAGTAATATATTTTCAGTAGTCATTACTCAAGCCAATGGCGTAGGAGGCCCGTTCAAGGAATTAATTGGAGTCATCGCATTATTTGTACCGCTTTTCTTGATACCTTTTGCTTTTAAGCTTGCCGGCGGATTTCTGGGTAGACTCCACGAGGTTACTGCTGGCATCGGTAAGCGTGGAGTAGAATCTATTAAAGGTAATCCAAATGATCAGAACAGTCTTCGCAACCGCACTCGGCGAGACATGTTGTCTAAATTCAACGAGCGTGATTTGTCAGGACGGGCGATTGGAACGCGCCTAAACCCGACAACAGCTTTTGGTAGTCGTAAAGAATTAAGGAAAGCTAGGCTTGGTGCTATTCGCAATATGAATCATGGAGTCTTTGGTAAGCTCGGTACCAGCAATGCCATGTTTGAATATAACTCTCAGGATAGTAACGTCACAGGAGATCTTGCTAAGTTTGCCACCGGAGAAGCTTCACGAGATGCCGCAAAGAAGGATTACTTGCACGAGCAGGCACTCATTGAGGATAAAGTTAGGTCTGGAGCTATGAATACTGGTAGTCCTGAACACATGAACGCATTAAATACCGCGAAAGGTAACTATGAGCAACGCCTATTCTCCTCGGCAACGGCAGATAAAATCGGCCGCACACAGGACATGCGCCGTCGCGCAATACTTAACCCTGCAACTATCGGGTATGAAATTGCGGAAGGGGAAGAAGGCTGGGATCAGGCAACTGGGATTATGCGTGATATTGCGGGCGGTGATGAGGGTGTATACCGTTCAATGGTTAATGAATTCCAATATGTTGCAAAGAGCGCCGCCGGTAGGAGCGACCTCGCGGGTGCGACGGACGGCAAGCCATATGACTACAAAACCGGTTGGAGCAGCCAATCACTTTACCAAACAGGTTCCGGAAAGCCTAAGGCTGTTGCTTCTGCGGGCAGAAACTACTTGAAAGATTTTAAGAGTTCTTTGGATGCGCCACTAATAACCCCTGATGATCACGCTCGAGTTGAAGCTCAACTTGCAGAAAGTGGACGTTTCTACTTGGAGCTTGATCAGTTAGCACAGGGAGCGACTGGAGCGGTTCGCGACGAGGCCGTAAAGCAGAAGCGAGCATTCGAAGTGGCTGGCATCCAAGACGTACTGAACACAGCAAGTAATATTGGGTCTGGAACCATAAGGGATCGCGCCAAAGTTGGAGCACGAGCTTACGACAGGGAAGAGGCCGCGCGTACAGCGCAAGCGCCAGGAGACCACAAGTAGGCTATGGCAACATACAAAATGATTCAAGACATCGAGGCCGAGGACCATATCCTGGGTCCTTTGTCGTTGCGGCAGTTCATTTATGCATTGATCGCGGCTTTCTTGTTCTACATCAACTTCTTGTGCGTCACCAAGCATGTGGCCTTCTTGCTGATTGTGTTTTTGCCGCCGGCGCTGTTCGCGGCTTTTTTTGCCTTTCCGTTTGGTGGCGATCAGCCGACTGAGGTCTGGGCGCTGGCCAAAGTCCGCTTCTGGTTTAAGCCGCGGCGACGGATCTGGGACCAGAGTGGCATAAAAGACCTGGTGACCGTTACGGTGCCGAAGAAGATCGAGCGCAACCTGACGAACGGACTGACCCAGACCGAGGTGAAAAGTCGCTTGTCGGCCCTGGCCAACACCATCGACAGCCGCGGCTGGGCCGTTAAGAACGTCAACGTCAACATGTCTGTCGGCTCTGGCGGCTTACCGGCCAGCTCTGACCGGTTGATAGACCTGGACAGCCTGCCCCGGGAAGTCCCGAACGACGATGTTCATGCCTCCGACGACATTATGGATGCCCAGAGTAATCCGATTGCCCAACAGTTTGATCATATGATCAACGCTTCTACCCAGGCCCACCACCAGCAGTTGGTGAATCAGATGAATACTACGGCGGCAGTGGCGCCTGCAGCACCGGTGACGCCGGATGACTATTGGTTTATGCATCAGAACCCACAACCTGCCGTGCTGACAGCCCAGCCTACCAGTATAGTCAGCCCTGGCCTGCCGGCAGCTCCGGCAGCTCCGACCGCGGCCGATGCCAGCGATGAGGCCTTCATGGCCCAGCTCCGGGCCAATGAGGCCAATGACGAGGCGGTGAATGCCCATTTGCACACCTTGCAGCCGTACAATCCAGCGGCCATCCCAGTGGCCGTTCCGGCAGCAGTGCCGGCTCCGGTTGCGGCTGGCCCTGAGCCGCCCAGTCCTGCTATACTATCTCTGGCAGGTAACAACGATCTGAACATCTCGACTATCGCCAGGGAAGCGCACAAATCCCAGGGTGATGGCCAGGCAGACGGAGAAGTTGTTATATCACTGCGCTAGGCTACAGCAGCTGAGCGCAGAACTAGCGTAAGAAGTGGGCAATCTAATAGAATGAATCCAACACAACCACAAAATAATCCGGCGCCGCAGGTATCGCCGCAGCAGACGTCTGCCCAGGTCGGCGGCAGCCCCACTTCCGGCAGCACGGTCGCAGCACCCAAGACCAACCCCAACAGCACCCAGAACACCTTGCAGATTGCTGAGATCCGCGACGGCATCGTCATTATGAACGACGGTTCTTACCGCTCGGTGGTAATGGTCAAGAGCATCAACTTCGACCTGATGAGCCAGCAGGAGCAGGAGTCGGTAGAGTATAGCTATCAGGGCTTCCTCAACTCGCTCTACTTCCCGATCCAAATCTTTATGCGCTCGGCCAAGGTTGACCTCCAGCCCTACATCGAGAAGCTGGACAAGATCCGCACCGAGCACGACAACATGCTCCTGGCGCTGCTGATGGACGATTATATCGGCTACATTGACGCCCTCAGCGAGCAGACCAACATCATGGACAAGCGTTTCTATGTAGTGATCCCGTTCTTCCCGGTGGCCGATGTTACCAAAGCCCTCAGCCAGAGCAAAAATTTCCTGACCGGCATCGGCGCCATCTTCAAGTCCAAAGAGCAACACGTCACTATCAACGAGGCCGATCTGGAGCACGCCAAAACCGAGCTGCGCAACCGCGTCCAGGCCGTGCTATCGGGCCTGCAACAGTGTAGTATTCAGGGCCTGCCCCTCGACACCCAAGAACTAATCGAGCTGTACTACGATACTTACAATCCAGATACCGCCACCCGTCAGGAGCTCAAGAATTTTGATAACCTGACGGCCGACATTATCACTAAGGGCCAGGGCAGTGCACCGCAGGCCCATCTGCAGAGAGAGCTGCAATAATGGCCCGTAAATCCAAGCAGAAGCTCGACCCGATAGCCCTGGCGCAGCAACAGCAGGCTCGTGAGCAGGCCGAAGTTCAAGCCGCCTTTCAGAAGGGCGTTACAGCGCTGCGTGATTTCATCGCTCCAAGCTCCATCGAATTCTCTGGCACGCACTTCCAGCTGGGCACTCGCTACGCGCGCAGCTACTACGTCTACGGCTACCCACGCCAGATTTATACCGGCTGGCTGAGCGGTCTGGTCAACGTCGATGAGGTCCTGGACCTTAGCATGTACATTTACCCGGTTGAGAGCCAGGTAGTGCTTGAGAATCTGCGCAAAAAGGTTACGCAGCTAGAGGCAGGTATTCAAATTGATGGTGAAAAAGGCCGGGTCCGTGACCCGGGCAAGCAGGCCGCCATCATCGACGCCGAGGAAATGCGCGACAAGCTGCAGGTCGGTGAAGAGCGCTTCTTCCGCTTCGGCCTCTACTTCACCATCTACGCCGGTTCGCTGGATGAGCTGGAGTTTGTATCGCACAAGATTGAGTCGATGCTTGGCCAGCAGCTGGTCTACAGCAAGCCGGCCACCTCGCAGCAGGAGCAGGGGCTCAACAGCACCATCCCGCAAATGTCCGACCAGTTACAGATCCGCCGCAACATGAGCACCGGAGCGCTGAGCACCAGCTTCCCATTCACCAGCGCTGACCTCACGCAGGACAACGGCATCCTGTATGGCATCAACATGCACAACTCCGGACTGGTCATCTTCGACCGCTTCTCACTAGAGAATGGCAACTCGGTAGTCTTCGCCAAGTCCGGTGCCGGTAAGTCGTTTACCGTTAAGCTGGAAGCGCTGCGGAGCATGATGTTTGGCACCGAGATCTTCATCATCGACCCCGAGAACGAGTATCAGCGAATGTGCGAAGCCGTCGGCGGTGCCTACGTCCGGCTGTCCCTGAGCTCCAACACCCGCATCAATCCGTTCGACCTGCCGAAAGTGGTCGACTCTGAGGAGGCCGATAACGCCCTGCGCTCCAACCTGATTACGCTCCACGGTCTGCTGCGCCTGATGATGGGTGGCGCCCAAGCCCAGATGCAGGGTAGTGGCGGCGTAGTTATGCCAGCACTAGCTCCATCCGAGGAAGCCGACCTCGACGCCGCGCTAATCGAGACCTATGCCAAAGCCGGCATCACCAATGACCCATTGACCCACACTGGCATCCCGCCAACCATCAACGACCTCTACGACACGCTGCTGCACATGGGCGGTAGCGGCCCGCAACTGGCTCAGCGGCTGCGCAAGTACACCTCAGGCACCTTTGCCGGCATCTTCAGCACCCAGAGCAACATTGACATCAACAACCCGCTGGTGGTCTTCAACATCCGCGACCTGGAAGACGAACTGCGACCAGTAGCTATGTACATCGTCCTCAACTACATCTGGAATAAGACCAAAACCGACTTGCGCAAACGCATCCTTATCGTCGACGAAGCCTGGCAGCTCATGAAGTACGAGGATTCAGCCAACTTCCTGTTCTCCTTGGCCAAGCGGGCCCGTAAGTATAACCTCGGCATCACTACCATTACCCAGGACGTCGAAGACTTCATGGGCTCGCGGATGGGCCGGGCCATCGTGGCCAATGCCTCCATGCAGTTCCTGCTCAAGCAGTCATCAAGCGCTGTCGACGTGCTGGCCGGCGTCTTCAAGCTGACCAGCGAGGAAAAGAAGCGCCTCAGCCAGTTCCCGGTCGGCCAGGGCCTGTTCTTCGCCGGCCAAAACCACGTCCACATCCAAGTCGTGGCCAGCCCCACCGAAACCGGGCTAATCACCACCAACCCCGGCCAAGTCCAAGCCATCAATGACCGTGCCGCTGGCCAAGGCGGTTTCGACCAGCCCCAGGGTACCATCGACCTCAGCAATCGACTGACGCCTGGCAGCATGTAACATCGGTAGATTTGCCTGACAGGTGTATAATATACAAGTAATTAAGGTGTTGAGTTAAAACCAAGACATGGCAACAGACCTGCAAAACCGACCCGAAGAGGACAACCCGATCCAGAGTGGCTACAACGACGACGCCGTCTTTGGCGCCCTGACTAGCGCCGAGCATATGGCCAGGGATGGCGTCAGCCAGGGTGGGGGTACCAGCACTGGCGGAGCCGATAGCCCGGCCAGCCCTAGCCTGGGTGCGGGCGCGGGCGACAAAACCGCTGCCATCGGTGCTGCCGGCGCTGCAGCCGTGGGCGCATCTGGCCTGGGCGCCGCCGAAGCCCTTGGCAACGGCTTCAACCCGCTTGACAGGCTACCCGGTGGTATGGGCACTGCCGGCAAATTTGCCAAAGCACTGTTTGGAAGCCGGAGGCGCAAGCAAACCACAGCAGGGGGATCTATAGCAGGTCTAATCGTCACGGGCGGATTTTTAACGTTTAGTATAATGTCTGGTCCTCTTGAGGTTATTCATTTTGCTCAGCAACTTTCACACATCCATTTCGGAAGTCAAAGTAGTGCTCAAGATGGCAGGTTTATGAAGCAACTACGTTTCTATCATTATGCCTCAAAGAGTGAACTCGAACGTACCCGGCTTGGATTTTGGGCAAACAGATCAGCTGATAAATACAGCGCCAAGATTGAATCCCAGGGTTTCAAGCCAGCCTTTAGCAATAAGTTGGCTGTTTTTGATGGGTATGTCATAGACAGGGATCATCCGCGCTTCAAAAACAAGAGTGATAAGGAAATCATTAAAGCCGTTGAAGAGATTTGCAATGGCTGTAAGGTTGTAAATGGCAAAGACATACCAGGAGTTGGCACTTTTGCCAAAGGCAAGAGCCTAGTCATAGACGGACGGTCAATTACCCGTAGCCAGTTAAAAGGTTTTAATCAATATATGCTAGATGAAGCGGGCGACAATAA
>CAXSFI010000003.1:36529-109706 GCA_964236675.1 uncultured bacterium
TCAGGTACTGGGAAGTCGGAAAATGGCTAAACGATTAGGAATACGCCTGAATCTTAATTCTATTCTTGAACGAAAACTGGGCGCTAAAGCTGAAGCTAAAAATCAAACTAAGGAAGAAAAAAAGGCAGCTGAGGCGGAGGCTGAAAAAGCGCGTAACGCCGAACGGGCCGTAAAGATTAATGAAGGTGCGTCCAGCACCCTAGCAACCGATGTACCGGAATCTATTGATCCTAACGAAACCGCCGAACAGAAAGCCGCAAGGACCGCAAGTACCGCGAGGGCGAATGAATTGAAAGCTAGCGCCGATGAAACCCAGTCTGAAGGCCAGGCTGCGGGCGAGCAAGTTAAGGGGGGCGAACCAGCGGGCGTTAAAAGTTTTAAAGATAAAATACATGGTAAAAAAATTGCCCAGGGTGCCGCCCTTGTAGGCCTGGCATGTTTACTCCGGGGGGTTGCCTTGCATGCTGACGAGATTAAACAGGCACAGGAGATGGAACCCCTGGCCAGAATGGGCATGGAAGTGGAAACCGCTGGTAGTGAATCTCAGGATGGCAGTCACGTGAGCCTGGAGGGTCTGGAGTATTATCATAAATTTATGCACGGTACTGACAGTAATGGTAACGTCACTTCTTGGAATCAGGCTGAGAGCTATCAGGCGGAGATTGGCCAGAGTGGGGGTGTATCACCGGATGAAACTTTAAAAACATTAACTTCAGGCACACCATTTGACTTCTTAACTAAGGGAGTATTAGACTCAGCGCTTTCACCAGTTTGCAGTCCTGTCGGATCAACCGTTCTATTAGGCCTCAGTTTCCTGGGCGGACCTTTTACATCGGTACTAACCGGAACGATACTTGCTGCAGCTATCGTGCCTCAGGTAGAGGGTGCGGCCGCTAATTTTCTGGCAGGGTCAGCAATTAATCCGTTTCAGTATGGCGCGGATTATGGTAATTATGTGAATTATGGCGTCAAAATAGCCGCAAATGACCAATTCCAAGCCGCGGGTGGGGTGATTTTAAACACTGATGAAGCATTGACTCTGAAACAAAATAATTCTGACTTGGAGGTTGCTGATTTTGACAATCAAAGTTTGACACATCGTCTATTTAGCCCGACAGATGGCAGATCGCTGACCGCTAAGCTTATTGATTCGCAAAACCCTAACGTAGGCGCGAATTTTGCAAGTATTGCTCAGGCAATTCCTCGTATAGGAGTGTCTGGTTTTAATGCCATGAGTTCGTTATTTTTAGGTCGCGCCCATGCTGCTTCTAACTACGATTATTCCGGTCTTCCGACTATTGCAATCGATCAAAAACTACTAGATGATAGTCGATTCGAAAATCCTTGGGCGAATGCAAATAAGGCAGCGGATATATTAGATTTAGATGCCGCCGGTGACCACAAGTATATTAGCAAGGCTAAGAATTGTTTCGGGGATACAGTGCTTAAAGATAGTGAAGGGAGATGGAGTGTCACGAGTGGAAGGGGCGATTCTGTAACATATAAAGATAGTGAAAAAAACAGGTGTGCTGATAAGAGCGATGAGAACTGGCTAGTCGTGCGCATGTTTATCTTTGATAATGCTACATACGAGCCAATGGCCTGTCTCGCTGGGGCTGATGATGCCTGTAATGAGCTTGGGTTTGGAAATGCCTCGTCAAGTAGTATATCTAATGATGGTGAAGACGATGGCACTGCTGGTGATGTGGCTGATGCGGGCACATTGTATGACGATTCCAGTAGTGTTGCCTGCGCCGATGGCACCACTGATGTCGGCATCCAGACCGGCTACCACGCTGGAAATCCTGTCAACATTCGTTTATGTGCTTTACCGGGGCTTAAGAGCAGCTCGCCGGAGAGCGGTGACAGCGGCATTTCTGGAGCTGATGGCCGAGCGTTAGTTAATTCCCGCGTCTCAGAGCAATATCTGCACCTTATCCAAGCTGCGGCCAAGGGCGGCACTACTATGTACGCCGTTAGCAGCTTCCGCTCCATGGCGCACCAGCAAGTCGTTTGTGGCAAAAACGCCGGCTGCTCTAGCGGCAGCTCCTATGCAAAAGTTGCTAAGCCAGGGACTTCCAACCATCAAATGGGGCTGGCGATTGATTTTGGCACTTCAAGCTTTGAGACTATTAGCAAGGGTGACGTGTGGTTTGATTGGTTAACACAGAACGCCGGCACCTATGGTATTAAAAATTATCCAGCCGAAAGCTGGCACTGGTCACCAACGGGCAATTAGCATGAGACTACGACACACCTTACAAAAACTTGCCATAAGCCTCACTATGCTATCTGTTTTACATCCAGCGCCAGCGCTGGCAGCTTTATCGCAGGCCCAAATAGGTGCCCTCCGCAGTGGCGTGTATTACTATAATACTGACGACACTGCTATAAATAGCTGTGATGCTAACGGATCATCAGTGGCTGTATCGACAGCTTCGCCAAGTGAGATACAAATAGCTAATGCAAAGATCGTTATTGGTATAGCTAAAACTGAAAATTTGGGTAAACCTGGGGCTTTAATCGGACTTATGGTGGGATTAGATGAGTCGGGGCTTAGAGTATTAGCAAACCAAAATGTGCCTTTGTCAGAATCAAATCCAAACAAACAGGGTGATGGAAAAGATCACGATTCATTGGGGGTTTTCCAACAGCGTATCAGCACTGATTGGAGCACCATATCAACAGATAAAACTAATGCTGATGCGGTAAACCAGTTAATGAACCCGATGTATAATGCTGAGGCCTTTTTTGGCAGCCCCCCAGGGTCCAAAGCCCCATCCGCACTTAGCAAAGGTCTACAGAACCACGCAGATTGGCAATCAAAAGAGCCCTGGATTGTTGCCCAAGAAGTCCAAGCATCAGGCGACCCAACTGGAGCTAACTACCATGCTCAATTATCAGCAGCGCAGAACTTTTTAAATCTGTATTATGACTCTGCGCCGGCCATTCCGTTACCCATCTCTTTCACAGTGGTGGCCAGCAGCGGGTCGGGTAGTGGTAACGTCGCCGACTCCTGCGCCACCGGTTCCATTAACTTTAGTGGCGATGAGCATGATCTCGCTAAACAAATTCTGGCCAATCATAACATTACTTACGATTACGGCCCTAATGGTATCGTTATCAAACCCTTCCAGGATTTGGCGGCTGGCAATCAAGCAGATACAGCGCCAAACCCTGGCTCAACAGATGTAAGCGTAACTTTATTGAAGTTTATTCTTACGGTTGCCCAAACCCACATAGTAAACATTAGTTCCTTTACAACTCAGCATAACTCCGGTGACACACATACGCTGGGTGACGCCGTAGACATTAATATCTTAGATAAAAGACATCTGGTCGGCCGTGACGATGGCGCTCTAGCATTAATCAAAATTGGTATCACAGTTCTGCCTCAGGGCACTGGCTTTGGGCAGAAAACTTGCCCCGGAACGCCAGCCGACCTGCCGACTGGCTTCATAGAGTTTGCCGACAGCTGCACCCATCTGCATATCCAGGTCCCGAAGGGAACCCCATGAATATTGATCCCTTCATGAAAAAGCGTCTTGTCATTGGTTGCGCTATCTTTGTTGGCTTGCTGCTATTAGGTGGCTTGTTTAGCTTGGCCGGCAGTTCAAAGAAAACAGCACTTTCAGTTAACGGGCTTCCGCTCAATATCATCACCACCGCCGCCACCTACATTAAAGCCCATGAAAACGCTATTGGAGCAGACCAATCATCACCTACCAGCTGGGTAAAGTTGGTTAAGCCCATTAGTACCTCCGAATGGTATCGTCGCCTCCAGCCAACCAGTGACAGTTCGACAGGCAGTAGCTCCTATTCATACTCGGTGGCCCATGAGAACAACTATCGGGTAGCCGCAGTCGTGAATGACTGCATCTGGGTGGGCACCGAGCCCAATCTAAAGACAAGTACATCTGTAAAAATACAATGCGCTGTATATGACAATGTCGTTACTAGTAATGGTATTGCCGTTACTCCTGGCTCGCTACCCTATGGCTGGGCTAGTGTGGGGCAACAAAGTCCGACTGTCCTGACTTTAGTGGAACAGAATTCGCAGTGGTTAGTGGATGATCAGCCCGTTGATCAACAAACAGAATGATTGACAGTAGTTAGCCGCCCAGCGGGATAATATGGCAGCTCTCAGTAAAGTGCTGAACCACCACATCGGCGTCGGTGGTGGTGATAAAAGTCTGGTAGCGGTTGAGATGTTCGGTCAACGCTCGGCGGCGGGCACCGTCGAGCTCGCTGAAGACGTCGTCGAGCAGCAGCAGGGGCGTAGTGCCACGGGCTTGCTCCAGCAGTTGCAGCTCAATAATTTTTAGTGCCAGCACCAGTGTACGGGATTCACCGCGCGAGGCAGTCTCGCCAGCCACCCGGCCATTGAAAAGCACTTGGAAGTCTTCGCGGTGCGGACCGACCGATGTGAAACCCCGGAGCACGTCTTTGTCCAGGTTTGCTTCTAGATTGTGCAGCAGCTGGCTCTCGTAGTTATTCAGCTTGAGCCCGGTCTGGTAGTGTATGCCGATCTTGGTCGCGCTGCGTGAAATGTCCCGGTATAGCTGCTCGACTGACCGGGCAATGGTATCGACCAGGGTGGCCCGCGACTTCACTATGTGGCCGCCGAGTTCGCTCAGCCGGATGTTCCAGACGAAGAACTGGTCACGGCCCCGGCCGGACTTCAGCAGAGCATTGCGCTGGGCCAGCGCCCGGCGATAGTGGCGCAGCATCGATCCGTAGTTGGGCTGGGTCTGCTCTAATATATCATCCAAGTAGTTCCGGCGGCTCTCCGGCGAGCCAGTCAGCAGGCGCAGGTGATTGGGCTCAAACAGCACCACCGGCAGACTGTGCTGCAGACTAAGGCGTTGATAGGCTTTGCCCTCCAGCTCGTAGGTTTTGGCCGGCTTTTGCAGCGGTGTGAATTTGACGGTTCGGCTGCTGCCGCTCGCCAGGTTGGCGTCCAGCCGGGCCCAATCCTGGTCGAACTGCACCAGCTCGCTATCAGCTACTCTATAAGAATTGCCGCGGGCCAGCACCAGTACCGCTTCCAGCAGATTGGTCTTGCCGCTGGCGTTCGGACCGACGACAATATTCACGCCCGGCCCCAGCTCGAATAACTGGTCATCATAGGAACGAAAATGCTGCAACCTCAGGTCGGTGATCATCACTCTATTGTACCGCATAGCTATTATGATTTAGTTGACTTAGTCATGATGATCTGATAGACTCGGGTTATGAAAGCTATTCCGATACACGAAGCCAAAGCTAATCTCAGCAAATATATTCAGCAGGCCAAAGCCGGGGAACCAGTCTACATCGGAGCCCGCGGCGAAGCCGAAGTCATTATGACCGTCATTCCCAAACCCAAGCCTGGCACGTCGATATGGGGTTGTATGCGCGGTGAAATCTTCCTCGATGGAATAGATACTGATCTGGACAAACTTGATGAAGAAATCCTGCAAGATTTCGAAGATTCGGAAATATTTCCCAGTGCTCATTGACACCCATGTCATGCTTTGGGTAGCTGCAGGCATGACCGGCAGGTTAGGAAAAAACTCACAGCATCTCGTCCTGCAAGCGTTAAGCGAATACTATGTGTCCGTAGTAAGTTTTTTTGAAGTTAGTATCAAACAGCGAAAAGGCGGATTAAAAGAATTTGATATGGAGACAATGGAAATACAGCTAACCGGCGGGGGTGCCAGATTACTACCTGTTCACACCGATCATTTTCAATTTTTGCCTACCACCACTCAAACCAATCACAAGGATCCGTTTGATTTATTACTCATTGGCCAGGCGGTTGCCGAACGACTACCTTTCCTAACCTGCGATGCGAAGATTCTGGCAATGGATATACCGGGCCTCAGGCTGATTGACGGCCGAAAATAACTGGTATAGGCTCCTGGTTTTCTCTCAGGTAATGTAACATTGCTGTTACATCGCGTTATGGTTTAGCCTGTTTGCTTTTCTGGGCCGGGCTTGGCCAGTAACGCAACTCCCAACCCCAGGGCATCGGCGATTCCTAAGAGCAGTTTTATATTCGGCTGAGCCGCACCACACTCGATCCGGCTAATAGTTGTTCGTGTGCAGCCAACAGCCGACGCTAGCTCGGCCTGGGTCATTCTTCGCCGCTGACGGGCATCTACCAGGGCTATTAGAATCTGCTGTTCCGTCTGGAACAGGTGGTGGTGTTGCATGGCGGCTATAGGAGCTGCTGCCAGCTCCGCCTTCACCAGCGCGATATTATAAGCCTGCGTTTCTTCAGGCGTCATGTCGTCTAAATCAGCTTCGGTCATCTATTAAATATACCCGATGTAACAGCAATGTTACATTTCCTGAGAACTATCATCACAATCTAGCTTTTCAGCGGCATGATAACGTGCTGATAATCGCCGTTAGAAGCATCTGTCAGCAGCGTAGGCTCGAGCTTACCGTTAAAGCCGAAGCTCACGGTCTCGGTGGCCGGCAGGGCGCTCAGGGCGTCCAGTAAGTAGCGTGAGTTTAGCGTGATGCTGCCACTACCGCGAACTTTGGCTTCGGAAGTAGCGGTGTTGGCACCGAGCTGCGAGGCGACCGAGCGGATACTGAGCTCTTGTTTGGTCTCATCGACTTCTAAGGTTACGCTACCGGCACTTTCGCGGGCGAACAGGCTGGAGACTTTGGTGACATTTATCAGATCAGTCCGCTTGAGCGTGGCTGAGGTATCAAAAGCGCCGGGGATGAGCTTGCGGTAGTCCGGGTATGTACCGTCGACCAGCCGCGTGACCAGTTCGATGTCGCCAACCTTGAATAAAACCTGCTGATCATCGTGGGTGACTTCTATCGGCGTATCGGCGTCACCCAGCACTCGCAACAGGTCCTGTAGGGCAGAGGCCGGGATCAATAGGTGCACATCTTCGGTATTTTTAGCGAGTTTCTTTTCTGCCAGACGGTAGCTATCGGTGGCCGCCATGTATAGAAAATTGTCAATGGTCTGGAGGAGCACCGCTGTCAGTACCGGCCGGGTTTCGTCGTTGGAAGCCGCGAACACCACTTGCTGTAAAGCCTTTTTAAAGGGGGCGCTGCCTATGGTCCAGCTTTTGCCGGTGGTAATGGCCGGCATGACCGGGAAGTCGTCGGCCATAATGCCGTTAACCACCGATTGATACTGGTCGGTGGTAACATGGAGTTTACTATCTTCCAGTTCCAGATTAATCACACCGTCAGGTAGACTGCTGACAAAGTCTTGCATCAGGCGGGCCGGGACGGTGATCGAGCCTTCCTCTGTGACTTTAGCGCCAGTAAAATGAGTGATGGCAATATCCAGGTTGGTGGCTGAAATACTGAGCCGGTTACTGGAAGTTTTTAGTAGTACATTCGCCAGTATAGGCAGCGTGCCGCGGGTGTTAGCTACGCGGGCGACGGCGTTTAAAGCCCGGTTTAGATTCTCTTGAGTGACTTGTAATTTCATAGCGAGGCTCCTTTATATAATAAGTATGAATTAAGTATTTTAGATTTGTTGTTCTCTTTATAGGTGGTGTGGATAGTGGGCATAACTGAACCTGTAACAGATAGGATATGCTCAATAATACGGTGCAAAACCCTAGGTATAAGCAGTGTGTAAACCAGGGCTTTCTGACTAGGGTTGTGCACACGGCCCCCACTCAGCTGCCTACCGGCAGGGTACAAAGCCCGGGACTGCACACAGTTTGTACAAAATTTGTGCACGCTTTTCCCACAGCTACGCATAGAGATGCTCCTTGATCTCGGATATCGCCAAGCGCATCGAAGCGTCGAGGCGTGACTCTTTTTCAATTTTATCGACCGAGTGGATAGCCGTGGTATGGTCTTTGCGGCCGAGCTCGCGGGCAATCTTGGGAAAACTAAGATGTAGCTCGCTACGCAGCATGTACATGGCGATCTGGCGGGGAACGACGATGTCTTTATCGCGCTTGGGCCCGAGAATATCATCCATGGGGATCTGGAAGTGGCGGGCGGTGCGCTCAATGATCTGTTTGGCGCTGAGGTGTTTGGGCCGGGCCTTGCTGACGCTGAGCAGGCTGGTGGCAATAGTCAGGGTAGGCTCCAAGCCACGCATCTCACAGAAAGCCAGCAACTGGTTGAGGGCGCCCTCCAGTTCGCGGATGTTAGTCTTGATATTGTTGGCCAGGTGCTCGACGACATCGATGGGCAGGACCATGTTGTGATTGCTGGCCTTGGTCTGGACAATGGCGCAACGGGTCTCAAAGTCCGGGATCTGCATGTCGATGGTCATGCCCCAGGCAAAGCGCGACTGCAAGCGGTCTTCCAGCGTCGGGATGTCCTTGGGTGGCTTGTCGGAGCTGATGATAATCTGCTTGTTGGCCTGGTGCAGGGCGTTGAAGGTATGAAAGAACTCCTCCTGCATCTTTTCTTTGCCGGCGATGAACTGGACGTCGTCGACGATTAGCACATCGGCCGTGCGGTAGTAGCTGGCGAAGTCGGCAGTCTTGCGGAAGCGCAGGGCATCGACGAACTCCTGGACGAACTGTTCGGTGGAGATATACAAGACCTTGGCATTCTTGTTGCGGGCGGCGATGGAGTTGCCGACGGCCTGCATGAGGTGGGTTTTGCCAATACCAACGCCACCGTAGAGGAACAGAGGATTATATTTGGTGCCGGGCTGCTGGGTGATGGCCTGGCAGGCGGCAAAGGCCAGCTCATTGCTGGAGCCGACGATGAAGTTGTCAAAGGTGTAGCGCTCATTGATACCCTGACGGTAGGAGTGGGTGAAGCTGTTACCGGGCTGATTGCTGGCCGGCGTGCGGGCGACGACACCATCCTGACTATGGCTCGACGAGACCGGCTCGGTGGGTGGTGCCTGTTGTTGACCCAGGACAGCCTGGTCATTGGTGGCTTTAGGAGGTGAGACGGCTAACGTCGAGATTTTGTATTCGATAGTATCAACGCTGACGCCGTTCTTGGCTAAGGTGGCGATGATCAGGTCATTATACTTTTTCTCGAGCTGTTGCTTGACAAAGATATTGGTGACGCCGATAGCGATAACACCACCGTCATGCGTGAGCAGGCAGGTGCTTTTGAACCAGGTCACGAAGTTGCCACGCGAAAGACCAAGTTCTATCTCACCGAGCACTGCCTGCCACAAACTATCCTTTTGCATACCGCTCCTTAGTAACCCTACTATAGGCTAGTCGGCTGAAGTTTTCCACATACCAATGAAAATAATCGGCTGCTGCCCGAAAAGCTTTTGTCCAAGAGATGACTTATACACACACGCAAGAGCCATCTGTTAATCTGTGGACAATAGTTGCGCAAGCGTGGACAAGTAGCAAAAACCTGCGGGTAAATATTGTCAATTTTACCTAGGTTGCTGAACGATTGCCCCCCGACGTCGATTTAGCACCTAGTGGTTTTGACTTGTACAATAGACTGTACAAATAACGGTACAACTTGATTTAAAGACTACTGAAACCAGCCAGTCGGCTGACCTGCAGCCGGTCTGAGCCTTTACAAACAGGCTAATAACAGATATAGTAGCCGAGATACAGATAAGGATTTATAATGCCAAAACGAACTTTTCAGCCTAAAAAGCGCAGCCGCTCCCGTGAGCACGGCTTCCTGAAGCGCATGGCCACCAAGGCCGGCCGCAACGTCTTAGCCCGCCGCCGCCTCAAGGGCCGCACCAAACTGTCGTCATAAATAAGTAGATGATTGCTCAAAAAAACCGTTTTCACGGTCACAATAAGGTTGATTCGGTCTACCGCCGTGGCAGCACGCTGCGCGGCAGCCTGATAAGCCTAAAGTACGTGCCGGGCACTGGCCAGCGGCCGTTCAGGGCGGCTGTGGTGGTTAGCAAGAAGGTCAGCAAGTCAGCCGTGGTCCGCAACCGCATCCGCCGCCGGATCTACGAGCTGGTTCGCCAGTTCGATAGCCAGCCGCTGATGGGTAGTGAACTGGTGTTTATCGTCTACAGCGATCAGCTGGCCAGCCTTGAGTCAGCCCGACTAAAGGCGGGTGTCCATGATCTGCTACACCGCGCCATCAATTTGTAGCTATCCGGCCTACTGCCAACAGCGCTCAGCATGATATAGTACATATAAAGAGGAGCGCTCAACCGCCATGTTTACGACGTTAATAGTCCAGCCTATCTTCAATCTGTTAGTGCTCATTTATGCCGTGCTGCCTGGCCATAACTTCGGCTTGAGCCTGATTATCTTCACGATTGTCATCCGCTTGCTGCTCTGGCCACTGGTCAAGAAGCAGCTGCATCAGGCCTCGGCCATGCGCAAGCTCCAGCCGGAGCTGAAGCGGATCAAAGCTGCCACCAAAGGCGACCGGGCCAGGGAGTCGACCATGCTGATGGAGCTCTACAAGGAGCGCGGCATCAATCCGGTCGGCACGTTGCCGATTTTGTTTGTCCAGCTGGTCATTCTGATCGGCCTTTACAGCGGCCTGCGCAAGGTTATTGATGATCCGCACGCGTTGGTAACCTTCGCTTACCCGGCGCTGCAGCACCTGCCGTGGATACAGCAGCTGGCCCACAATATTCATCTGTTCGACAACACGCTCTTCGGCATCGTTGACCTGTCGCGCAGCGCCATTAACCCGGCTGGCGGTGTCTACATCCCGGCCATGCTGATCGTCCTGGGTAGTGCCATTGCCCAGTTCTACCAGAGCAAGCAGCTGATGCCGACTAGCAACGATCAGCGCTCACTGCGGTCTATCCTCAAGGAAGCCGGCGACGGCAAGCAGGCCGACCAGTCAGAGGTCAATGCCGCCGTCGGCCGCAGTACGCGTTTCTTGCTGCCGGTCTTCATTTTCCTGTTTACCGTCAAGCTGGCTTCAGCGCTGAGCTTGTACTGGCTTGTCGGTGGCGTGGTTGCTTACATCCAGCAGAGCCTGGTGCTGCGGCGCGATGAATCCGAACTGGAAACCCTGGCTGACGGCAAATCCACCAAGGATGTGGCGGCCATCCCGGAAGCTGAGATCGTCGGAGCCAGGCGCACTGCGGCAGCCAAGCCAAACACCAAAGCCAAATCCAAAAAGACTAGCAAAAAGGCTAAGAAAAAATGAACGACTCAATAGATGAAGCCATCATCTATGGCAAGAAATATCTGGAAGATTTGCTGTCGTTCTTCGGGCTCAATACCGATGTCGATGGCAGCAGTGACGGGGAAGTCATCCAGCTGCACGTGCCCAGCACCCATCTCAACGGTTTTTTGATCGGTCAGCGCGGTGACAACATGCGCTCGCTGCAGTACCTGACCAGCACGGCGCTCAAGAATAATGATTATCAGTATAGCCGCGTTAACGTCGATGTCGCCGACTACAAGAAACAGCGGGCTGACCGCCTGCGCGAAACGGCTGAAGACTGGATGAAGCAAGTCAAAGACAGTGGCGAAGCAATGGATCTTGACCCGATGAACGCTGCCGACAGACGAGTTGTACATCAGCTGGCTGCGGAGTATGGCCTGACCAGCGAGTCGGCTGGTGAGGGTCGTGACCGCCACATTGTCCTTCGTTGGTCTGGAAATCGTTAGTCGGCCAGGACGCGATCGTAGATGGCCAGCGTCTGCTCGGCCATACGCCGCCAAGAGTATTTAGCGGCTTGGGCTGCGCCGGCCGTAATCAACTTCTGGCGCAAAGCCTGGTCTGTCAGCACCGCACTGATAGCATCTGCCATGGCCGCCGTGTCCAGCGGGTCGAAGTAGTGGGCGCCATCACCATGCACTTCGGGCAGGCAAGTAGCATTGCTGCTGACCACCGGGGCGCCGTGCATCATAGCCTCTAGCCCGGGCAGGCCAAATCCCTCTGCCAGAGAAGGGAAGACGTAAGCGGCACAATGCTCATAGAGCCACCGCAACTGGCCTTCAGTGACAAAATCGGTGAAGTATACGTAGGGGCGTTGCTTGGCTGGAATGCTGGCTTCAATCCTTTGGTAGTTAGCATCTTTTTTGCCAGCTAGCACTAGTATTAGGTCTGGGTGCTGGGAGCGGAGCAGGGCATGGGCCTGTATTAAACGCTCCAGATTTTTGTGTGGTGTCGGCCGACCTATGTACATAATAAATTGCTTTTTTTGCAAATCTACTAGGGGAGTAGGGGGGGTAGAAATTACATCAGCTGCTTCCAGGGTGACGGTGACCTTTGAGCCGTCGATACGGCTAAAGTCGACTAGATCAGACTTGGTAAATTCGGAGATTGCAATTACAGCGACTGATTTGCGCACTGCACGCTTCACAACGTATTTATAAACCTGCTGTTTTAACTTGAAAACCATTGGTTGCTTGTCTGGGTTTGTGAAACGTAGTGTCGTTAGGTCATGAATCGTGGTTACAGTCTTACCCCGATATAAAACTGGCTGTTGTGGCAATGTAAAATGTACTAAGTCAGTTCGTATTTTGTTCAGTTGGTGCAAATAGCCAGTTTGTTCGTCAAATGTGAACTCCTTGTGCGGACATGCTACGGCTGTAAATCTTGGATCGCTCGGTGACCACCCTGCCATGTCCCCTGGCTTGAGTAGCACTGTAAATTCATGCTCAGATTCCAGTTGCTGCAGATAATGTA
Source organism: uncultured bacterium (assembly GCA_964236675.1). Lineage (GTDB taxonomy): Bacteria > Patescibacteriota > Saccharimonadia > Saccharimonadales > UBA4665 > JBDSWU01. The sequence continues at coordinate 49,073 of CAXSFI010000003.1, forward strand.
GCAAACGCTCGACGTAGCGGCCAGTACTGGTGCGCAGCTCGCGGGCGTCAATGGTGATGTTAGACATAATCCTAATAGTAACGCGCCGATAAGTTTATGACTACTAGGACGGGGCATTTCAAGGGAGATAGGGCTTAAAGGCTAGTAGTTTCGGTGATATACTAACAGAACGATTCATCGCTTAAGTAAAGCAGCTGTATAACGAGCAGATAACTAAAGGAATTGAGGGGAAATGGCAAAAAGCGCACTTATTACAGGTATTACTGGCCAGGACGGCTACCACTTAGCTGAACTACTACACTCCAAAGGCTACGAAGTCTATGGGATTATCAGAGGTCAGCAAAATCCGAAGCGTGTTCGTGTCGAGCGGGAGCAGCCCTATGTCAAGCTCATTGAAGCTGATCTTACCGACCAGAGCTCGCTGATCCGGGCTATCCAACTAGCGCAGCCCGATGAAGTCTACAACCTCGGTGCGATTAGTCATGTTGGTTATTCATTCAAAGATCCCCAGCTGACAGCAGACGTGACCGGTAAAGGCGTTCTCAATATGCTTGAGGCCATCCGCCTGAGCGGTAGCGACAAGAAAATCCGCTTCTATCAGGCCTCAACCTCCGAGATGTTTGGCGGCTTGGACTATAACCGCCCTGGTGCTGGCTACGATGAAGATGCGCTCTTCCATCCCCGCAGCCCCTACGGTGTTGCCAAGCTGTATGGACACTGGATCACCCGTAACTACCGCGAAAGTTACGATATGCATGCCAGCTGCGGCATTCTTTTCAACCACGAGGGAGACCGCCGTGGGCTCGAGTTCGTGACTCGTAAGATCAGCAATGCTGTTGCGCGCATTAAGCTGGGCAAGCAGGATCACATTGAGCTCGGTAACCTCGATTCTAAGCGCGACTGGGGCTACGCCGGTGACTATGTTGAAGGTATGTGGCGGATGCTACAGCAGGACGAGCCGGGTGACTACGTATTGGCCACCGGTGAGACTCACTCTATCGAAGAATTTTTGGAGCTGGCGTTTAAGGAAGTTGGCATTGATGACTGGAAACCTTACGTCAAGCAGAATCCAGCATTTTTGCGTCCGGCCGAGGTTGATATTTTGCTTGGCAATCCCGGAAAAGCCGAAACGGTGTTGGGATGGAAGCGTAAGGTGGATTTCCCTGGTCTGGTCAAGCTGATGGTTGAGAATGACCTCAAGATTGAGACTGACGGCGAGTTAGTCGCTTAGTTTTTGGCGCGCCAGTCAGCAATGACATCGGCCATGGTCTGGTCAAAACTGATGTTCGGCTCCCAGGCGGTATCGGTGGTTAATTTTTCATGAGAACCGTAGATAACAGGGTTGTCGGCCGGCCGCATTTTGGCGGAATCCTGCTCAACCCTGGCAGTAATGCCGCTGGCTTGCTGGAGGGCTTCAAGGATTTCATGGCCACTGCGAGATGTGCCAGTACAGATATTATAGAGCTCACCCGGCTGGCCGGACTCCAAGAGTAGGCGGTAGGCTCGGGCGATATCGCGAACATCAGTATAGTCGCGCTTGGCGTCCAGATTGCCAACCGACATGGTAGTGGCCTCACCGCGTTCGATGTTGATAAGCTGTTCGGCAAAGTCTGGCACTATGAATCCGGGGCCTTGCCCCGGCCCAATGTGATTAAACGGCCGAGCGATAATGCATTGAAAGCCACGGCCGGCGTAGTACTGAGCCATCTGCTCTTGCCCGAGTTTACTAACGGCATAGGGTGAGCTGGGGATGACTGCCGAGTTCTCGGTCAGCGGCAAGTCGGTCGTGGGGTCGTATAGCGCCCCACTACTAATTATCAGAAAACGTGGGCTGGCATGTTGCTTAAGAGCTGCTTCGAAGAGGTTTACCTGCAGACCAACATTGACCGTAAGGTAGAGCATTGGATTGTCAAATGATGGTCCGACGGCTGCTAAGCCTGCTAGATGAATGATACCGTCAATACCGCTGAAATCGATAGTCTCAACCGCTGCCCGATCATTGAGCTCGATTACGCGGTAGCTCGATAAATGCGGAGATTGCTCGCTAGCACCTTGCTGGCCGCCAATGCCGACTACAGTGTAGTCGTGGTCAGCAAGCTCTGCCGCTAAATGCTGGCCCACAAAGCCATTGGCGCCGGTAATAAGGATGTTTTTCATAACCATAGCTATCATTATAACAGTCGGTTGTAACTTAACCCCCTCACTGCCTCAAGAGGCGTGGTATAATTGTATGCATATTATGAAACATAAAATTCGTATTCTTAAGAGGGTCGCCAAAAAGGGCGTTCACAAAATAGCTAGTGGCGATCTGCAGTATAAGGGTAAGGGCCCGGGCCATTATGCTCGAGGTTCAGCTACATTCGTTAAAAAAAATGGCGTTAAGCCACTTATCCGGCGCATCAAGCAGGAAATTGTTGGTATTGATCGCCACCACGGCAACAATTTGGCCTTTCCAAATGGTCTGGTAAGTGGCGTTGAGACGCTTACCATTGCCTCATGGTATAAGCAGGAAGCCAAAATGATCACCCTGGTCATACCAAGCTACAATGATGAGCAATTGATCACAGATTGCATCGCCAGCATCAAAGCTACGACCGACCCGAAGTATGTGAAAGTTATTATCGTAGATGATTATTGCCAGCCCGAAAGCCGTGATTACCTAAAGAAGCTAGAAGATGAGCAAGTAAGCATCATCTATCGCGACCAAAATGGCGGCTTTGCTAAAGCCGTTAATACTGGCCTTAAGGCTGCTGACAAGCGTTATGACGTCGTACTCCTTAACAGCGACACTATCGCTCATGCTGGTTGGCTCGAAGCCTTGCAGTACGGTGCCTATGAATTCGGTACCGATGTCGGCATAGTTGGCCCAAAACTGCTCTACCCCGATGGTCGCATTCAAAGTGCCGGTAGCTTCCGCAACACTGAGGTGCCAGAATTCTTCGACCACTATTATCGCTTTCAAGATAGCAACTACGGCCCTGCAAACATTCCGCATTATTGTATTGGCGTCACCGGTGCCTGTATGTATGTCAAACGGGAGTTCTTAAACTATGTTGGCCTCCTTGACGAGAATTTTCAGTTTGCCTTCGAAGATATGGACTGGTGTCTTCGTGGCTGGAATGCCAACTATCGCTCACTCTATTTCCCAGCTGCCACCTTAACGCATGTCGAATCGGCCAGTCGTCCCAAGAACACCACAATTAGTGCCAAGGAGAAGCAATCAGTCGCTTACTTCTGGGAAAAATGGGCGTCGTGGTTCGAGGACCGCAATGTACGCGATGCTAGTGGCAAGGTTCGGCTGATCTTTGTACTGCAATCGTTCGGCTTCAGTGGCGGTATTAAAAATGTTTTTGAACAAGCTAATAGGTTGTCGGATCGCGGCTTCTCCGTAGAGATCTGGGGTCTTGACCGCAGCCAGCCAGCTTGGCCGGTTAACGATGATGTAAAGATTAAGACTTTTAAGAATTATGACCGCCTGACTGCCGCTCTTACGCCCGTAGAAGCCATTAAAATCGCCACCTGGTGGGAGACGGCTTTTCCAGTGTGGCTGGCCTCATTGATCAAGGGTAGAGCAGTCTATTTCGTGCAGGAGTTTGAGAGCTGGTTCTATCCTGATGACATAGTCGCTCAATCGGCGGTCGTATCCTGTTATCGTAAAGAGTTTCGTAATCTGACTATCTCCAGTTTTAACCTCGATGAATTGCGGGCAATCGGCCTGACAGCCTCGCTGTTGCCCTGCGGCTACGATGATGAGCTATACAAGCCATTGGCAAACATCAAGCGACGGGATAACGTGCTGTTGGCGGTGGGCCGAACGTTCTTCCAGAAGAACTTTAACATGACTCTTAATGGCTGGAAGCTACTCGGTGAGTCTCGTCCTGAGCTGTTGCTCTATGGCGGTGAACCCGAAATGGCTCGGCTGGACGAGCGCGTCGAATATGTAACCAAGCCTTCAAATGAAGAGGTGAACGAGCTTTACAATCAAGCAGCAGTTTTTGTGCAAACCTCGCGGCATGAAGGTTTCTGCCTGCCCCTACTGGAAGCTATGGCCGCCGGTTGTCCGGTGATCTGTACCGACTCGCACGGTAACCGCGACTTCTGTTTCAAGGATAAGAACTGTCTGATGGTTGAGCATGACGACGAAGTGGGGCTGAGTCAGGCGATAGCTACCCTTATGGCCGACCTGGCACTTCGAAAAAAACTCTCAGCACAAGGCATAAAAACCGCCAAAAAATTTCAGTGGCCAATCATCATGGACATCTCAGAGGCTTTCTATAAGGATATAGCGAAATGATGAATGCCATTGGTCGTGTCCTAAAACCAAGCAATCAAAGCCTAATTCGGGAACTTGTCTCTAGTGATTTTAAGTTGCGCTATCAAGGCTCAGTGTTGGGCTACCTATGGTCTTTGCTGCGTCCGCTGTTTTTGTTTGGCGTACTCTACGTTGTCTTTACGCACGTTATTAGACTAGGTAACAACGTGCCGCATTATCCGCAGTACCTTTTACTGGGCCTGGTGTTATGGCAGTTCTTTGTCGAGTCTACATCTGCCGGCATGAATGCTATTACCGGCCGCGGTGATTTGGTTCGAAAGGTTAGTATTCCCAAGTACACCATCGTGCTGAGTACGACCATTTCAGCATTTGTGACATTTTGTCTAAACATGGTTGTAGTGTTCGTCTTTATGGCTATCGGTCATGTGGCTATCAGGCCGGTTATTTTGGTAGCATTGCCGCTAATCGCCGAGCTGGTTGTCCTGTGTTTAGGTATTGCTTTCATTCTATCAACGCTGTTCGTGCGTTTCCGGGACATAAGCCACATCTGGGATGTGGTCCTGCAGGTAATGTTCTACGCAACACCATTGATTTATGATTTTAAAATTGTACCTCACCACTTAGCCAAAATACTGAGCCTAAATCCTTTGGCCCAAATTTTTCAGGATATTCGCTCAGTAATGATTACTCCCGAAACATTGACGACTAAGCTAGTCTTCAATAGTCAATTGGGTCGCTTTTTGCCAGTGCTAGCGGTGACCATAGTTTTGATTATAGGGGCATATTATTTCCGTAAGCGCTCTAAATATTTTGCCGAGGAGCTATAGTATGCCAGAAAAAGATGACATTGCCCTATCGGTCAAAGGCTTGTCCAAGGACTTTTTATTGCCGCACGAGCGCAAAAACTCGATAAAGGAATTGGTGCTGCATTTCAGTAAACCCAGTTACGAGCACATGCACGCTTTAAAAAATATTGATTTTGAGGTAAAGCGCGGCGAGTTTTTCGGTATTGTCGGACGCAACGGCTCGGGTAAGAGTACCCTACTGAAGCTCATCGGCGGTATCTACCAGCCGACCAAAGGATCAATAACTGTCAACGGTACGCTGACACCATTTATCGAATTGGGTATTGGCTTCAATCCTGAACTTACCGGTCGTGAAAATGTTTATTTGAATGGCGCCATTCTGGGCCTGACGCGTAAAGAAGTCGAAGCAAAGTATGAAGAGATTGTCGAATTCGCCGAGCTGGAGCGCTTTATGGATCAAAAGCTTAAAAACTATTCATCAGGTATGCAGGTCCGTTTAGCCTTTTCAATCGCCATGCAAGCGCACAATGACATATTGCTAATTGATGAAGTCCTGGCTGTTGGCGATGCTAATTTTCAACGCAAATGTTTTGTAAAATTTAATGAGATAAAAAAGCAGGGTAAAACTGTCATATTTGTGACGCACGATATGAGCGCAGTTCAGCAGTACTGTGACCGCGCCATGATGATCCAGGATGCTGAACTCTTGATGATTGGTAAGCCCAGAGAAGTAGCGCTTCGTTACGAGGTGGCAAATGCCAAGACCACTAGCGAAGAGAAGTCCGGCGACCAACAGTCGGCTCGTCCTAAAAATCCAACCGTCCAAATCAAAAGTATAAAGCTTTTCTCTCACGGCAAAGCGCAAGAACGGTTCACCCTCAGGGATCAGGTTGAGGCAGTTATTAGGTTTAACGTTCGTCAGCCTCAAGAAATACAATTCAACTTATTTTTCGTTGACGATAAAGGTCGATATGTGGCCGGCATCAACACCACCGTCGACCTCCCGCACTACTTACCGGGTAAGGGCGAGCATGAAGTGACTTGCACGATCCAGCCGGGTCAGCTGGACGAGGGCAACTATCGGGTCAATACTGCACTTTACGGCTACTGTGAGTGGCCATCGGCCGAAACTCCCGAGTTGATCGACATACTGGATGCCAGCTATGGTGCGCCAACGCCAGTGATGCGAATTATTGAAAATTCACCAGTTCACAACGGCGGTTTCAATCTCGCCAGCAAATGGGATAAAGACTAAACGTATGAAAGTTCCTAAGCGAAAATTGTATTCTCTAGCTAAGCGAGCACCAGTCGTTGGGGACTATGTCGCTCGCAAAAATCGCTTGCATGCTCAGGTGGTTGAACAAGCAAATATAATACAAAATTTAACCGCTACAGTTGAAGCGCTGAAGGCCAGAAACGAGGCCTGGGAAGCAGAGGTGCGAGCCATGCGTGGCGACGCTAAGTCGCTTAAGGTTTTGTGGCCTGTTTTTGAACAAGACTTACTGACAGCGACTATCAACGACAAACAAGCAGAAGTTAATAGGCCCTCCGTGCCGCCGTACACTTTCAATTGGGTGGTCCCACCCATGGGACCAGTATCGGGAGGCCACGCCGATATTTTCCGTTTCGTAAAACACCTGGAGACGACAGGTAATACCTGTAGAATTTACTTTTATGATCCACTTGAGCAATATAGTATGGAGACTATAGTTACTAATCTCAAGAACTATCCTAAACTTGATGCCGAGATATTCTACAATGATCAAGATATGGCCGCCTGTGATGCGATATTCGCAACCAGCTGGCATACAGCGTATCCGGTAGTAAACTATAGGGGCAACGGAAAAAAGTTTTACTTCATCCAAGACTTTGAGCCCTTTTTTGATCCTGTGGGCAGCTACAGCACGCTTGCCAGTAATACCTATAAGTTTGGCTTGCATGGCCTAACTTTGGGAAGTTGGCTAGCTGAAAAGATCACCAAAGAGTATGGCATGACCTGTGACGCTCTCGATTTTGGTGTCGACTTACAGGAGTATAGCCTTTTAAATCCTAAGCCTCGCAAAGAGGTACTCTTCTACGCGCGACCAGTAACTCCTCGCCGGGGCTTTGAGCTTGGAGTGCTGGCGCTTCAAGATTTTCATACCAAGCATCCTGATTATATTATTAACTTTGTGGGATGGGATATTACTCCTTATCAAATTCCATTTCCTTATGTCAACCAGGGCATTCTGCCCGTTGAAGGACTCCGAGAGCTGTATAACCGTTGTGCTGCTGGGCTTGTCCTTTCTTTCACAAACATGTCGTTACTTCCTCTGGAAATGCTGGCTAGCGGTTGTCAACCAGTGGTTAACGACGAATACCATACCAGAATGGTTGATTTTAATGATTTGCTTCAGTATACCGACACTACTCCATCTGCTATTTCTGACAATCTTTATGCATCCTGTCAGCGGCTGCAATCCAAGCAGGAAATCAAGCGCATCGCCACCAAAGCTTCAGAATTCCAGTGGACAGCGATGTACGATAAGATTGACAAGATTCTGCTTCGTGAACTTAGCTAAATTATCATATCGCCTGCGAGAAATATCACGCTACAAAGTGGGCGCAGCCTATAGCGCTTACGAATAAAAGTGCTATAGTTATAGAACGGTGAAAAAATAAAAATGCAGACACAAAATTCATTCTCGGCGAAAAAGTATGTAGTACTAATATTGCTCTTAGGGGTGGTTGCTGCCGGTGGCTTTACGGCTTATCGGCATTTCAACGAGGAAAAGGTAGCAGTCTCGCCCGCCAAACCGACGTACCCCGTCAATTATGCGCCTTCGACCAACCAAGAAAAGCAGCAAGCCGATGCGGTGAAAGATAATCTAGCGCAGACCAAAGCTGATTCGCCGGCAACGGGCAAGACGCAAGTCGTACCGCTCATAACGAATGCCAGTCAAATAGATCAGCAAGTAACGGTCAATGCCTATATTAGTGGTGTCTACGAAAACGGTGGCAATTGTACCGCGACATTTACGAACGGTGATGCTCGGCTAGTCAAGACATCTAGTGCCTTCGCCAATGCCAGCACAACTGACTGTACTCCTTTTAGGGTAGCACGATCAGAATTCTCGACGACAGGCGACTGGCAAGTAAAAGTGAGCTATAACTCACCGACAGCTAGTGGTGATTCTCAATTACAGACGATGAAGTTACAATAAGATGATGAATATTCCCAAGCGTTTCTTTGCCGCCCCAGCGTTAGCCGCCTTGCTGATTGTGTGCTTTGGGATGATTGCTCCGAAACCGACTAGCGCGCTCTCAGGCAGTGATTTTAGTGCTTCAAGAATTATCGATGATGCCATATTCTTTAATTCCAACACTATGAATACGGGTGACATCCAGAACTTTTTCAAAGCCAAAGTCCCTGTCTGTGACACCAATGGAACCCTACCCAAAAACGGCGTTAGTGGCCAGACTCGAGCCCAGTGGGCGGCTGCCAATGGTGAGCCTGGGCCACCCTACACCTGTCTTAAGGATTATTCGCAATCATTTAGTTCGGTCACCGCGGATGCCTATTGTGGGGCCATCAGCGGTGGTACTAAGTCGGCAGCTGATATAGTGTTTAACGTCTCCAGAGCTTGCGGTATCAATCCGCAATCACTAATTGTATTGCTGCAGAAGGAGCAGGCACTAGTGACTGACGATTGGCCATTACCAGTCCAGTATCGCAGTGCCACAGGCTACGGCTGTCCGGATACGGCAGTATGCGATTCGCAATATTATGGCTTCTTCAATCAAGTCTACAATGCTGGCCATCAGTTTAAGCGTTATGCACAGAATTCCTCGTTATTTAATTATGCGATTGGACGGGCGAGCGCGATAGCCTACCAAGCCAATAACTCTAGTTGTGGGAGTAGTGTGGTGACACCGCAGACTCGGGCTACCGCCGCTTTATATAACTACACTCCATATCAACCAAATCAAGCGGCACTCAATAATCTCTATGGCCTGGGCGATAGCTGTAGTGCTTATGGTAACCGCAACTTTTGGCGAACCTTTAATGACTGGTTCGGGCCGACTCAGATTGATAGTTTTACGATCGCGGTCTCTAATGATAGTAACCAAAACCAATACCTGCTGTTCGGTGGTCTTAAGCAAGCTATCCCTGACCCAGCGACCAAGATAGCTTGGGGATTGCAGGATTATCCGTTAGTTACGATGCCGACGAACTACCTAAGTACCATACCTAGCGGACCGCCACTAGATCGTTTGACGCGCCTCAATACCAGTGACCAAACTGTCTTCTTCATGGACGGAGGGAAGCGTTACAGGGTAATGTCTCAGGCGATGTTTAACGCCTGGAACTTTGGCGGACGGCCAATCACGAATGTACCACCGGCGCTGTTTTATCTGCCGGCTGATGGCGGCCAACTCACCTACACGGTAAGAGATCCGAACAGTGCGGCCACCTACACCGTCGACGGTGCTAATAATAATGGAACTACAGTTATACGTCCGTTCGCTAGCGACACGGTCCGAAAAGCTTGGGAGGGTGACACGGCTACCTATACTTCGGTGTCAGCTAACTTCTTTGACTCGATGAATGACGCCGTTGGTTCAACACTAAGCTCTACTAATATCAGCTCGAATGGTTCGACTTACCAAGTGCTTAATGGAGCGCGGTTCCTGGTGCCGAGTAGTTATGGCAGTTTCTACCCCGGCGCGGCTCAGGCGGTTTCGATGACCACCATTAATAGATTGTTTGCCGCTGGACAAGCCAGTAATCTCATGCGAATGGCCGGTGATGGTACAGTTTATCTGATCGATAATGGAACGAAGCGAGTAGTCGCCAACCCCAGCGTCTTAGTGGCTTGGACGCCACCAGGGGCAAGCGTAGAGGTTGTTAATAGTAATTACGCCTCGCTTATACCAAACGGCGCGGCGCTCGACTCCTATGCTACTATCTCAGCTGGCCAGCTGTACGTTTTAAATGGGTATAAGCTAGCCGTGCCGACGAACTTACAGGCCGCCTACCAAGGGTTGTCGGCGCTCAGCGTGTCAGCGCAGCTGCTGAGTATTTACCCTCAGTCTGGTAGTGTCCCAACAGGCTTCATTAAGAGCGTTTCTTCGCCGGACCTTTTCCTGCTCGACAACAGCGGCCAAAAGCGACACGTTAATACAAGCGACAAAGCGACACTGCTGGGTGCTTATACCACAGGTGTTACGGTTCTACCTGACAGCATCGTAGCCGCCATGCCGGTAGCTGTTAGCCCGCAAGTCTACGTCAGTGATGGCACGATCGAGTATATGATCGAGAATGGCACGAAGTACAGTGTTAGTCCCTCAGTGAAAGCCGACTGGGGCCTATCAAATCCGCAAGTTTATACTGATGGCACGCTGACCCGCTTCCCTACAGGTGCGCCATTAGGTAGCAAGCTGCGCGATGGTAACAACTACTTTTTGATAAAAGGCGGCCGAGCGTTTCTAACAGTAGATATCAATATAGCCGATGCCTGGGGCATAGCCGATGCGCCGCAGATGAGCAAAACTCTGATCACCAGCCAACTAAGCTACTACATGTTAACTAGATTCGTACACTCCACAACTGACAGCCGAACATTCGTGATTGATCATGGGCAGTGGTACAACGTATCAGATCTGCAGCTCGCCAACCTCGGTGGTGTTGGGGCCCCTATTATGGGGCTTGAGCCAACCAGCGCTCCAAACACTATTACTGACTGGACCAGTGTTGTGGTGCAGGACTCTACGGGCAAGCATTACGTTATTGACGGCGGCACTAAACGTAGTTTCGCTAGTCCAATTATTCAAAATCAATGGACCAACTACCATCAATTAAGCGTGCCGACAACCAGTAATGGTTTTTTGAATCTCCTGCCAAATAACGGTACGATAGAGCGTGCCATAAAAGGCAGCTCTCCGTCGATATATTCGGCGGAAAACGGCATAAAGCGACACGTCCTTTATGCGAATACTTTTAACCTTAGTTACGCACCATTTTGTGTGGTAAGTGACATGCTCATCTACGCCATGCCTACCGGCAGTGATATCCAGTAGGCAGGACTCCGTGGCGGATAATTTGAACATTACCGTGCATGATATGGCCCACGCTCAAAGATTATACCGTAGTCAAAGGCCAATCGGTGATCAACTCAATCAACATTAGCAGCCAAAAAGATTAAAAAATTGTCTTAATTGGGTTATGCTTAATCTACGATGACTTCAGCAATGACTAAAAATAGCAGTGATAAGTCTAAGCAGTCAATCGCCGCGAAAGTTATAGCTCGAAAGACTCCGTCAGCCCGGGAATTGCGATTCAGGCGTCTGGGTCGTCTGATCGGTCTACCGCTTTTACTGTATTTTGTCTTATTCTGTATTTTTACCTGGCCGTGGATTGGCCACTTCAACACGCATTACTTTACCGACGCCGGAGACGGTCTACAGAATGTCTGGAACATGTGGTGGGTCGATAAATCCGTCACACAGCTCCATCAATCGCCTTGGTATACGACTTATTTGCACGTGCCATTCGGCGTGACGTTGGTTGCCCAGACACTTAATCCGATTAATGGTTTTATAGGCATAATCTTGCAGCATGTTTTCGGCTTAAGCCTGGTGCAGGCATTCAACACGATGATCATCTTCTCGTTCGTCAGTGGTGGCTTATTTATGTTCTGGCTGTGCCGCTATATGACCAGAGCCTATGTGCCTAGCCTGATAGGCGGGGCTATATTTACCTTTTCCAGCTATCATTTTTCGCATGCTATAGGTCACATGCAATTGGTATCGCTGGAGTTCATACCGCTGTATGTATTGCTGCTATGGCAGTTGCTAAGAAAACCAAGCTACCGCTTGGCAGTCGGCACGGCCCTAGTGCTACTGGCGGTACTTTTCTGTGATTATTACTATTTCCTGTATTCGTCTGTGCTATCAGTCTTTATCGTTGTATATCTGGTATGGCGCAAAGAAGTGACTTGGGCTGGCGTCAAGCGGCCGCGGTACTGGCGGCCGTTGGCAGTATTTATCGTGCTGAGTTTATGTATCATAGCGCCGCTGCCTGTAGCATTGCTACAGGCTAATAAAGGTGATGCTTTGGCGGGCTCACACGATGCCTTAGTGTTTTCAACAGATATTCTTTCACCATTTATTGACGGCGGTTTCTGGCGCTTCAGCCACTTCACGAATTTCTACTATCGCAATATTCGAGGCTTTACTTCAGAGACTACTGTCTACCTGGGGCTAAGCGTATTGACCTTGCTGGCGGCCGCGATCTGGAAGCGTACCAAAATCCACCGTGATGTGGTGTTTTGGCTGCTGGTGGCAGTATTTTTTGGAATCATGAGCCTGGGACCTAGACTGCTGATTGACGGCAATACTGTCGACCATGCGCCACTGCCATATGCTGTGATGGAACATCTCGTGCCCAGCCTAAAATTGTCCGGCGTGCCCGTACGCATGATGGTTATGACCACTTTTGCAGCTGCTATCATCAGCGCCATGGTACTGGCTAATGTTCGACTCGATCGGCGTAGGGGACAACTGCTGATTGGTATTTTCTGCCTGATACTGTTTGTAGAGATGTTCCCTCATCGGCTGCCATACACCTCGGCTACACAACCCAAGTATGTTTTATTTCTGAAAACACTTCCGGCTGGCGCTGTGCTGGATGATGCTGCCAAGAGTGAGCCTGAACAGTTGTTTCATCAAACTGGTTCCGAGCACCCTATGATCCTGGGATATGTATCCCGAACACCCAAAAAGGTTATTAAGGAGGAGTTGCCGCTGCTGACCGATATCGGTACCGGGCGCTACGCCAGCGTGTGTAGCCGCTATCATCTACGCTATATAACGACACTCGCCAGCCAGCCCCTAAAAGCGAATCTGCTAGTTGTCTACCATGACCATCGAGCCATAATCTACGACATTAACAGTAAGGGCTGTTAATACGACCAGCTAAGCACGCTTGTGGACAGTAACATTAAAGTAGATAATTTCCCAGATGGCTTTTAGGCCGTCCGATAGACCGATCTTTTTGCCCTCTTCTTTGCTCCGTCCATAGTAGGAAATACCAATCTCATAGACTCGCGCGCCGTCTTTGGCGATACGGGCAGTAATCTCCGGTTCAAAACCAAAGCGTTGAGCTTTCAAGTCTGCCGCTAGGCGTCGTGCCAGGTCGCCGCGCATCATTTTGTAGCAGGTTTCCATATCGGTCAGATTGAGACCGGTAAACATATTGGATAGAAAAGTCAGAAATTTGTTAGCGACCTGGTTCCGGTAATAGATAATCCGGTGCGGTTCACCGCCAATAAATCGTGAGCCATATACCACGTCAGCTTGGCCGCGCTCAATCGGATAGATTAAGCGTTTGTATTCCTGAGGATCATACTCAAGATCAGCGTCCTGGACAACAATTACGTCACCGCTAGATGCAGCAAAACCACGTTTGAGCGCTGCGCCCTTACCCTGGTTGGTTTTCTGAAAAATCAGCGTAATTGACTTGTTTTTAGCAGCTAGTTTGGTCAATATATCCCGAGTGCCATCCTTGGAACCATCGTCAACTATAATAATTTCTTTTTTGGTGGAGCCGAGGTCCACCTCCTGAACTTCACTGAGTATCTTTTCGATAGTTGCCTGCTCGTTGTAGCATGGAATAACAATCGATAATTTTCTTGCTTTATTCATAAAACCTCTAAAGTTGTACTTGTCAGTATGCTACCATATCTAACACATGGTTGCATATACGAGGGCGAAATTGCTGTATTTGTTAAAGCTTGACTTTATTCGGTTTTGCATAGTAGGAGGAACTGGTTTTGTCATCAATTTTGCTCTTCTGACAGTACTGCATCACGCTCTCGGCTTGACTATCTTTGTAGCCCAGCTGCTAGCGGCGGAAGTGGCACTATTTAGTAATTTTATGTTACACCATCACTGGACTTACAGGCAGCACAAGGTCGACAAGAGCATGCCCAAGCTGCTGCTGCAATTCCACGCTACTACTTGGCCGGCAATTTTCGGTAGCGCCCTGATGGTGACCGCTGGAGAAAAATTGTTCCACCTAAGTAACCTGGCAGCCTTGGCACTCAGTTCTATTATTGCTTTGTTTTGGAATTTCCTATGGTCGAAGTACGTCATTTGGCGAAAGATTACACAGGTTGAAATAGAGAGGATTGCACAATGAAAATTACAGTAGTTGGTACGGGATATGTCGGACTGGTAACCGGGACTTGTTTTGCGGAAACCGGTAATATGGTGATCTGTGTTGATATTGATGAGACCAAAGTTGAACATATGCGTCGTGGTCATGTGCCAATCTACGAGCCGGGTCTGGAAGAGTTGTTTCGGCGTAACGTTGACGAACATAGACTGAGTTTTACAACTAATCTAGCGGAGGCGGTCAGCGGGGCTGATATTATATTCCTGGCATTGCCGACTCCACCTAACGAAGATGGTTCGGCTGACTTGTCATATATACTAGCGGTCGCGGAACAGCTCGGCGGACTGCTTAAGCACTACGTAGTGGTCATCAATAAGAGCACTGTCCCCGTTGGCACCGCCGAAACTGTTCAGGCCAAGATCGCCGAAAGTGCTACGGTAGATTTTGACGTTGCTTCCAATCCGGAATTCTTGCGTGAAGGCTTTGCTGTTGATGATTTTATGAAGCCGGATCGCGTTGTAATTGGCACCGACTCCGAACGGGCCCGCGCGGTCCTCAAGGAGCTGTACCAACCATTCGTGCGTCAGGGTAACCCAGTCTACTTCATGGACGCCCGCTCATCAGAAATGACTAAGTATGCGGCTAATTCCTTCCTGGCTACTAAGATTAGTTTCATGAACGAGATTGCTAATTTGTGTGAGCTGACCGGTGCTGACGTCGATAGCGTCAGGCTGGGTATCGGTGCTGACGACCGAATCGGTAAACGCTTCCTATTCCCCGGTATCGGCTATGGTGGCAGCTGTTTCCCAAAAGACGTTCTGGCGCTTCAGAATACCGCCAGTCAGTACGGTTATAATTTCCAGATCTTGGAGTCGGTGACGAAAGTAAACGAACGCCAAAAACACATTCTATTTGAGAAGATAAAGGCTTACTACAAAGGTGATGTTAAGGGTAAGAAGTTTGCGCTATGGGGGCTGGCATTTAAGCCGGATACTGATGACATTCGTGAGGCCCCGGCGCTATACCTGATTGACGACTTGCTGGCAGCCGGTGCCAGCGTAGTGGCTTATGATCCAGAAGCAGCTACTAACGTCGGCAAAAAGTATCAATCTGCAGACCGACTGCAGTTAGTCGAAAACGAGTACACCGCGCTCCAGGGTGCAGACGCCTTGTTGATTGCCACGGAATGGCCAGCTTTCCGGTCACCGAACTTCAGTGCTTTCAAAGCTGAACTCAAAGATGGCGCTATTTTTGATGGACGCAACCTGTATGACATTCAAAAAATGCGTGATCTAGGCCTCTACTACGAGAGCATCGGCCGAGTGAAAGTAAATCAATAATGAACCGGCAAGTTCTCATTACTGGGGCAGCTGGCTTTTTGGGCTCGCACTTGGCAGATTATTACTTGGCGCACGGCGATAGCGTCACAGGATTGGACAATCTGTTGACTGGTAGCCTAAAAAATATTGATCACTTGCAGTCCAATGGCAAGTTTCAGTTTATCGAGCATGACATAACGCAACAACTGCCTCAGAAGGTGCTAGACACCACTTGGAACATTATTTTGAATATGGCATCACCGGCTAGTCCGCCGCACTATCAGCGTTTAGGCATTGAAACACTAACTGTTGGTTCGGTTGGGACGTTGGCCATGTTGGAGCTAGCCCGTCGTGATAGTGCTCGCATGTTCCATGCATCCACTAGTGAAGTGTATGGCGATCCCGAGATCCATCCTCAGCCAGAAAGCTACAAGGGTAGCGTTAACTGCTATGGACCGCGCAGTATGTACGACGAGTCTAAACGCTACGCCGAGGCCTTGATATATACTCATCACCACAAATATGAAACCAACACCTGCATTGGACGCTTCTTCAACACTTATGGACCGCGCATGGATTCTAATGATGGTCGGGTTGTTTCGAACTTTGTAGTTCAGGCCTTGAAGGGTGAAGATCTGACTATCTACGGTGACGGCGGACAGACGCGCAGCTTTTGCTATGTCGATGACCTAATCGCTGCTATTACTGCTCTGGTAGAGTCTCAGGAGCATGATCCAATAAACCTCGGTAACCCTGGCGAATTTACTATTAAAGAACTGGCCAATATCATACTACAAAAGATACCGACCTCTTCTAAACTTACCTTTCTACCCTTACCCGGCGATGACCCATTGCAGCGCAAGCCAGTTATCGATCTTGCTAAATCTAAGCTGGGCTGGGAACCGACCATACGCTTGGAAACAGGGCTGGATAAGACCATCGATTACTTCCGTGAAGACTTAGGTTTAGTCAGATAGAGACATCAAGTACTTCCCATAGCCAGATTTGACTAATGGTTCAGCGATTGTGTGGAGCCGTTCTTTAGTGATGAAGCCTTGGCGGAAAGCTATCTCCTCGATGCAGCCGATCTTAATGCCAGTCCGCTTCTCGATGACGCGGATGTACTCGGAAGCGTCGTTCATAGATTCAAAAGTGCCGGTATCCAGCCAGGCGGAGCCGCGGTCCATGACCTGGACTTTGAGCTTGCCACGTTTGAGATATTCTTCATTAACGGTGGTGATTTCGAGCTCACCCCGGTCACTGGGCTGGATGTTCTGGGCAATCTCAACGACGTCATTGTCGTAGAAGTAGAGGCCGACGACAGCGTAGTTGGACTTGGGTTCGACCGGTTTTTCCTCGACTGATACGGCGTGCATCTGGTCATCGAACTCAACGACACCGTAGCGCTGGGGGTCGGAAACTTCGTAAGCAAACACAATACCCCCATCAGGGTCAGCGCACTGCTCCAAGCTGTTGCCAAAAGCTTCTCCGTAGAAAATATTATCGCCGAGGATCAACGCTACTTTGTCATCACCAATGAATTCCTCACCAATGATAAAGGCCTGGGCCAGGCCATCTGGTGAGGGTTGGGCGGCATACTGCAGGTTGATGCCCAGCTCGGAGCCGTCGCCCAGCAGTCGCTGGAACTGGGCCTGATCATCAGGTGTAGTAATGATCAGGATGTCGCGGATACCGGCCTGCATCAGGGTGCTGAGCGGATAGTAGATCATTGGCTTGTCGTAGATGGGCATGATCTGCTTGGAAATGCCTTTGGTGATGGGATAGAGGCGCGTGCCACTGCCGCCAGCCAGGATGATACCTTTCATGAAGTCTGCTCCTGTTGTATGTAGTCATGTAATTCAGCCTGCCAATCGGTTAGTGTCAGGCCAGTAGCTTTGATTTTGCTTAAGTCAAAAGTGCTGTTTAGAGGACGAGGCGCCGACTGCGGTTTGCTGGCAAAATATTCGCCAGTCGTAGTGTCAGTGACGGTCAAGTCATCACGGCCCAGATCGCTGTAGATCGTGCGAGTAACGTCAGCCCAGCTGGCAGCATCACCATCGTTTGATACGTTATAAGTGCCAAAGGCAGCCTGCGTCTGTAGTAAATGATCAATCGCCGCTACCAGTGTCGGCGTAAAGGTTAGGCGGCCAATCTGGTCATTGACCACCGTTGGTGAGATATCACGACCAGCCAGGCCGATCATGGTCCGAACGAAGTTCGGGCCGTCGCCGATTAGCCAGGAAGTACGGGCAATATAGTGCTTAGGGGTGATACTGACGGCGATATCGCCAGCAGCTTTGGCCTGAGCGTAAACACCGAGGGGGGTGAAGGGCTCGTCTTCCAAATGGGGTGCTTTAGTGCCGTCAAAAACGTATTCGCTGGAGATATGGATAAGTATCAGACGATGTTCGGTTGCAACCCTGGAGAGGTAACCGGCACCAGTAGCGTTAATCTTCCAGGCCAGTTCGCGGCCTTCGGCAGTTTCGGCGCCATCAACGTTGGTGTAGGCGGCGGCATTGAGGATGACGTCGACCTTGGACCAATCGTAATTGCTGACCATTTCCCAGTCGGTCATGTCGAACGAGTCGCGGTCAACGGCAATTGCCTCCGGATACTGTGCCTGGAGGGCTTTGCCTAGCTGGCCATAAGCACCAATGATAATAAAGCGCGATGCATCCATAGCTAAAACTCCATCGGTGTTACGTCAGCTAATAGTGGATTGGCCAAATCTTTTTCGGAAATAACAGATTGTTCCCGGCTAATCGGCCAAGGAATCTGCAGCTCTGGGTCGAACATGTTGACTGATTGATACTTGCCTTCAGCAGACCAATGGTCACTTACTAAGTAACTGTAGATGACCCCGGCTTCCAGCGCCTGATAACCATTGGCGACACCGCGAGGGACGAAGATCGTTGTTTCGGGGTTGATCTCGTGATAGACGACAGTGCCGAAGCTATCGCCGGCGCGCAAGTCGACCCATGCGCAAAAAGCTCGTCCTGTTACCACCGATATATATTTTTCCCATGGCTCAGCATGCAGACCACGGGTGGCGCCGTCCTGTTTGTTGAACGAAATATTGTTTTGGACGACGACGAAGTCTTCTGGCAGTCCAGCAGCGATCAGTTTAGCCTGCTGAAACTTTTCCTGAAAATACCCGCGGTCATCGGATACTTGGGTGACATTGAAAATAAGCAAGCCCGGGATAGCGGTCTGTTGGCCGGTAACTTCGGTGGTCGGTAGTCCCATTACTGGCCAGCCTTGGCGTAAGTAGCTTCGACTTCGGCTTTGTCGGCTTGCCACCAGTCTTGGTTGGATTTGTACCAGTCGATGGTCTGGATGAGGCCATTTTGCATGCCATTTTGGTCGGTGTAATGCGGCTGCCAGCCGAGCGTGGTGCGCAACTTAGTAGAATCCATGGCGTAGCGCATGTCGTGGCCGGGACGATCGGTGACGTGCTCGTACCAATCTTTGGGTTTGTCCATGAGCTCCAGGATCATCTCGATGACCATTTTATTATTGGTGTGGTCGTTATCGGCGCCAATAATGTAGGTATCGCCGATAACGCCCTTTTCCAATATCAGGTGAACAGCTGAGTTGTGATCATCGACATGAATCCAATCGCGGACATTCAGTCCTTCACCGTAAAGCTTGGGTTGGATATCACTGAGAATATTAGTGATTTGACGCGGAATAAACTTCTCGATGTGCTGGTAGGGGCCGTAATTGTTGGCACAGTTGCTGATAGTGGCCTGTACGCCAAAAGAACGGATCCAGGCTCTGACTAAGTGATCGGAGCCGGCTTTGGTACTAGAGTAGGGGCTGGAAGGGTTGTAGGCGGTAGTTTCGGTAAAACGGTTAGGGTCATCTAGCTCGAGGTCGCCAAAGACTTCGTCGGTAGAGATGTGATGTAAGCGTTTGTTGTGCTTGCGTACGGCCTCGAGAATGGTATAGGTACCGATAATGTTGGTATTGACGAATGGCCAGGGGTCACGCAATGAGTTGTCATTGTGCGATTCGGCTGCAAAGTGGACGACAATGTCGGCGTCAGCGACCAGGCGATCCATTAGCTGGGCATCACAAATATCACCTTCGATAAAGTTTATTTGGTCGGAGACGAGATCAAGACTATTGATATTGCCTGCGTATGTCAGCTTGTCGATGACCGTGATGGCGTAATCCGGATGATGGCGTACGGTGTAATGAACGAAGTTGGCACCGATGAAGCCGGCCCCCCCAGTAATAAGTAATTTCTGCATAGTCAGCTTTTATTTTACAATAGAGCTATAGTTTCAACCAGTAAAACAGTGAGGGAACCACTAATCTATGGATTTACAGAACCAACTTGACCAGCTGGCATCGCAGATTGCCAGCTTCCATGAACCACCCAACGTCAGTGATGATACCTGGCAGGCTTTTGCGGATAACACTGTCGTGGCCTTAATGGCCGGCGGTGAGAGCACTCGTTATGCAGCTGTGCTAGCCGGTGAAAAAATACAGAAGAATGCCCATCAGCTACCCAACGGCGATACGATGATCGAGATGTGCATTCGGGCGTATCGTGATGCCGGCATCAAGCGCTTCGTGGCGCTGGTCTATCACAATGCCCATACGGTCCAAGACCGCTTAGGCGACGGTTCGGCGCTCGGCGTCAGCATCACCTACTGCCAGGATCCCGAACCATCAGCCGGTAAAGGTGGTGCTATCCGTAACGCCATTGAACAGGGCTTCATTCCAGAGGAAGCTAATCTGATAGTGGCTAATCCGGATGATGTAGTTATGGATTTCCCAGGCTCATACGTCCGCTTCATTGGCGAAGCGCACCTGGAAGGGGTGGCCAGGGGCAATGTAGCCACAGCCGTGGTTGCGCCAGGCCAAAAGTACGCCTCAACTGGCCTGATGGTGGTCGACAACCAAGTGGTCGACACCCAAATGTACCCGATGATCCCAGTGCCGGCCCACGTCGGCATCAGCATTTTTGCCCCGGCGATTTTGCCACGCTTCCGTGAGCTGTTCAGTCTCGACCAAAAGTCCGACTTCGAGAAAGAACTCTTTCCGCTACTGGCCAAAGAGAAACAACTCTGGTCGGCCGACCTGACCAAAGGCGTCTGGATAGCCGTCAACGATCTGAAATCGTATAATCAACTGATTGCATTACTACCAACTAATAAGGAGAATTAATGAAACAACTTATCACTTTTGACCTCGATGGCACTTTGGCCCCCAGTAAATCGCATTTTAACCCGCGTATGGTCGACATGTTCAATCGTTTGCTCGAAAAGTACCAGGTCTGTGTTATCTCAGGTGCCAAATACGACCTCTTTCAGCGCCAATTTCTGACGCAAATTACGACCGATCCGGCTCTGCTGGCGAAGTTACATCTCATGCCCACCAGTGGCACACGCTACTACACATTTAACGCCGAAACTAGTGACTGGCAGATGGTCTACGCCGAGGATTTCACGCCTGAGCAAAAGCAGCAGATCATTACGGCGCTTCAGACCGGCCTAGACCAGTCTGGCTACAAAGTCGATAAAACCTATGGTGAGACCATCGAAGACCGCGAAAGCCAAATTACTCTATCTATACTTGGCCAGGAGATTGTCGCCGAGCTGGGTGAAGAAGGCGTCCGCATCAAAGAAGAGTGGGATCCGGATGGCTCTAAGAAGCTAGCTATTCGGGCTATTGTGGCACCACTGATCCCTGACTTCGAAGTCCGGGCCGCTGGCGCTACGTCTATCGATGTTACAAAGCCAGGCGTCGACAAGGCTTATGGCATGAACCGATTGATGGCTGCCACCGGCTTAACCAAAGAAGACATCTTATTCATGGGCGACAAAATTATGGAAGGTGGCAATGATTACCCCGTCGAGCAACTCGGCATCGATTGCATAGCTGTGCGCAGCTGGGAAGATACTGCCTACGCCATCGAGGGTATCGTTAGCGTTAGTTAGTAGTTTTAGTGTCTAAATGCTGCTGCCAGCGCCAAGCGTCGGCCAGAGCGTCGGCGAGTGTTTTCTCTGCCTGCCAACCCAGCACTTGCTGAGCCTTGTCGACACTAGCGTAGATAGCTACTATGTCGCCGGGGCGGCGTGGTCCGATAGTAAACGCTATATCGGTCCCGGCAACGTCTCTAAATGTGTTTAGTACTTCCAATACACTGCTGCCCTTACCGGTGCCAATATTCACGAAGTCGTAGCTGCCAGCCGGTTGTTTTTCCAGATACTGCAGGGCGCTAATATGGGCTTTTGCCACATCGACCACATGCACATAGTCGCGTATGCAGCTGCCATCTGGTGTATCGTAATCGTCTCCGTGAACTGTCAACGAGTCACGGATGCCGGCGGCCGTCTGGGTGACGAACGGCACTAAGTTGGCCGGCACGCCGATGGGCAGCTCACCAATAAGGGCGGTGGTGTGGGCGCCAATTGGATTGAAATAGCGCAGCGCCATAGCATTCCAACTGGAGCTGACGCGGGCGCTATCAGCCAGAATAATCTCTGCCATTTGCTTGCTGGCGCCGTAGGGCGATGCGGCTGGTTTGACAGGGCTGGCCTCTGTTATTGGCAAGCTGTCAGGCTCGCCGTAGACGGTGCAGGATGATGAAAAGACGATATTTTGGACAGGGCTATTGCTGCACATTTCCAGCAGCTTTACGAAGCCGGCGACGTTATTATCGTAGTATTTTAGCGGCTGTTGGACTGATTCACCGACTTGTTTGAAAGCTGCGAAATGAATAATGCCAGTGATGTTTTCGTCACGAATGATCTGGGCGGTGCTGGCAGCACGATAATCTTGGTCGTAGTAGGTGATGGGCGCACCAATCAAAGTTTCAAGATTATCAATAACCGAACGTTCGGAGTTGGAAAAGTCGTCGATGATAACCGGCCGATAGCCGGCCGCCGCGAGCTCGACGACAACATGTGAGCCGATGAAGCCGGCACCCCCAGTAATGAGTATCGACTGCATTATTCGACAGTCACCGATTTGGCCAGGTTGCGTGGCCGGTCAACATCAAGGCCGCGGGCAATAGCAATGTGGTAGGCGAAGAGCTGAGTAACGATGGCGCTAAGGATCGGTTGGGTTTGTTCCAGCGTGTCAGGTATGTAAATGACGTCGTCAGCCAGGTCTTGGATAGCGGTATTGCCTTCAGTAGCTATGGCGATGACTGGACCTTTGCGAGCCCGGATCTCCTGAATGTTAGACATTGATTTTTCGAGCAGGCTGGAGTTAGTGGCTATGGCAAACGTGGGGAAGTTTTCGTCAATCATGGCCAGTGGACCGTGCTTCATTTCGCCACTGGCATAACCCTCGGCGTGGATGTAGGAAATTTCTTTAAGCTTGAGCGCTCCCTCAAGGGCTAGGGGATAGTTGTAGCCGCGGCCAATAAATAAGAAGTCTCGGGCCTCCACGTACTTAAGGGCAATCTGCTTTATCTTGTCAGCCTGGTCCAGGACGAGCTGGGCTTTAGCAGGCAAGGCGTCAAGCTCTTTGAGCAGCGGCTTGTACAGCGGCGTTCGGCCCTCGGACATGTAGAGGGAAATCAGTAGTAGGACCGTGACCTGGGCAATGAAAGCCTTGGTGCTGGCTACTGCCTGTTCGGGTCCGGCGTGACAGTAAACGCCGGCATCCGTCAGGCGGGCGACGCTGCTGCCGACGGCGTTGACGACGCCGATCTCCAGCACTCCAAAATTTTTAACTTTTTTGAGCGAGCTCAGCGTGTCAGCGGTTTCGCCGGACTGGGAAACTGCTAGTAGTGCTGTGCTACGGGAAAACGGTTCGCTGCGATAGATGAATTCCGAGCCTTGTTGGACCTCAGCCGGTATGCCGGCAATTTCTTCGAAGTAGTACTCGCCCAGTAGTCCGGCGTAGGAAGCGGTGCCACAGGCTACAATCACGATTCTGTCGATATATTTGAGTTGCTGGGCTACATTCTCCAGGCCGCCAAGCTTAACAATGCCCTGGTCGGCCAGGATACGACCAAGCGTGGCCGAACGAATGGTAGCCGGCGCTTCAAAAATCTCTTTCAGCATAAAGTTGGGGTAGTCACCGAGTAAGGCTTCGTCGGCGTCATAGTCCAGTAACTCGGCCTGATGTGTCGTCGGACCGCCTTCTTTGAGGTTGTGAATGTCCACGCCCTCCTGACTGATAATAGCCACGTCATAATCATCCAGATAGATCACTTTTTTAGTGTGGGCCATGATGGCGCTGGGGTCTGATGCCAGAAAATGCTCGTGCTGACCGACGCCGATGACCAGTGGACTCGACAAGCGAGCAGCGTACAGCTTGTCCGGTTCATTACTAGTGACGGCGGCAATGGCGTAGGCGCCGCGGCAATCCATAAGCGCCGCTTTGAAGGCAGCCTCGAACGAACCTTCGGAATCCAGGTAATAATCTATCAAATGAGGGATGACCTCAGTATCGGTTTCGGTGGCGAAGACATAGCCCTGGTCTTGCAGCTTGGTTCGCAGCTCCGAGTGATTCTCAATGATACCGTTATGCACTACAAAGATAGTCTGGGGTGTGTTGGTGTGCGGATGGGCATTAGGCGCCGTAGGTGCGCCGTGAGTGGCCCAGCGGGTGTGTCCGATGGCCAGGCTGGCAGTCGGGTTGGCTTCACGCACGGCGTCAATCAGCCCCTGGACCCGGCCGGCTTGTTTTATCAGTTGGCCACTGCCATTTTCTATGGCTGCAAAGCCGGCTGAATCATACCCCCGGTATTCGAGCGCGCTCAGGCCATCTAAGATAATCGGTGCTGCCTGGCGTGCACCTATGTAACCAACGATTCCACACATACATTTAGTTTACACCTAAAATTTTAGTTTTTTCCAGCCGGTCGCATTGGCTAGACTTCTGAAAAGGTACATCCGCTACAGCTACATCTGCTTCTGCCGCTGAGTCACTTTCACGTTTGTCTCAAATATTGGCGACAGGCTGGTTTTTGTATCTGTCACTTCCCAGGCTTTCGCAGAAAAATGAGACAAAGTGAACTCGTGCCCAGCAGCATATCCTAAAACTGTTTTTGGCGCTCAACCGTGAGGCTATAACCACTAATCATTTTTTAAAGCTTCGGCGATAAAGCCTCGCATGTTACTGGTAAAGGCTGCAACTGAAAAGCTATCAGCGTGTTCGGCAATAGCCTCGTATTTGAAATTTTTAGCCAGGGCGGTTTCCAGGGCTGCCACCAGGCTCTTAGCAGTTTGTTTATCGAAAAATAAGCCAGTCTTGCCGTCGACCACGTAGTCCAGCACGCCGCCTTTTTTGTAAGCAATAACCGGCGTGCCTGCCGCCATCGCTTCGACCGCTACAATCCCAAAATCGTCGACGCCCGCGAAGATAAAGCCCAGTGCCGACTGAAAATGACTGGCTATTTCATGGTCACCGACATTGGTCAGAAAGGTGACGTTACGATCAGCCAGCTTCTCGAGCCGCTTGTGCTCCGGACCATCACCGATGACGATGAGCGGCACTTTGAGCTGATTGCAGGCTTCAATGGCCAGGTCGATCCGCTTGTACGGCGTCTGACGGCCAGCTACCACGAAACCGTGACGCAGCGGTGGCTTGGCTGGGAGCTTGAAGCGAGCCAGCTCGACTGGCGGGAACACCACGGTTGAGTCACGGCGATAATAACGCTTAATCATAGCCTGCGTGTGAGTAGAGTTGGCAATCATGTAGTCTGGGCCTTTGGCTGCCTGATAATCCCAGCGCTTTAGCGTACCCATCAGCAGCCGCAGGCCGAGCCTGGCTAGCCAGTTAAACCCCCGCGGAAAGCCAGGTCGCTTCAGATATTCGTCGGGCCGGATCCAGTAGTAGTGTGTCGGCGAGTGGCAGTAACAGATGTGGGTGGTCTGAGGCCCGGTTTTGACGCCTTTGGCCTCGGCACCGCTGCTGGATAATACTAGATCATAATCACTGAGATCGAGCCGCCGGAACGACCAGGCTCTGGCCAGCGGCAGGAATTTCTTGAAGCGCTTTGGCAGGCGCTGCAGACCGGTGGTTCGTACATCGGCATCATCGAACCAGTCGATAGCTTTGGGGTCATACTGTGACGTATAGATCGGAGCGTCGGGATACAACTTGTGCAGCTCCAGTACCACGCGTTCGGCGCCGCCGATGCCAGTCAGCCAGTCACAGACGATGGCGACCTTGAGTTTTTTGGCCATTTAGCGGGCTCCCTTGTGAAAAATAACTACCGATACGGTGCGGGCCAGGATGACCAGATCGTTCCAGAAGCTCCAGTTCTGGACATAATAGAGGTCGAGCCGCCGGCGTTCTTCAAAGTTTATGTCGCGCCGTCCGGATATAACGGCCAGACCTGTCAGCCCGGTTTTGACGCTTAACAGCAGGTTTTTCTTGCCATATTTCTCCAACTCAAAAGGCTCGAGCGGGCGGGGCCCTACCAGACTAATGTCGCCCTTCACTACATTAATCAGTTGCGGCAGTTCATCCAGGCTGGTCATACGCAGGAAGCGGCCGAGCCGTGAGATGCGTGGATCATTGTCTAGGTAGTCGCCATTACCACGAAACTGCTTGGATAATTCTGGCCGGCCCATTTTCTCAAAGCCCTGTTCGGGAGTCATCCGGTTGTAGGCATGCAGCTGGGTACGGAATTTGTAGATGCGAACTTTTGTAGCGAAGCGCGACAGCCGCACCTGGCTGAAGATTGGATCACCATGATCGAACAGCATAATGACGCAGATAATAGCCATGATCGGCAAAGCAATAATCAGCATTAACCCGCCGAAGAACAGATCAAACAGACGTTTGACAATCCGGCCCCAGCCAATCAGGGCAGTCTGGTGGACAGCGATAACTGGCACTGAATGGAACAGATCTACTTCGAGTTTGCCGGTAAAGAGCTCGCTATTGCCGGGTACGAAGCGGTACGCCACATGGTTCTCCTGTGCGTAGTTGAGGACCATGTCATTGAGCTCGGTAGCGGCGTAGAGCTCAGTCTGAATAATGGTGTGGAGGCTTTGATTCTCTAGAGCAGCAATGGCTGAGCCGAAGCTTTTATACTGTTTGTACTCAGTGCCGTCTGCCAATGGATGTTTGATGCCCCCAACCACACCGATGACTCGATAGCCGGTAATGCGGGTATTGGCCAGTGAGTCCATCAGGTGGTGGCTGGTCGGGGTATCGCCGACGATCAGCACGTTATTGATGCCAAAACCAAAAATGAACAGCTCACGGCGGACTGCCCGGGCGATGGTCCGAAACAGCAGCGCAAAACAGAAAACCAGGCTGAAGCCGTAGGCCGTCACCAGGCGCGCCGGGAAGATAACGACGTCGGCAATGTAGCTGTAACTAATAACAAACAGGATGCCGATAAACGAACCGATAATCAGGCGGCCAAACTCGCTGAAGCGCTTGTCGTATATCCGTGAATTATATAGCCCGAGCAGGCCGAAGATCAGGATCCAAAATGGTAACAGACTACCCAGCGCCACGACGTAATCGCGGGCATGGACGCTGGCGCTGAGCGCGGTATGGCTAAGGCTGACCCGGAGTACGTAGGCGACGACGAAGGCGGCTATAATAGCCAAGCCGTCACCGAGCACTAAGCAGAAATTGTAGATAAGCGATGTGTTGTTCTTCATATGCGAGCAAAGGCTATATACTAATTGTAACACCTATGAAAGCCTCCGCTCTGAAGTACTTCATTGTCAGTCTGCTTGCCAGCCTGGTCAGCGTCATCATCATCTTGATGCCGTTCCACGCTTTTTTGACGGTCTGGGGCTCCAGTCTGGTCGGCCATTACACGGCATTGCGGCTTTGGAAAGAAGTCTTGTTGCTGGTTTGTGGTGTCGGCTGCCTATATCTGTTACTGGCCGATAATAAGATCCGTAGTCACACGTTGACACGGCGTTTGATACAACTGATATTGGGCTATGGTGCCTGGCTGGGTGTCCGCAGCCTATTGGCGCTTCATTATCACACCGTTACCCACAAGGCACTGGCCTATGGGCTACTAATTGACCTCCGTTTTCTGACCTTCTTCTTAGTCGCCTGGGTAGTGGCCCTCAGAACGATCCAGTTGCCAGCCCAATGGCAACGCCTGTTATTGTGGCCGGCTTATGGCGTCATCGGCTTCGCACTCCTGCAATTCCTGGTGTTACCACATGACTTTTTAACTCATTTTGGGTACAACACGGCAACCACTATTCCGCCATTCGAGACGATCAACCACAATAACGACTACCTGCGGGTGGCCTCGACGCTGCGCGGGGCCAATCCACTTGGCGCCTACTTGTTGTTGCCCATCAGCCTGCTGCTGGTATACGTCGTGACGCCATTACGCCGTAACCGCAGCCACGTTATTATTTTGCCGTTTGCTTTACTGGCGCTGTTGTTTAGCTTTTCACGGTCGGCCTGGCTGGGTGTAGCGCTTACCATGGCAATTATTTTGGGAGTACGGTTTGGCCGGTGCTTTGGGTCACCGAGGGTATTAGGTCTGGCGGGTGGTGCGGCCGTAGTGCTAGTGGCCTTGGTCATCGGCCTGCACCATAACAGTCTTTTCGAAAACATCTTCTTACACACGCAAGACCATTCGACGAGCGCTGTCAGCTCCAACCAGGGTCATCTGTCAGCCCTGAAATCTGGCTTGGATGACCTATGGCACCAACCATTTGGTCAGGGGCCGGGTACGGCCGGACCGGCCAGTGTTTACGACAACGGGCATGTCCGCCTAGCTGAGAATTACTTCATACAAATCGGCCAGGAAGCTGGCTGGCTGGCGGTAAGTTTGTTCCTGCTAATCAATGCCGGCGTTGGCTATCTGCTATGGGTACGGCGAGCTGACCCGCTGGCGCTGAGCCTATTTGCTGGCTTGATCGGACTCAGTTTGGTCAATCTATTGGCGCACGCCTGGGCCGATGATACGCTGGCATATGTTTGGTGGGGCCTGGCTGGCATTGCGATGGCTCAGCCGGCGGCGCAGCCGCTGCCGGACGATGACCGTGCCTAAAGGGTTGAACCAGTTCAGCAAATATATGATGGGTGGGACGCTGTATTTTTGGGTCGGTTATGGCGTGTTTGCACTGTGCTATTCCGGGTTGCACTGGGTCTGGCTGTGGTCAAAAGTGGTAGCTGACGTCATTGGCTGGTCGCTCAACTACGTCGTGCAGCGCTACTGGGCTTTTGCTGATACCGGCCGCCACCTGTTCGAAATGCAGCATGCTGGCCGCTATATCGTCATCGAATCGATCGGCTTCATTCTCGACTACTTGATCATCTGGGGCCTGAACCAGTTGGGTTTCACCCCTTATATCGGTTTCTTTATCTCGGCCGGCTTTTTCACCGTCTGGAGTTATTTTTGGTACAAATACTGGGTTTTTCCGCAGCAATCTTCGTAAGCTGGCTGCCTAGTGGTTTTTGGCGCACAGCTAGGTTAAAGACACTGTCATTTTTCTCAAGTTTTTTCCTGAATGTGGTCTTTCTAACAGGGTTGTAAGTAGTAGATTCAGGAAAATATGTGACATTCATGAAGTTGTTTCGGTATTTAGCGGTTGCGAATGTCATGAAATCTTCTGAATAGAGTATTCCTTGCAGGTGAGCCAGATGGTCATTCAGGAGAAAACTTGAGAAAAATGACAGTGTGCCAGCTGTAGATATGGGCGCTCACAACAGGCCATTGCAAAGCTTATGAGATAATGTGTGCATGAGAATTCGCCACACCGTTATTTTTACTTTCTATGACACCACAACCGAAGAGCAAATCGATGAGGTGATCAAGCGCCTCAATGATATGGGTGATTATCTGGTTAGAGAAATGGGAGTGACAGACTGGGTTGTGGCACGCCATATACCGGAGACATTCAAGGCAATGCGGGCGCATTTATTACAAGATGGAGTGTTTCCGAGTCTAAAAGCTATGCAAAAGCATGCTGCTTCGGAGCCGCATGCCCGAGTTGTTGAGCTGACACCAAAAGTCTGTGACTGGATGACAATCGCTACACAATTATAAACGTAAGCGACTTGTGTCATAATGGTTTTATGAACGAAAAACAAACGGCGGCAGGCACTAATCTGCGACCCACCAAAAAACAGCGTGAATTACTGGGCTACATTGAGCAGTTTATTGCCGAACATGGCTATAGCCCGAGCTACCGTGAGATAATGAACGGTCTCAGCTACACATCGGTGGCGACCGTGGCGCTGCATGTCGGCAATCTGATCAAACGCGGGCACTTGCGTAAACGTGACCGCTCGGCGCGGTCATTAGAGGTGGTGGCTGTCACTGAAGAGATCAAGATCACTTCCAACAAAATCGCTCCGGGTGAGGAAAAGTGGCTGGTGGAAAAGGTCGAGCACGCCGTGCAGCAGCTGGAGACCATGGGCGACGATCTAAAAATGACCAGCCTGGACCACTTATATGTGCTGATCGGGGCGCTGAAAGTCTTGGAGCTGGACGGTGCTGCCCAGAGTTTCATCCCCCGGCTAACGGCTCTCAAGCAGCGCCAAGAGGCCTGAGAAAACCAAAATATGTACCGCATTACTAATCGTCGCAGGCAGAAGCGTAATCGGTCACGGTTTTGGCTAATTTTTACGGTGTTATTTATAATTATTGCTATCGCAACCTTTGCTTATTTCATTTTATCGATGCAAAAGACACCAGTCATCAAACAGTCCAAAGCTGTAGTTACCAAAGTTAGCTACCAGGGTAAGACCAAGCACTACAACGAAGGCGATTTCAATATCGATATCCCGACCAGCTGGCAGCTTGACCCCCGGCCACCCTACACCTACCAGAGCTTCACTTGGTCGACCGTCGAAAAGGCCAATGGCCAGCAGATAGAGGTTTTTGAGGATACTATCCCGGAGAATTTCGCGGTCAACCGGGCGCTGACCATAAGCGGCGAGGTCGACCATATCGAATTAAACGGACCGGCCTCCGATAACTGCATCAAATACACCAAGGACCAGGTGATAGCCGCTGGGGTCCACGGTGTACCGGCCAGATGGCAGGGCATCGACTTTTTGTGTAACCGCAACACGACGTCGCAGGATGTCATCGGCACCAGCTCCAAAGACGGTATCAACATCGTAAAACTCAAAAGCATCAACGGTACGCCGCACACATTCTTTTTCACCTACTCGGACAACCAAATGAGCCCCGATTACAGCGTTTTTTACAATGCGCTGACCAGCTTTGGCATGAACTAGAGCTGCGGTAAATACTACTATATGTAGCGTCCGCAGACAGTGCTACACTACTAGCACTTAACAAAATATTGCCGGAATCAGGTGTAAATCCTGAGCTGTGCCGCAACTGTAACCCTAAAGCAATTGGGGAAGCCAGACACGGTCTAACTCTCTTGTAGAGGAGTCTCCCAATGGCCGTCGCAGCCGCTGAAATACCACAATGGTCACGTGTAGACCAAGCCTTCGCTGAACAATATCGTCAGGCTACGTACGAGCAACAGATCTTTCTGGGTGGTTTGGCTGTCAATGCCTGCGTTGAAACCTCAGAACAGATCAATGATTCGACTATGCTTAGCGTAGTGCAGGGCGCCAAGCTGGGCGATCCTGCCAAATTGAGAATGATGAAGACTAATATTGGAACGGATATTGCCGAACGAATGTTTAAAATCGGCCTCAGCGAGGTTGCGTTGGAGTTCAGGCAGGGCCGCTTGCTGCAGGAGAAGCAACCGCTGCGTGATATCAGCGCCAATTCGCTGCGCTACAGTGTGGCGAACCCTGAAATGACTCGCCGGTTTTTATATGACAATCAACATGTCTTTGTGGTCGAAGCGCTGCAACCTACCGGGATACTCGACACACATGACGCCATAGTCTATTCGACTACTCCTACTAATATGTCTGCCAAAGAAAAGGCTGACTACGGTCTTTATGTAGATACTGAGAGTTGCGCTATTCAACGATTCTCACTGAGTGGCGAAAAAGCCGTCTTAGAGACAGCCTTTGTGGCTGGTAAGCCAACCCCAACCAGTGAGCGACAGGACATTGCAATCATCCGACAACTAGCCGAACAGTCCGGTGTTATTCTACCGACTAATGATGGTACGGACATGCTGCAATACATGGTATTGGTGCCAAAGTCGGATATACCGAACGGTCTGATCGATATCATTAAGCGCTATGATGCAATAAGTGGAACATTCTTTGGCGAGGCTAAGCCGCGCCGCGATTATGATGCCTACGCGGTAGAATGCAAAACTCGCACCAAAGTTTTTGCTGGTGTGATAGAGCAGATTATGAATCAAATGTTAGCCGAAGCTCACCTGTATAAAACGCCGTTGGAAGTTGTTATGCGTCTCGATGAGCTATCCGAACATTTTTGTGTGAAATTTGCGGCTAATCACCGCGAAGTCAATACGGCAGTATTCGGCAAGACGTCCGCTCTACACCTGGAAGAATACCGGTTCTTTATGGATCGTGGCGATACTACCAGGGCCGATGAATCACTCATCAAAGCCCAGGCTACTGCGAAATCCGGCTCATGCCCATTGTTTAAGAGTGGTTCAAGTGAATCGGATACTAACTCTGGTACCAATGTGCAGGAATCTAAGGGTAAGAAAATGATGAACTGTCCATTCTGTAAGGCCCGTGTCTACGATGATCCCTGCGCTAAAATCCTATCGTGCTGGGATTGCAAAGCTCATGTTGTCAACGGTAAAGTGAAAAGTGAAGGCGATGGTGGGTCAAAAGCCCGAGTCAAACGTCTGCTAGCAGAACGTCAGGAGATTGAAGCCCAATCAGCCAGCCAGTACAATCCAGCGGCGTATACTAGAAGTAAATGAGTAAGATACAAACAAAGTCACGGATTGGTATCTACGCCGGCAGCTTCAACCCGGTGCACGCCGGTCATATTGCCTTTGCCCTGCAATCGATCGAAGCGGCCAACTTGGACATGGTGTATTTTATGCCGGAGCGCCGGCCGCGGGAGAAGCAGGCGGTTGAGCACTTCGGCCATCGCATGGCTATGTTGAACCGGGCGACTGAACCACATACCAGACTAGGCGTACTCGACCTGGTTGACGTCAATTTCAGTGTCCAGCGGACATTGCCTCAGCTGCAACAGCAATTTGCGGATAGTGACCTGGTGTTTTTAGTCGGTTCAGACGTGGTGCCGGGCATGCCTGACTGGCCGCATATTGAGCAGCTACTGCAATCAGAGCTAGTGGTTGGTGTACGGGCCAAAGACGATCTGGAAACTACGAAGACGCTCATAACCCGCTGGTCTCCAATGCCCAAAACGGTAACTATCTTCGACAGTTACGCGCCGAGCGTTTCCTCACGGATCATCCGCGAAGCATTGCAAAAGCGTCAGCCAACGCAAGGTCTGTTGCCCAGCGTGCAACGCTATAGTGACCACCATTGGCTGTATGTGTCGGTTGCTTGATGCACCCAAAATGGTTATGCTGAGAGAAAGCTGAACTAACGCAAGGGGCTATGGCAATGAACGAAAACCAGCAAGATGAAGATGCACAACATTCGGAGAAGCCAACGGCTGCAGAAATTAGCCCGGAAGCTGTTGTAGTAGAACCATTTGCAGCTGCGGCTCCTAAAGCCCACAAAAGCAAAAAATTAATCTTGAGCAGCATAGCCGTAGTAGCAGTTGCACTGATAGCTAGCGGTGCTTTCTTAGCTGGACGTCAGACAGAGACCAGTAAGACTGCCTCGGTAGCAGATGCTCCTAATGCGCTTGCTAAAACCATGCCAGCGCCGGCTGCCCACTTCAGGGACACCTACCTGCAGACTGCCCAGCCGATCACGCCGCCGCCCAAATTTTTTACGGCGGATGCTTCTACGAACGGTCAATATTGTGACGACGGCACCACCACCACAACCGCTTGTGCCTATAAATATAAAAAAATTGGCACCACTAAGGATGGTAAGGCAATCATTGTCGTTAACAATGGTAGTGCCGGCATGGATTATCAAGAATTTATCGCCTTAGAGACGGCTCCAGGCGCGTATTCCATACTTGGAAACTACGGTACAATCGGCATTACTAATCCAGACTATCTGGCGGACTTTCAAAAACAATTAACCGCCTCAACCCGACTCGATACGGTTACCAAGCTACCAGATTTGGCATTCGACCAGAATATTACCTATAAAGGTATGGCATTGACCACTCGTGATTCCGGGGGTTATTCAGTCAGCAGTAAGCCCTTATTCGCTGGCTTAATTGGTAGCAATGATACAGGTATAGCAACCAATGCGTCCAAGATTAACAAGCTTGGAAAATACGGTGTCTATGACCTGGACCAGGTGACAGCACTGGAAGGACCGAGCTATAAAGTGGAGACCATGCATTTAGTGCTGAATCAGGTGTTCGAGCAGAGCTATCTGTTCGACTCAACGCTAAATAATGATGCCACCGCACCTACTATCAGCTGGGCTAATAATGCACCTAATACCGACACCTTTAGCTACCGCAATCCCGGCTGTGGTAATACCCTCGGCTATCTAGTGGCTAAAAATATCACTGCTGGTGATCTCACCAAAATCGGTACCGGTCCGAATGGGCAAGCGCTGTATAGCCTGCCAACCAATTCGGCGCTATTTCAGGATATCTATAACAATGACTATGGCACTGGTGATAGCCTTGATGATGCCAACCTAAAAAATCTGACAGCTGACCAGTTCCAGGCCAAGCATGGCTTCTTTTTGGCGAAAGATGGTCTGGGCGAGTACGTGGTCTATTTAAACACCAAGTTTATTACGGGCGGCGGCTGTGGTAAGCCGGTAGTTTATCTATACCCCACTAAGACTCAATCGGTCAATGTTGCCGTTGGTGCCAATGTCCAAAAGTCGGTACCAAATTATCCAACAGGCGGCTGGAAACAAGTGTTGGCACAGCCAAATGGCCAGCTCAGGTATCAGGGCAAAACGTACCCGAACCTGTACTGGGAAGGTACCGGCCATGGCCAATACCCTATTGTCGATGCCGGCACGGTGGTGGCCAGTAAGGACGCGGTCATCACCATCAAAAACCAGCTGGCGGAACAGGGCCTCAACAGCACCGAAATAAAAGACTTTATGGATTACTGGCAGCCACGTCTGCCACACACTGCATATGTACGGCTGACTTGGTTTAATACTGCCCAGATGAACGAGCTGGCGCCGCTGTCGATTGCACCGAAGCCGATGACAACTATTCGTGTTTTCTTGGATTTTCAGGGCCTCAACCACTGGATTGCACTGCCGGCACAGCACTTCAGCGCTACGCCACGGCTAGGCTTCACTGCGGTTGAATGGGGCGGTCTCGACCGGTCCTTCTAGTTAGTGGCTGGAGTCATTGCGTCTGGGGCTGGGGCGGCGGTTGAATCGCTGCTGGTAGGAGGCGTGGCTGCCGGCGCCTTTTTAGCAATCTCAGCTTTGATGACTTTTTCAAAAGCTGCGACTGTGTTGTTGATGGTGACGGCTTTGCCGTCCAGGAAGAAGGCCGGCGTGCCCTGAATCTTTAGGCGGCTGCCTTCACTCATGTCAGCGTTGATCAGATCATTGACTTTGCTGCTGGCGAAGTCTGTGGCAAAAGTGGTGGCGTTGAGGCCGATGTGCTGGGCGAATTGCTTGAAGAACGGCGTAGGGTCATTGGCGGTGCTCCAGACCTGCCAGTTGCCCTGGTCGTAAAGCTGGTCGTGCATTTCCCAAAACTTACCCTCCAGGCCAGCGGCTTCAGCGGCCCGGGCGCCGGCAAAAGCGTTTTGGTGAACATTTACCAAGGGGAAATTGCGGAACTGGAACTGAATCTGGTCTTTGAACTCGGCCACTACGGCCTGGACGGTGGGGGCAAACTGCTCACAGTACGGGCATTCGTAGTCACCGTATTCTACTAGTATGACACCGGTAGACTTGCTGCCCTCGATGTGATTAGTGAGTGTAGCCGAACTGCTTTTAGAGCCGCTGGTTTTGGAATCTTTGTGTCCGGCAATGGCAAAAATGATGACAAATAGTAGAACGATGGCTGCCAGAACGGCGGCAAACTGCTTAGACATAACGTATGTAACTCCCTAGACTTTATAAAAGAAAGTATAGCATCATTTATGCCCGCCCCACTGTTAAAACAGAGCTCAGCCGTATACACTTGAAGCATGACCAGTTTAATCTTCGCCATGTTACTGCTAGGCTTGGCGCTCGGCGGCGTTGTCGTGCGTAAAACGTATTACTATCTGCCACTAGCCGAACTCAGGCGCCGTGCCGCCAAACATGATCCGTTTGCTGCACGTTTGTACCGAGCTGCCGCTTACGAGGGCAGTCTGCGTGGTCTGTTGTGGCTGTTTATAGCACTTACCAGCGCCGGTGGCTTTATCTTGCTGGCGCGTCAGGCGCCGATCTGGTTGAGCCTGATCGCAGTTGTCGGCTTACTATGGGCGGCATTCTCGTGGCTGCCAGCCAGCCGCGTGACGGCAGTTGGTGCCCATATTACGACGCTGGTAACGCCTACCATCAGCTGGCTGCTCGGTTATTTGCATCCGCTGCTTGGTCGCAGCGTCAGCCTGGCCAGTAAGCGTTACTCGGCACCAGCCCAGACCGGCCTGTACGAGCGTGATGACCTACTGGGGCTACTGGAGCGCCAGCAACAGCAGGGCGACAGTCGCCTAAGCGTTGAAGAGCTGGAGATCGTCAGACACGTTCTAAGTTTTTCGGACCACATGGTACGTGATGTCCTGACGCCGCGCGGTGACGTCCGCACCGTGCACGCCAACGAAACCATTGGCCCAATCCTGATCGACGAACTGCATCAGACCGGGCTGGAGCACGTGCTGGTACAGGATAGTCCTGGCGCCGAGATTGTCGGTACGCTGGCTACCCGTGGCCTCGGCATCCACAGCTCAGGCCGGGTCCGCGACATCATGGATCCGACTGTTTATTACTTGCACGAAAGCGACAGACTTAGCCAGGCACTACACGCTTTTTTCGTTACCAACCACCCACTGTTTGTTGTCACTAATAGTTTTGAGGAATACGTCGGCACCATTACCATTCAGACTATTCTGCGCGAGTTAATCGGCCACATTCCGGGTGACAGTTTCGATCAATACGCCGATCTGCAGGTTGTAGCCAGTCGTCATCCCAGGTCCAGACGCAGCAAAAAGACTGACGATTTAGACTTCGAAGTGATAGAATAACAGAGATATGCGTGTTTTAAGTTCCGAAGTTAGTGCTCGTGTTGGCGAGATTGCCACGGTCAAGGGTTGGGTCGATTCGCGCCGCGATCATGGCGGTCTGATCTTTATTGATGTTCGCGACCACACTGGTACCACGCAACTAGTCATTCAGCCTGACGCCGCCGAAGCTTTTGTGAACGCCGAACAACTACGCGATGAATTTGTGGTCAGCGCTACTGGCATAGTTGTTCGCCGAGCCGATAATCTAATCAATCCCAATCTAGCTTCCGGTACCGTTGAAGTTAAAGTTAGTCAGCTGACTATCCTCAATCGTTCTGAAGCTTTGCCGATCCAGATCAGCGGTGCCGCCATGGCTAACGAAGATTTACGGCTCAAGTATCGTTACCTCGATCTGCGTCGCCCCAAAATGCAGGACACCCTGCGTAAGCGGGCGGCTTACTACAAGCATATCCGCGACTACATGGAGGCAGCTGAATTTGTAGAGGTTACCACGCCCATCCTTGCCAACTCCAGTCCGGAAGGGGCCCGCGATTTCCTGGTGCCATCACGTGTTCATGCCGGCAAATTCTACGCGCTGCCACAGGCACCACAGCAGTTTAAGCAGCTATTGATGGTTGGTGGCCTGCCACGCTACTACCAGATTGCTACCTGCTTTCGTGATGAAGATCCGCGAGCTGACCGGCTGTATGGCGACTTTTACCAACTCGATCTGGAAATGGCCTTCGTCGAAGATGGCGAAGAGGTACGGACCACCATCGAGCCATTGGTCAAACAGTTAGTTGGTGATTTTGCTGGCAAGCAGCTGTTAACCGATGCTGTTCCACGCATTCCTTTCACTGAAGCCATGGAACGCTTCGGCACCGACAAACCCGACCTGCGTTTTGCGATGGAATTAGTTGATCTGTCGGACCAACTGCAGGCTTCTGGATTTGGCGTTTTCGCCCGGGCGATCGCCGAGGGTGGTTGTGTCAAAGCGATTTGCATCAAAGGTGCTGCCTCACTTAGCCGCTCGCAGATCGATAACTTCACCGAGATTGCTAAGTCGGAAGGAGCAGGCGGCCTGGCTTATCTGACCTTTGCCGATGGCGAAATCAAATCGCCGATTGCTAAATTTTTGAGTCCTGATGAGCTGCAGGTTATTGCTGATAAAACTGGGGCCGTCGACGGCGACGTTGTCTTCTTCGGTGCTGATAAACGACCTGTTGTCAACAAAGTGTTGGGGCGGTTGCGCAATGAATTAGCTGATTATTTAGAGCTCAAAGATCCGAATATCATTGCACTTTGTTGGATCATTGACTTCCCATTTTATGAGTCAGACGATAAGACTGGTACTCTGGACTTTGGTCACAACCCTTTCTCAATGCCCAAAGGCGGCTTAGCCAGCCTGAATAGCGAGGACAAAACTGCTATCATTGCCGACCAGTATGACATGGTCATGAACGGCTACGAGATCTGCTCCGGTGGTGTCCGCAATCATAGCCCGGAAGTGCTCTACAGAGTTTTTGAGGTGCTCGGCTACGACACGGCTTACGTCGACCAGCGCTTTGGCGCCATGATCAACGCTTTTAAATACGGCGCACCGCCGCACGCCGGCTGTGCTTACGGATTAGACCGGATGTTCATGGTCCTGCTCGGCGAGACCAACATTCGCGAAGTCGTTGCCTTCCCGAAGAACGGTTCCGGTGTCGACGCCATGATGAGCTCGCCGGGTGCCGTCGATGACCAGCAGCTTACGGAACTCCACCTTAAGATCATCGAAGAATCTTAAATAAAGCTTAATTTTCTTGCATCCATAAATTGTTACTGTCAAACTTAGAGCATGAATTTAGTTTTCGCAGCCCAAGCCACGAATATCATTCAGATTGGGACCATCCAAGCTTTTCTTGGCGTGGCCGGTATTCTACTGGCAGCGGGCGTTGCGTGGGGCAGGCTGAGTAATCGAGTAAGTAAGATAGAAGATGACTTAGTTGACCTGAAAACCGATGTAAAGACCTTAAATCATGACATGGGATATGTAAAAGCAGAGCTTAAGTCACTGGGTGAAGATATGACAATTATCAAAACGATCCTCATGCAAAGCTACCGCCCGCCCGCAAAACCCAAGGCCGCCCGCTAAAACTGTTACAATACAGGTATGGCCGACACCAAAGACAACCAAGACGTACCAGTCAATTTCAGCCTCGATCCTCACAAGACGCCAGTCTATTTTGCTGACGGCTATCTGATCGTATCCAGTGAACAATCTTTAGTGTTGAACTTTACCCAAAACCTGTTTGATGGCCAGCAGCAAAGCGTCATCAGCCGCACCGCCATGACTCTCGACCAAGCCAAAAAGTTTCTCAAAGACCTCAACGACCACATCGAAAAATTCGAACTCTAAAACTACACAAGGAAATCGCATGAAAATATCTACTACTAAACTTCACCAAAAGATCGTTGCAACATTGGAGGCTGCCGGCTTTGAAAATGAAGAATCCGCTAAAACAGCTGACTATCTAGTATGGGCCGATGCCTCAGGTATCAATACACAGGGAACCATCAAATTAACTGGCGGCGCGCCTATACAAAACGTAAAACCAACTGGCGACTTCAGCCATGACTTGGTTCGGTTTGGTTATGGCCAAAACCAAAGGCGAATCAATAGCTGACGACATGGCAATTGATGCCGATGGCAATCCTACCACTGATCCCACCAAAGCTATGGACGGTGCCTTATTGCCATTTGATCGAAATTACAAAGGATCAGGCTTAGGCATGGTAGTTGAACTGTTGGCTGGTCCACTTGTTAGTGCGAGTTTTACAAATTCGGGTGCCGATGAATGGGGAAATGTTTTTATCGCGCTTGATCCGAACCTACTAGTTGATGCTAATAAATTTAAATCTGACTCAGCTGAGCTAGTGGTGAAGCTAAAGGCTGCGCGCAGAGCCACTGGCATCAACGAAATTCGCTTGCCTGGTGAACGAGCACAAGCGCTACGTGCAGAAGCGCAAAAGAGTGGAATGGTTGATGTCGAGGAAGCTATACTCAAACAGCTCGGATACTTATAGGGATGCAAGTTTTGGGTCTACACTGACTATAATGAAACAGCCAAAATAAGTAGCTAAACTGCCAATCTAGCGATGGCCGCACCGGATTAAGACAAATCTTAAATTTTGCTTAACTTTCTTGCATTGATGGCAAAGTTGGCTACATACTGAGCTTGAGGTATTTGCTAGAATGATAACTATGAGCACGAAAGATTTGGTTAGGCTAATCGAAACGGACGAATATATTTTACCGAAGGATTTATTGGCGAACCGTTCACTCGATGAACTGGCCGTCGAGTTGGAAGACATCTACAAATCCTACCGGCCAAAGCTCGATAACCAGCCGATCTTTCGCGAAAAGTACATGAGTGTAGTTAGCTATTTATTGGTAAATGGCATTGTTGGCAAGCGAGAGCATAAGGTTTCATTTGATACTAATATTATCAGCTATTTGCTAGCCAGTCCGGATTAGGTACGCGTAATGGCATATCCCCTATTTGAAGATTGGCGAAAGATTGTTGTTGGCAAGCATTTGTTATTCGATAGTGATGCAATCATCTCTATTATGGCATTTAAAGCACGAACACTCATGAACGAGCTGAAGTCACTAGGCGTCACATTCACATTTAATAGTCCGATTATCTTGGAGCTCATGAATACTAATAGCGAAAAGGAGCGAATTGTTAGAGCTGAACTTTTGGCGGAGTATGATTTTCTTGAATTGCCACTGACCAGTATCGAAATCAAAAACGCAGAACGGATACAACGATCGTTACCAACTAATGTTAAAGGCAGACCTTCGGTTATAGATTTATACATAGCCGGAACGCTTGCACACTACGCTACCGGCAAGATGCTATTGCTGACATCGAATACCAAAGATTTTCCAATGCCAGTTTTTACACGTGAGGGATTCATCCAGCTCTTTAATCAGACAGATGTTAAAAGTATTAGCCTTATAGGATTTAATAAGCCGGAATTGGTCCATAGTTAGGCGGATGCGTTCTCCAAAGAGCGCCAAATATACCAGCAAGCGACCGTTTCGTAGGGGTGCCAGTGGTTGGCTTCGGCTACTTCGGTAACTTGCGCAGGGGTTGGCGCATCTTGAAAGCCGTAGAGGTTACGGATGCCGTTACGGACGCCGAGGTCGCCGGTGGCCAGGATGTCCAGGCGGCCGACGCAGAACATCAGGAACATTTGTACGGTCCACTCGCCGACACCTTTGACGTCGGTCAGTCCGGCGATGATCTCGGCGTTTGATTGTTCGGGGATGCGGTCAAAGCTGATACGGCCGTCGAGGACGTGTTCGGCCAGGTCATGGATATAGCGGGCTTTGGCGTTACTGAGCCCCACGCTGCGCAGCTCATCATGTGTTTTGCCGATGAGGACAGCCGGCTCCGGCAGTGCGCCACCGAACAGGTCACGAAAACGCTGTTTGATGCTGGTGGCTGCTTTGACGCTCAGCTGCTGACCGATAATAGAGTTGACCAGTGCGCCGTAGTAGTCGGTGTGCGGCATGAAGTCAGCTATGTCAGCCTGCTGAATAACTGGCGCTAAAACCGCATCGTGCTGCGTCAGCCAGGTGGCCGCCATTTGGAGCTGCGTTTGAAAGCTAGTCACCTGTCTAGTATAAACTTTTGGAAATCTTCTGGCATCGGATTAATCACCACGTATACTGCAATATCAAACAGGCAGCCGCAAAAGGGCTTGACTCTGGGCGGCAGCAGGTGCAAAATAGAACTTACGTTTCAAAATAAACAGCTGGGAAAGAAAATATGATGTTATCGATTTTGCCTAAGAAGCGCCTTAACGCTTTTGCTTTGCAACTCCTGCAGCGCTTAGCCTAACAAATAAGTGTTATTGATCAGGTTAATCAGGCCATAGATTATACTGGTAGCATATGCGTAATAAAAAACAGCCCCAACCGCAGCCATCTGCCGAGCAAGTTGCCATGGAGCAGCACGTCGAGGCTATGATGAACCCACAGCCAGCACTGCCTGCTGAGCCGGTAGTTGCGCCGCTTGATATCTTCCAGGGTTTGGCGGCTGATAGAGTTCCCTTGGGCCCCATGAGATCAGCTCCGGAGGTACCAGGCAAAGCCGAAAAAAGCTTGTTTAAGTCGGTGGATGAACTGCAACGCTCCGA
Organism: uncultured bacterium; assembly: GCA_964236675.1. Taxonomy (GTDB): domain Bacteria; phylum Patescibacteriota; class Saccharimonadia; order Saccharimonadales; family UBA4665; genus JBDSWU01. Next base: position 90,901 of record CAXSFI010000003.1, read on the forward strand.
ATCCAAACCAGTTACTGTCAGCGTTACACCCAAACTAAAGCAGCCACTGGGCAGTCCCGTCGTGCCAACAACCGCTCCCATACCGGCTACGTTTGACGAAGCTGCAGCCACGCTTATAGTTCAGCCCAAAGCCAGCTCATTAGGCAGTATGCCTGTAGCTGACGGTGAAGTACGAGGTGCAGTCAGCATAGATCAGCTAGCCCGCCGCGACGAATACAATGACGCCAGCACGGATTCGGCCATCGCCGACATTATGGCCAGGGAAGGTGATGACCTATTGGCGGCCGAAGACAATGTCCGAGCCCAAAGAGTCGGCCCACTTGTCAAAAAGCCGACCAATAATCGCTTCCAGAAGCTGCGCAGAGCTGTGACAAGTCGGTGGATGCTAATCACTATTCCTATCATATTAATCATCTTGGCTGCTGTGCCGTACACGCGCTATAAATTGGCCGGTTTAGTTATCCAAAAGACCTTGGCTGTAACCGTCGTAGACAGCAAAACCGCCAAGCCAGTCAGCGGTGCAAGTGTCGACTATAACGGTGTGAGTACCCATACCAATGCGGCTGGCCAGGTGCAGTTAAAAGCCCCGGTGGGCAAGGGTCAATTAGTGATTACCAAAGGGTATTACCAGTCGTACAGCCGACCAAACATGCTGAGTTTTTCCGCGGCCGCTCCGCTAACCGTCAGTTTAGTGGCAACCGGCCGCCAAGTGCCGCTGATCATACGTAACAAGGTAACTAACAAGCCGTTATCAGGGGTAATGGTCAAGGTACTTGGTACTTCCGCAGTCAGCGACAGTGCTGGTAGGGTTACTATTGTGCTACCCACTAAAACTACTACTGCCAACGCAACGCTGAGTGCTATCGGGTATAATAACCTGACAACCACTGTCCAGATCACTGATAGCCTGGTAGCGGCCAATAAGATAAGCCTGACGCCAGCTGGCACCATTTATTTCCTGTCAAATACCAGCGGCAAGATCGATCTGGTAAAAGCCAATCTTGATGGCAGCGGACGGGCCACAGTCATGGCAGGCACCGGCCAGGAAGATGCCAAAAATACTAGTCTGACTGCCTCGCGGGATTGGCATTACGTGGTGCTGCGCTCGCGGCGTGATGGTGTTCAGACCGGCCTGTACCTCATAGATACCAGCAATGGTAAAGTTACCCAGTTCGACACCGCGGCTGCCAGTTATATGCCGATCGGTTGGAGTGGTCACAGCTTTGTTTATGATCAGGTGCGAACGGCTACCGCCCAATCGCAGTCCGGTCGCGAAAGCCTCAAAAGTTACGATGCTGACCAGCAACAACTCAACCAGTTAGACCAAAGCCAGGCTACCGGCAGCAGCACGAGCTACGCTTTCCAGAGCTTCAGCAACTTCTATCTCATCGATAGCCAGCTGGTGTACAACACGCAGTGGATGACATACAGCTCCAGCGGTACCGCCTATGATCTGAGCAGCCAGAATGATAGCATTCGCAGCGTGGGGGTTAACGGGCAGGCCAAAAAAGATCTCCAACCTTACTCGGCGGTCAATGTCGCCTATGTCCAGACAGCCCGCGTCTTGCCGGATACGATTGATTACGGCGTCTACAGTAACAGTGGTGACTCTAAGGTAACGTTTTATGCTTATGTAAATGGCGCGGTGACCGGTGACGATAGCGTCACGGCAACTACTTTTGCCAAAACCTATCCAGCTTATTTGGCTTCTCCGGATAACCTCAAAAACTTCTGGAATGACTTACGCAGTGGCCGACAGACATTGCTGCTTGGTGACAAAAATGCTAATGCTCCAGTTATTCTGACCAGTGGTGGTGAATACACGGCCTATGGCTGGTACACCAGTCAATATCTGCTGCTGTCCCGGGCCGGTAGTGGCTTATATGTCATTCCAGCCGGTGGCATTGCCGCAGGTAGTTCACCACTTAAAATTGGTGACTACTATCAAGCTCCACAGACGGCGACGAGCTATGGTGACGGCTTCTAAGGCCGACTTTCAACATCTGATTTGGGCTTATTTCGAGGCGTCCGGCCGGCACGATCTGCCATGGCGTCGCCCGGAGGCAACCGGCCAGTTTGACCCTTACCGGGTTATGGTTAGTGAGCTGATGCTGCAGCAGACGCAGGTGCCGAGAGTCATCCCCAAATATAGTGAATTTTTAAGACTATTTCCCAGCCTGGCTGCCCTGGCCAAGGCCGAGCTGGGCGAAGTCTTGAAAGCCTGGAGTGGACTGGGTTACAACCGGCGCGCTAAATATCTGTGGCAGGCTGCTCAGGCTATTGACGCTAAGTTTGGCGGCGTTTTTCCACAGACGACAGCCGAACTAATCAGCTTGCCAGGTATCGGCAAGAACACGGCCGGTGCCATTCTGGCTTACGCCTTCAACCAGCCAGTACTATTTATCGAGACAAATGTCCGAACTGTCTATATTCATCATTTCTTTGCTAACCAGACCGATATTTCTGATGCGGCCATTGCTGCACTGGTCGAACAGACGCTTGACACCAGCAATCCTCGAGAATGGTATTGGGCGCTTATGGACTATGGCAGCTATCTTAAAACGTCAACCGGCAACGCCAGTAAGCACAGCCAGACTTATACAAAACAGTCAGCCTTTCATGGCTCGCGGCGACAGCTTCGTGGGCAAGTTTTGAAGCAACTCACCCAAGGCGCTACCAGCTTCGATGGGTTACAATTTGCGATTGATGATGACCGCTTAGCTTCAGTCCTGGCTGATTTACTTGCTGAAGCGCTGATCAGGCAAAATAATGATAGCTATTCACTGTAGGCTCTGTTTTCTAAAAATGCTTATGGTACAATGCTAGCAATATGGATGAATCCACCACGCCAGTTCCTGGGGACGCTGCACCAGCTACCACTCCCCAACAAATCGTCGATGTGGTGGCACCACCGGCCCAAACAGCCGAGGAAGTAGCCGAAGCTGCCACCGCACAGCAGGAATTGCCAGCCGCTACCACCCCACCGCAACCAAAACGCCCGACTTCAGCGGATAGCAAGCTGGCGATTATCGCCACAGTCATTATAGTGCTTGCCCTAGCTGCTTTGGCCACCGTCGCTTTTCTAAAGCAAAAGTAATATATAATAGCTAGCGCTATGAGTGTCTATGACCATGTCTCTGATCAGTTACATACCGCGGCTGCTGTTGGAATCATTCCGACTGACACCGTCTACGGGTTAGTGGGGCGAGCGGCCGACATTGCAGCTGTTGCCCGACTCTACAGCATCAAAGACCGCGACCATAAACCGGGTACCGTCATCGCTGCCTCTATCGATCAGTTAGAAGCGCTCGGCCTCAAGCGGCGCTACCTGACGGCGGTCAGCCAATTCTGGCCCGGCGCCGTCAGCGTGATTATTCCTTGCGCCGATCCGAAGCTTGCGTACTTGCATCAGGGCAAGCAAAGCTTAGCGGTGCGTATCCCCGAATCGGTGGCCCTCCGACAGCTGTTAGAGCAGACGGGCCCGTTGCTAACCAGCAGCGCCAATCATCCCAGCCTGCCCACGGCCGTGACCCTGCAGCAAGCTAAAGATTATTTTGGCGACCAAATTGACTTCTACATTGACGGTGGTGACCTGTCGGATCATCAGCCTTCCACTATCATTCAGATCGTTGACGACGCCGTCGAGATTATCCGCCAGGGAGCTGTTAAAATAGATTTATGACATTTGACGAGTATCAAAAACTGGCGCTGACGACCGCTGCCAAAAGCTATGATGACCCACTACTCCAGAACAGTATCTGGGTGATGGGCATAGCGGGTGAAGCCGGCGAGATCGTCGAAAAGTGGAAGAAAGCCATTGCTTACCGCGAGGGCAGGTTCACGCCCGACGAGCACCAGGATTTTATCAAAGAATTCGGTGACGTGGTTTGGTATATTGCTGTCTTAGCCGATTCATTAGGCTTATCACTGGACGAAATCATGCAGCTCAACGTCAAAAAGCTGGCTGACCGCAATAAGCGCAATGTTATCAAAGGTAATGGCGACAACCGATAACCCTGTACGCCTCGGCGCAGCCCCATGCTGGAGGCTTACCTGGCCGGTGAGCGCTATAGCGAATACGGCTGGAACAGCTAAGATGCATTGACATGCTTGCAGGCACTAATGTAAAGTGTAGGCATGACCAATAAACAATACACTATTCGCAATATTTCATCCGAAGTCGATATCAAGCTACGGGCTAAAGCGCTGCGTGAAAAAAAGAGTCTTAACCAACTATTACTTGATGAGCTTACCGCTGCTGTAGCATTAACACCGGATGCCAATCATGTGCAAAAGCTGCGGCAAGATTACGATGATTTATTGGGCAGTTGGCAGGACGATCCTGGTTTTGATGAAGCTATGAAAGATATGCGCAGAGTTGACCCAAGCGATTGGCTATGAGACTGGCCATTGATACTAATGCTTACAGTGACCTGATGCGCGGTAATCCAGCCTTGGCTACACATCTTCGCAAAGCCGATACAATCTGCCTACCCATAACTGTTTTGGGAGAACTAAAGCATGGCTTTTATTTCGGGAATCGCACAGATAGTAATTTGCATATACTCGAGCAATTTTTAAAAAAGCCAGGCACACAATTATTACACATTAATGAGAGCACTGCAGAGCTTTACGGCCGGCTAGCGGCTCATTTAAATGCGATCGGGAGGCCAATCCCAGCTAACGACATTTGGATTGCAGCACTATGTCTGCAATATGACGCCACGTTACTTACTAATGATCGCGATTTTCAAAATTTGCCTCAAATTGCAACAATATCTACGAAGTAGTAAACTTGGCGCGTAGCCAGTCATCAAGGCTGTTGCCGCCACCGCCGGCCATGCCGACGACCATATTACCATCGTCCAGATGTTGTTGAATAACAGCTTTGAGCTTGGCGTCGCGTTGCATAGGGCTGGCGATTGTCGGGTTGTCCAAGTGAGCAATCAGCTCAGCCGGTTCCACAATCCGATTTGCCGGGTCTTCACGAGCCAGGTAGCTCGGTAGCCAATAGACGTGCTCGGCACCTTCAAAGCAGTCCCGGTAGTCGTCCAGCATATATAGCTGGCGGCGATTAGTCAGGGGTTCGTAGACCACGAACAGCTTTTTGCCAGCCTCGGCAGCCAGCTCAGTAGCGACGCTCATGCCGCCGCGGATTTTCTCCGGTGTGTGAGCATAGTCGCTGTACAGGCCGGGGCGGAGTTGTTCCATACGGCGCTGCAGGCCAGGGAAGAGGTTCATGATATCAATTAACGTTTCAAGGGGCTGGTGAGTGGCGTGGTGGACTGCCTGAATGGCCAGCCAGGCGTCGAGCCGGTTGTACTGACCAAGTAGCTTACTATGACCAATCCGGGGGTCGGCACTATCCAGAATCTGCCCGCGGAAGTCGGCAGCCAGCCCCAGATAGTCGGCGTCTTCCTGCCAAATATAACTGCGCTGGCTCTGTGATAAGAATTCTCTAAAGGCCGACTGATAATCTTCGCGGGTCGGAAAGATCTCATGGTGATCCCAACTGACCCCTGTTATTAGGCTGTAGGCCGGCTCGTAAGCCAGAAAATTGCGGTCGAACTCGTCGGCTTCATAGATGAAAAATTGGCTACTCGGGTCGTACTCACCCATATCGCCGAAACTGGTTTTGGCCGGTAACAGATAACTGACCGGTAGCTGCTGCTGTTTGAACAGCCAGACCATCATTGCGGTGGTGGTGGTTTTGCCGTGGGTGCCAGCAATGGCGATCAACTGCAGCTTTTTGTCGGTCAGAATAGTGTTCAGCAGCTCGTCGCGCTTGCTCATCCTGATACTTTGCTCGCTGCAATATAGCAGTTCTGGTGCCTCGGGGTTCTCGATAGCTACCGATGATGAATAGACGAACCAATCGATCGGCTGTGCCTCATGGACACTGGCGATCACCTCCCGGCTCTGACCAACGTGAATGTTGGTAATGCCATGCCCCCGCAAATAAGCTATATACTGCGAATCCTGCTTGTCAGAGCCAGACACTTTGTAGCCAGCTTGCAGGGCAATCTGGGCCAGTGGGCCGATGCCAGCCCCGCCAATCCCTGAAAAGTAAATATGCATACCCTTAGCGTAACAAAGCCGGGCGGTCGAGGAAAGGCAAGAAAGCCGGGAAAGACAAGAAAAGACGCGCCAGTCATATATAATCTTAAGCAAGATGCATAAACTCTTGCCGCACCGTGCCATTCCCCACATTTTAGCCGTAAAGCCTTGGTACTTTCTAGCGATTGCGGCTACGTTCGGTGTAGTGTCCGTCGAAGCCCTACGCGCCAACAATGAGCACATGATTCAGTTGCGTACGGCTGTCTATACTGCCGACCAGAAGAATGTCCACGTGGAGGAAGCTCTCAAGCAGCTCCAAGCCTATGTTACCAGCCACATGAACACCGATCTGAGCGGCGGCAACAATGCCGTTTATCCGCCGATTCAGCTCAAATACACTTACGACCGCCTGGTGCAGGCCGAAAGTGAGGCTTTGGCACAGACCAACTCGGCATTTTATTCGACTGCTCAACAGTATTGTGAGCAGCAGTTCAGTGGCAGCAGCCTGATAACACGAGTAAACTGCACCGAAAACTATTTACAAACGCACGATATCCAGCACCAATTAGTGCCCATCCCGGATGCGCTCTACAAGTTCGCTTTCATTTCACCCCGCTGGTCGCCTGACCTGGCTGGCTGGAGTCTGGTTATTGCGGCCGTCAGCCTGCTGCTTACGGTGCTATCTTTTGTGATCCGTTTTATTCGGCGTTAATTGAACTGGCAAAGTTATATAAAAAGACCCTTCCGGAGAAGGGTCTTTGTGAGGACTATAGCTAAGTCGATTAGGGCTTAGTTGTGGTAGTGGTAGCCGGCGTGTTGGCTGTACCAGCGTTCTGAACGCTCGCACCGGTAGTGCTGGAGCTTGCGCTCTGATCAGTACACTTCTGGCCACTTGGGTTTTGCTTCTGGAATGTAGCGACTGCCTTGGCAACCTGACCGTTGTCCTGGAGGTTTTCCCAGAAAGTAACCTGGTCGCTGTTGATGACCATCTGGTCATATGGCTCGTGCAATTCACAACCGAGCTTCACGAGTGAAACACTGGTGTTGCTGGCAGCTGCAGCTGTGCCGCCGCTGGAAGTCTGCAAGTAGTAAATGTCCTTGACGACAAAGTACTTGTTGTTCAAGGTTGAGATCTTACCGAAGTAGACCTGACCAGTGTTTAAGAAGACTGCCTGCAGTTTGCCGCTGTCGACGAAACCTTCTTCACTGTTTTTGCTGCTGCTGTAGACAGTCAAAGCAACGAATACCAGAAGAATTGCGACCAATAAGGCTACTGCTGCAGTTATTGCTCTGGTTACTTTGCCACTGTCGGACTTGCCCCGTTTAGCACCAGCTGGGCCAGCCGGTGCTACGTGACCTGCGGTTGCAGGTTGTGCTTGTGCGTTACGATTTGAAAAATCCATAATTTCTCTAACTCCACCTCTTTATACTTTTTATGGTTACCAAGCCAGTGTAATACAGCTTATGTTCAAGCGCAAGCAGTATTACGAGCTTTCCACAGCTGTTAGGGTCAGTATAATCCATGCTTATCAGTGACAAACTGTACTGCTAATAAACCGTACATCGGTCGCAAAAGCCGTAACAGGGTTGACAAATAAAATCGCACCAGAGTATGTTAGGGGTACACTACTAATGAATAAGAGAGGGAGTCAGCAATGGCAGCATACAAGCACACGAATTCGAAGGGTGTAACGTACTACTTAAACTCAAAGGAAGTTACCCTGCGCGGCGGCAAAGTCCAGCGCATCTACTACTTTAGCAAGGACGAGCGCCCAGAAGGTACTGATCTCCCTGACGGCTTCTCGGTCAATGAGAACCCCCGCAACGGTTTTCTTACTGTTAAAAGAGGCTAAAGCCTCTTTGGCCGTCAAGCGCGGCTAGTTTCAGCCTTTCCTCACCTCTAACTCCTAGTCTAACCACTGGGAGTTTTTGTTTGGATTATGCTTGCCTGGCTGCAACGGATGTAGTTAGATGAAGGGTATGAGCGATGCAATAGTACATGTTAGTAATCTCAAGAAAGTGTATGACGACAAAATCGCCGTCAACGGTATTTCATTTGATGTCCAACGCGGCGAGATATTTGGTATCCTGGGACCTAACGGCGCCGGCAAAACCACGACCCTTGAGATGATCGAGACGCTACGCCCGATAGATGGCGGCTCTATTATTATCGATGGCCTTGACGTTGCCAGTCGTCCCAATGATGTCAAAAAAATTATCGGCGTCCAGCCCCAGACACCAGCCTTTCAGGACAAACAAAAATGCTCGGAGATCATTGAGATGTTTGCCGCTGCCTACGGTGAACGGGTCAATCCAAGGCAATTCCTGGAGGATGTCCAGCTGGGTGAAAAGGCCAATAGCTACGCCGAGAGTCTCAGTGGTGGCCAGCGCCAACGACTGAGTATTGCCGCGGCGCTGGTGCATAACCCTAAAGTCTTTTTCCTCGACGAACCGACAACCGGCCTTGATCCCCAAGCCCGGCGCAATCTCTGGGATCTGATCCGTGATGTCCGTGACCGCGGCGTGACAGTTATTATGACAACCCATTACCTCGATGAAGCCGAACTGCTGTGTGACCGGGTAGCTATTATGGACAACGGCAACATCATTGCCCTGGATACTCCACAGAATCTGATCAAGCAGTTGCTAAAACGCGGCTTCTCCAAATCGCAAAAAGTAGAGCAGGCCAATCTGGATGACGTCTTTATTGACCTAACGGGCAAGGGAATAAGGGATTAATATGCAGCAGCAGCTTCGAACCGTTTTAGTCTTTACCAAGCTCAGCACCCGCCGTTTTTTTCGTGATAAAGTTGCCCTGTTCTTTGGTATCGCCTTCCCGCTGATTTTCTTGTTTGTCTTCGGTAGCTTTAGTAGTGGCAACGGCCAGCCGAAGTTCACTGTCGCCGTACTCAATCAGTCGCAGACGGCTTTTTCCCAGACATTCACCAAGCAGCTGGATTCCAGTAAGATTTTCAAGGTCGACAAGGATTTAACCACGCTCCGTCTGGCCAAAGATAAGTTGAGCAAGAGCCAAGTGGACGGTATCATCGTCCTACCAACAGATTTTGGAAAGATTGATAACGCCAAAGGTTATCCAAGAGGTACGGTGCAGTTAATCTACTCCCAGAGTAGTACCGGCACAGGCCAGACATTGCAAAGTGTACTTAGTGGCACCCTCAACGCTATTAATGACAAACTGGTAGGTTCAACGCCGCCATTAGCCGTCCAGGGCCAGGCCCTAAACGACCACCAGCTAACGGCCTTTGATTACACCTTCTCGGGACTGCTGGGCTTCTCAATCATCGGCATCGGCATTTTCGGCCCGATTAATATATTTCCTGAGCTCAAGAAACAGGGGATTTTACGCCGCTTGCACACTACACCGATCAGGGTTTGGCAATACTTCATGGCCACCATGTTCAGCCAGGCTATCACCGGCGTGATCTCCATCGCCGTCCAATTCGCGGTGGCTATTGCGGTTTTCCACCTCAAGGTTGCCGGTAACTACCTAGAGATCATTGCTTTTACGGTCCTCAGTATCTTTATGATTCTCGGTATCGGACTGGCCATCGGTGGCTGGGCCAAAAATGAGCGTCAGGCGGCACCACTGAGCAACATCATAGTTTTTCCAATGCTGTTCCTGTCAGGCACGTTCTTCCCACGCTTCGAAATGCCGGTCTGGCTGCAGCACGCCACTACCTACCTGCCCCTAACACCGGTGATTGATGGTCTGCGTCTACTAACCACTGAAGGCAAACACCTTACCAATCTCGGTCCCCAGCTCGGTCTAGTCATAGTCTGGATGGTGGTTATTTACGCTATCGCTTTTCGGTCTTTCAAATGGGAGTAGCCATGAGCGCTTTCACCCTTGTAAAACTTGCTTAAGAGTGATATAATAAACTAGTTATGACTAACAGATCCAAGATTGAACAGTCCGGACCCGATCTTTTCGGTGTTGAGCCTATTTCTCTTGATGCAGTTCGTGCCGAGACAGCAGCAGGCAGTAAGCTTGCCGCTAAACCTGCATCCGAAAAGTTGCCCAATGATCGTTCTTTTGATGCTGCGGCTAGCCAGGGCCATGCTGGTGGCCAGCTCGGCGACAAAGAAACTGGTGGTCAGAATACTCCCAGCCCGCAACATCGCGACAGGCGAACCTCCACAAAGCGTCCTGATATGCCAGCCGGGACAGCTCGGGAACAAGATCAAGCCGCAATTGTACAGTTGAATCATCGCACCATGAATCCTCCAGTGACTGAGGAACAGAAGGTACTAATCGATTACAGCGGTGAAGGTATGGCGGCTGCTCTTCGTGCAAAGGCAGCCGTCGCTTTACGTGCTGCAGTTAGGGGTAATACCTCTGGGGAGAGCTTGGCACTTATCAGGGCTCGCGGTATTGGCGAAATTATTCCTTTCGCTGTCCCGGCTCGTCCTATTTTCACTGTTCTTTCAAATGTTGCCGAGACTGTTGAGATCGATGAGCACGAACTCCACGCCGTACGCTTAAATGATGCTGCCGAGCAGACCACTACACAAACACAAGCCGGTCAAGATACTGCTTAATGGCTGACGGCCAAGCGTTCTCTGATTTGCCCCGACCTTTCTTTGTTTTGGCGCCGATGGATGATGTCACCGATACGGTCTTCCGGCAGATTGTAAGTAGCTGCGCGGCACCCGACCTGTACTTTACGGAGTTCGTGAATGTTGATGGTCTGCAGAGTGCTGGCCGGTCTAAGCTGCTCAAGAAGTTAGTCTTTACACCTGGTGAGCGGCCATTGATTGCCCAGATCTGGGGTAAGACCACCGAGAACTTTTACACAACTGCTCAGCAGATTGCTGATGGTAGGCTAACTCGCGAACTGGGCCTGCCCGAGGGCGTGAACTTCGCCGGCATTGACATCAATATGGGTTGTCCGGTTAAGGATGTAGTCCAAAATGGCACCTGTAGCGCACTTATAAATGACCGGCCGCGGGCGCTAGAAATTATCCAAGCTGTACAAAACGGGAGTGCTGGTCGCTTGCCAGTGAGCGTCAAGACGCGGCTTGGTTTCAGCGCAGTCGACTATACCTGGCATGAATTCCTACTGGCTCAGAATCTGGATATGCTGGCGATCCATGGGCGTACGCGGGCCCAGATGAGCAAGGTGCCGGCTGATTGGAATGCGATTGGACATGTTCGTGAGCTGCGCGACAAAATATCGCCTAAGACATTGATTGTGGGTAATGGTGATGTCCTGAGTTATCGGCAGGGAACTGAGCTAGCTGAGAGGCATAAGTTAGATGGCATTATGATTGGCCGGGGCATCTTTCAGGATCCGTATGTCTTTGCTAAGAACACGCCCTGGGAGACTGTCACACCTACCGAAAAGTTGGACTTGTACCGTCGCCAAGTTGAGCTGTTCGCGGCCACCTGGCACAACCGTGAACGACCAATCAATACTCTTAACAAGTTCTGCAAGATTTACGTTAATGGCTTTGATGGCGCCAAAGAGCTACGCGAAGAGCTGATGGCAGCCACTTCTAGCGACGATTTGCTCGACACCTTACGGCGCCAGGTGGAAAACGTCAGTGCAGTGTAAAAATTTTCGCTAGACATTACAACATTCTCAGCTATATTCAAGCTATCATTATCTGTTAATAGAAGGGAGCGAATGAGAATACCAAAAATGCCAGCTATCCAGAAAATCAGCAGAGACTATAATTCAGAACAACTAAGGAGCAAATCATGAGTTCATTTGATTTTGGTAGATCATTACAAGACGGTGTGACGACAATCGTCACCTTCGTACCTAAATTCGTCGGAGCCTTACTAGTATTATTCATCGGGTATCTTATTTCCAAAGCTATTGGCAAGTTAGTTACCAAAGCCCTGCACAAAGTCCGTTTTGACCGCTCGCTGCACACGTCGTCAGCCGGCAATGCTATCAGCCGAATGGTTGAAAGCCCTTCGCGCCTGGTCGGTAAGATTGTGTTCTGGCTGATCTATCTGGCTTTCATATCGTTCGCAGTTTCGGCGCTCAACCTAGCCGTTCTAAACACGGTTCTGGCCGGTATTTACGCCTATGTGCCTCACATTATTGCCGCTATCGCCATCTTTTTGGTCGCCAGCGCTGTGTCGGTCGAAGCTGTAAAGCTGGTTCAGCGTGTTATGGGTAAAACTGCCCTTGCTAAAATGATTGGTGCGGTCATCCCGGCCATCACTATGAGCCTGGCCGTCTTCATGATCTTGAACGAACTGAACATTGCCAAAGATATCATCAATATCCTCTTTACTGCCATTGTCGGCTCAGCCGCTCTGGGTATGGCCTTGGCCTTTGGTCTCGGCGGACGTGACGTTGCCAAAACAATGCTAGAGCAGGCTGTTGGCAGCGCCAAGGAAAACTCAGATATGATGAAGTCTGATCTCAAGCGGGCCTCCGCCAATGCTAAAGCTCAGGCTCAAATGGCCAAGAATAATCTACAAGGTTAAGGAGTTATATGTTACTAACCATTGCCGGAGTACTACTGATCCTGTGGATTATCGGGCTTGTCGCTCATGTCGCGGGTGCCTTCATTCACATCGTGTTGCTAGTAGCCGTAGCGGTCTTCATCATGCACTTTTTGAAGCGCAATAAAGCTTAGACTATCTTAATAGCTACTTTATACTAGATGGCCAGGATTTAATCTTGGCCATCTATGTTTTGCAGCAGCTCTGCCACACCATTGACCATGACACAGAGAGCCCCCACGGGCAGTACATGTGCGGTGCTTGCACATCGTAGATCCCAGCCGCGAATACAGTTAGTGTCAGGCGTGAACTTAATGGCCCTTTCGCTATGCGGCAGTTCTTCACCGCTACTGTCCAGATCTACAAGACTGATTGTAGAGGTGTCAGCAAATCTAAGCAGCGCTGCCCTGCCAAGCCGCAGTAATTGATCACCCAGATTTAGCTCTAAGCTGGAAACATCAACCTGTTCGATGCTGACATAAGTAGCTAACGTGTGCCATTCTTGCTGATCATCCTCAGGATCAACATCAACAAATGTGGCAGTGTGAGCTGGATCGACCTCTAATTGTCGGTATTCACCAAGCTGGACTAAATTAGCGTCTATGAAAGCGTCAATGATATGTAGGTTACCTAAAGTCTGGTGGTCTAAGGAGTTTATTCGCATTGTAGGTAGTGCTAACTAAAGATAATAAACTCATAGTAACATAAAAATGCAATATTATCAACTCTTATCAAGAGTATATCAATCGTTTGTAGGAGCTAGCACGGTGGCTGGTAAGATAGGATAGACCCGTGGATGGGTCAAGGCGTCGAGGTATGGTTGAGACTCATAGAGTTCCAGGGGGCGATATACCCAAACGTCACCGGGCAGAAGTTCTTTAGCTTGCATATTGCCCAGCTGGTCAATAAAAAATTCACGGTAATACAAACCTGGCAGTCCTGTCTCTGCATGGTTGACGGCCACTTCTTCTCGTATCCAAAACGGATGTTGGGCAACGGCTTCATCTTCGAGCGTAGGCCGGTATAAGTAGAATGAACCTCTACTTGAGCTGCCCAATGCAACATATTCGCCTTTTTGGTTAGGATTAAGCGAAGGTTCGACATATGACTCTGCGCTCTCCATGTGAAATTCAATGGCTCTGGCAAATATGCCTTGGCATCGGGCGATTGTGTCTATTGGTCCAGCCAAGGTATTATGACTGTCATTGGCCTGTGCTGGAATTGCTGGCGATGGATCGCTGTAGGCTGATGATGCGCCGGCTAGTTTCATCGCGCCTTTGAGTATGGCCAGCCGGGCAAGATTCAAAGCAAGCGAACTCAGATCCGCTATGTTTTGCTCTATCCCTGTTCCGTTTGTTGTTTTGGTTTCGATACTCATAATGGTTACGATTAATTTCATCATAATACTTCATCAAAACAACTGCAACGCAATAAATATCACAAATTCGCTCAATTGTTGAAGCCGAACGGCTAACGACAAGCATCATAACCGAGCTTATCTTACAGGCGGATTGCACTAAGAGGAGTAAACTGTAGGATTAACAAGCTCTCGTAAGATATATTTTGGAGAAATATTTTGAATAAAACTCCCAAAAGCCGACAGCTCGTAAGTCTTGAAAAAGCACCTACGGGGATAAATGGATTAGACGAAATAACCGAGGGCGGCTTTCCAAAAGGCCGGCCGACCCTTATAGCGGGCAACGCTGGTTGCGGCAAAACCTTATTGGCCATGGAATTTCTGATAAAAGGAATCACTGAATGTAACGAGCCTGGCGTATTTATAAGTTTTGAGGAAAGCGCCAAGGATCTCGTTTTGAATGTAGCGTCACTGGGCTATGACCTGGATGATTTCGTGGCTAAAGGCAAATTACGGATTGATCAGGTCATGGTAGAACGCAGTGAGATTGAAGAGGCTGGTGAGTACGATCTGGAAGGCCTGTTTATCAGACTCGGTTATGCTATTGATTCGATTGGCGCTAAACGTATAGTTCTGGATACCCTGGAGTCTTTGTTTTCCGGCTTCACCAATCAGGCAATACTTCGCGCCGAGCTACGCCGACTGTTTAAGTGGCTGAAAGATAAAGGCATGACGGCCATTATTACCGGTGAGCGGGGAGACACTACCCTGACGCGCCAGGGGCTGGAAGAATATGTATCAGACTGTGTCATCTTATTGGATCACCGTATAGAAGAACAGATCTCCACCCGCCGGTTACGAGTCGTCAAATACCGTGGTTCGATGCACGGCACCAATGAGTACCCGTTTTTGATAGATGAGGATGGCATTACCGTTATGCCAGTGACATCTCTGAACCTAAACCACCCTGTATCCAAGAAGCGTGTATCGTCCGGAATCAAACAGCTGGATGCCATGCTGGGCGGCGGATTTTACAAAGGCTCAAGTATCCTCGTTTCCGGCACTTCCGGCACTGGTAAGACAAATGTCTCCGGTTATTTGGTGGATGATGCCTGTAAGGCAGGCAATAAATGTCTATATGTGGCCTTCGAAGAATCACCACAGCAAATAACCCGCAACCTGAAGTCCATCGGTATAGATTTGCAGCCCCACATCGATAAGGGTTTGTTGCAGTTCCGAGCCGTCCGGGCAGCCTCCCAGGGCCTGGAAATGCACCTGGCATCCCTATACAAGGTAATCCAAAAGCTTAAACCTGAAGTAGTCGTAATAGACCCCATTACCACGCTGGCTTCTTCCAGTAATGTTCGGGATGCCCAAAACATGCTCAGCCGCATGATGGACATGCTGAAAGCCGAAAATATAACTGCTATGCTGACATCACTCACGCAGGGCAACGAAAATCTTGAGCAGACTGAGAACAGCGTCTCGTCATTTGCAGACACCTGGCTGCTGCTCAGGGATTTTGAAGTAAATGGCGAACGCAACCGGCTGATGTACGTTCTGAAGTCGCGTGGTACCCAGCACTCCAATCAGGTCCGTGAATTCATCATTAGCGATAACGGCATCAATTTAGTGGATGTCTATCTGGGTCCGGAAGGTATGTTGACTGGCTCAGCTCGGGTGGCAGCTGAAGCTCGTCTCAAATCAGCTGAACTCGAGCGAAAAAATGAACTGGCGACCAAACAACGCCGTCAGGAGCATAAGCGTCTGGTAACTCTGGCTCAGATACAGAGCCTGAACGCCGAACTGGCAGTTCAGGATCTGGAATCAAAAAAGAATAATGATAACGAAGAAGAGCGCGGCGTACACGACAACGCCAATAAAGCGGCCTTCATAGCCTCCCGGGGAGGCAAAAAATGACCGACAGCAAAGAGTACGAGCTTAGACTATACGTGGCCGGGAAAACCCCTAAATCGGTAACGGCCCTGGAAAATCTTGAACGCTACTGTGAAAAAAACGTCAAAGGTCGATACAGCATAGAAGTTATTGATTTGTTGGAGAACCCCCAGCTGGCCGAGGGTGACCAAATACTGGCGGTGCCGACCTTAGTGCGAACAGTGCCGGTACCCATCAGGAAAATAATTGGAGATTTATCGAATGAAGAAAAAGTGCTAGTCGGATTAGATCTAAGGGAACGGACATGAGCCGACCACGCAATTTCATTTTGAAGCTCTATATCACCGGCGCTACGCATCACTCAATGATGGCAGTCAAGAATCTCAAAAAATTATGCGAGGAAAACTTAAAGGGCGATTATGAATTGGACATTGTCGATGTGTATCAGCAGCCGTCTCTAGCCAAGGAGCAACAAATAATTGCCGCTCCAACACTCATAAAACTACAGCCTGCCCCCATCAGGCGTATTGTCGGTGACATGTCTGATACTGAAAAAATATTGTCAGTATTAAACATAGAAAAAGCGACTGGCTGAACACGCTATGCCCAAGACAAAGACACGTACCTATAGCGAAGTTGAAATAGCTGAGCTGGAGGCACGATTAGCCGAGGCTGAGGACACTTTACAAGCTATACGTGAAGGTTCGGTAGACGCTTTAGTCATTAAAGATCACCAAGCCAAACAGCAGATCTTTACGCTCAAGTCAGCTGATTATTCTTACCGCGTGTTGATAGAGTCAATGAGCCAAGGGGCCATTACAATATCCGAAGAGGGGATCATACTGTACAGCAATCAGCAGTTCGGTATCATTACCGGTAGCCCGCTGGAGCGGATCATCGGTCAAAAACTAGCTGACTTTATTAATGATAAAGATGCCAAGATCATGAAGAGCATCCTTAAGCAGAGTTCAGCTAATCCGCATGGCTCTGAGCAGACAGTACGGCTTGCAGGCAGTCAGGCCAAAGTAGTCATGATCTCGGCCCGGCGGCTGCCAAGCACCGACGCCAACGCCTATATGTGTCTGGTAGTGACAGATATGACCGAGCGTAACCAGGCAGAGCATGCCAAGGATGAATTTATAGCCTTGGCCTCACACCAACTGCGCACTCCAGCTACCGGCGTGAAACAGTATGTGGGAATGTTACTGGAAGGTTATGCCGGTAATCTAACAGACAAGCAACGGACTTTCGCCCAGACTGCCTACGACAGCAATGAGCGCCAACTGGCCATTATTAACAGTATATTGAAGACAGCTCAGATTGACTTTGGTGCCTATGAACTAAAAATTGTTCGGCAGGATTTGGCCCAGCTTATCACTGAAGCGCTCAAGGCTTATCGGCCGATGCTATCTATGCGAAGGCAAATAATACATTGTGATTTTGAACCAGGCGTCTGCGCCCTGGTTGAGCCTATAGAATTTAGTCTGGTGATTGCAAACCTAATTGAGAACGCCAGCAAATACTCTCAGGAAGGTGAGAGCATAATAATAAAAGTCTATAACCAGGACAACGATGCCTATATAGAAGTACTGGACCATGGGGTGGGCATACCCGATAAGCACCAAGCGAAAATATTCGAGAAATTTACCCGGGTTGATAACGTTTTATCAGATACCGTTTCCGGTAGCGGGCTGGGGCTATACTGGGTCAAAAAGATAGTCGAACTGCACAAGGGTAAGGTGCTGTTAAACTCAGTCATTAATGTCGGCTCGACCTTTACCATTAAGTTGCCATCATGCTAAAGCAGACAGTGTTAATCGTCGAGGACGAAACCATCCTGCGCGAAGCATACACCATGGTGCTTGAGGCCCACGGCTTCCATGTGGACACGGCTGCCAACGGCTTGCTGGCGCTCAACGGCTTAAAGCGCTCAACACCTGATTTGATTTTACTTGATCTGCTGATGCCAGTAATGGGCGGCGAGCAATTCCTAAAAGAGTCTAAAATACTCACTAAAAACAAGACCGTCAAAGTGATCGTCTACAGCAATCTGTCAGACCAGGACACCATAGAACGACTCAAACAGCTCGGCATCCATCAGCATATTCTAAAATCCAGTATGGCGCCTGGCCAGCTGGCTTCTTATATCAAGGAAGCCCTAAGTCGCCCGCGATAACGATAAAGCAAATTGCCAGTAAACCAGATGTTTAATTGTTAACTGTACTATACTTTTAGTATGCATATATTTAGTAGCTGGAAGCTTGCCGCAACAGTTTTACCTATAGTGGTTCTAGCAGTTGCCGCAAAGATTGTGGTACATGCATTCAAGCTAGAAGCATTAGAGCTTAACGCGTTGTTCTCGGCAGTTATTGGAGCGGCAGTATTTTTAATTGGTTTTATGATATCTGGGACATTGTCTGATTTCAAAGAAAGTGAGCGTTTGCCGAGCGATCTAGCAGCTAGTCTTTACTCTATAGCTGATGAGTCTCAAAGCATTCAGAGAAAGCATGGGAAAAGGGTTGTTAAGCAATGCAATACAGTCCTCAATAGCATTGCTTCATCCGTGCTGTTCTGGATGCGTAACAAAAATGATGCAGCAGAAATACTCACTAATATCGATAGCTTGAATGAAGCTTTTATTTCTCTTGAACCGTATACAGAGACTACTTTCCTTAGTCGTTTAAAAACTGAGCAGAATCAGGTTAGGCGCTTAGTTCTTAGGATGCAAACTATTAGGGAGACTTCATTTATTGGCACGGCATATGCAATTGCTGAGGTATGCTCAATATTTCTGATAGTGGGATTAATCTTTGCCAAAGGTCAGCCTTATGGCGAGTCACTATTCTTTGTTGGCTTTATAACATTTATTCTAGCCTACATGATTGCGCTTATAACGGATTTAGATAATCCGTTCAATTATTCTAACTCAATTGTGGGAGATGAAGTTTCCCTAAAACCCCTAGAGCAATTTAGAAAAAGACTGTAGATAAAAATATTAGAAATATCAAATGT
>CAXSFI010000004.1:0-76315 GCA_964236675.1 uncultured bacterium
AACGATAAAATCGCCAACAGCGAAGGTGCCACTAGCTGGCGCACCCGAAGCAGTCGCACCGACATAGCGAGAAGCTGCCGTCGCGCCGGTTAGGCCGCTGGAGCCGACCGCTAAACCAATGAAGCTGTCGTCGGTTTTGAGTGTGTCCGCTGCTGAGCGGTAGAGGTTAGTGTCCCGAGCGATGGTACCCGAACCCCATTCCAACAGACCACTCGACTGAAGATTAAAACGGTTTTGGGTATCGGCTGTAGCACGACTGCTAATGAGACGATCCGTACTTGTTGAGGTAACGTAGCCCAGTAGCGGTGCGGTAGTATTGGCTACAGTAGCACTGTTAATAGCGATAGCGTTGGTATTAGCGACGTTTATATTTGCTGCGAAAGTTGAGCCGTTGTCAGTACCCCAGTTATTTTGCAGGACGTTCGTCGGAGAGTTCCACAAGCCGGTTTGCTCGCCAACATTTGGCCCGCGCCGCAAGACGGTGTTGCTACCACCATCGTTCCAGCCAGCGGTGTTGGCATGCAAGAAGCCGCTGTTGATTGAAACGTAGGATGAGCCGTTTACCGATACACCATATTGTGGGCTGTTGGTTTGTGAGCCGTCGTCATCGACACCTGGGGCAACGGTAACACCATCAACGATAATTGGTGCTGTGGCGGCATTAACTCGGAAGCCGGCATAGCCTCCGCCGCCCCCACCAGAGTTACGCCCATCGCGGTGCAGCGTTAAGCCGGTGAACAGCACTGGTACGCCAGTGCCTCCTGCACCGCCATCGGTAGTGATATAGACGCCGTTCATGGTGTTACGGTCGGTTGTGGTGCTGGTAAATTGGCAGTGGCCAAATGAACCGGTGTGGATTTCAAATCCATGCTGGGCGCTCCATTCAGCCCGACAGCCAATAAAATTAGTGTTACTACAGTTGTTAAGATAAAAGCCTGATTTGCCAGCGCCGATGGTTTCGACGTCTATAATTGTCGAGTCCGTCAAACTGCTAAAGGTGAAAGCGTAGCTACCACAACTAACAGCAATGACGCGGCGAATACGCCATGAGTACGGGTTGACCGAACTAGTGTCGGCGCGAGTGTAGCTGGTGGTAAAAATACCGTGGTTTGGGAAGTTCTTTATGCAAACATCTTCAATGATGACGCCATGAACTTTGCCAAGCGCTTTGATGCCGTCGATAGTGTTGCCGCTGAGCGCTGAGCCGTCGAGCGTTAAATTGTTGATGCGTTGTTCGCAGTTGTCGGAAGCATAACCACCGATCTCTTTGTCCACCATGTACAAACAGGCGGCGCCACTAAAACCCGAAAGTGGTTTGATATAGGTTGCTGTGTCGACGTAGCCGGCGTTTTCTAGGTGACGCGCGTGGGTTCCTCTTATTGTTACCCCGGGAGGAATAATAAGAGGAAGTGATGTTCTATAACGGCCTTGGGGCAGAAAGACTACTTCACCCGGTATGCAAGCATTGAGTGCCGCCTGAATAGCCGTCGTGTCGTCGGTGGCGTCATCGCCCAGTGCGCCGTAAGCACGAACATTGCGGTGGGAGTTGCCTTTGTCGAGGAGGGTGCCTGCATTGAAAACTTTGGCACCAGTGATAGTTTCTGTGCCAGCAAGGTGCACAACCGTACTATCGGCAGCTTTGGCTGCTAGGTCAGTTGTGAGGTTCGTGACTTGGCTTTCGGTTATAGTGCCGACTTGAATTGCTGGAGCTGTAACTGTGCCGCCAACAATCACTGTTCCATCGGCCGCTGTGACCGAGCCAACTTTACCAGCTAGCCCGGGCACCGTCGGCGCTGCTGCTGTGCCACCCAAATCTCCAGCCAGTTGGATTTTGCCTTTGGTAGTGGCACCGGCATCGGGCGTGGAACCGCTGCCAGCCACACCATCGACATATGATTTGTTGGCAGCTTGCGTGCCAGAAGAAGGAGTTGGGACGATTGGGGCTGAAACAAAAGTCTTGGTGCCGCCAATACTTTCATTACCAGTGCTATGCACAACGCCACTATCATCGGCTTTTGCAGCCAAAGAACCAGAAGCTTTGAGTGTGCCATCGGCGTTATGCTCAACAGCTAAGAAGTCATTGAGGATATTACCCCAAGAACCATCATCTGAACCAGTAACAGGTAAACGCGTCACGTTCAGGCCTCCAGCACCCTAAATATTACTTAAAGCATATGGGATCACGCTAATGTATGTCAACTAATCTTTACCGTGAGTGCAACAGAATATGATTATAAGACGAGCTGGTTGTGATAAGCATAGCTATGCTCAAGAACAATAGCGCCAGCAGCACGATTAATCTTGTGCGTTCGCTCATAGCACCTGCTCCAGATTTGCGGTAACTACCAAATGGTTCTTGGGAAGCCATAATGGTGTGCATGTGAATAGCGTTAGTTTTGCATTAGTGGACGCGTCTTCAATACTCGTTTCGGTTGGAGGAACTTCATTAATGGTATCTACTCGATATATATAATGATGCTGATTCCCGAGCAATCCGATTTCATCACCAATCTGTAATTTGTTTAGAAAGTAAAATGCCCCTCTTGGGTTGGTGTAGCTAAAACGGTGCGCAAGCAATACAGTATTACCGCCCTTGTCTGGCGTACTGCCAGCGGGCCAACGCCATACGCCTTGGTTGAGAATGCTGTATTGATCCTGAATGGAGCCTTCTAACACTGGCTGATTTAGCACCATATTCGGAATAATGAGTGTATTTGGCTCATTTTTTGTCGGGATGATTGCCGTGGGGGTGCTTCGCGTGGGTGTTGTGTGTAGCTTATGGCTTAAGGAAGTACGTTGCCCTTTATTGCTTTGGAAATGGAATAAAATGCTTGGTGCTAGCGGAGCAACAATAATATAACCATTAATTAAGATGATTTAGACCCAGTAGGATGTTATTCACTCGTACCAGTGTCATGGTCACCATATACTAGACAGACAGTCTCTTCCGGAATAGGCTACACTTTTAGCGTATAAAGACGAGCGGGGCGTCTGCCCAGCTCGTGAAAGGACTGTTTAAATATACCCACAGGAAAACCAACTGACTCAAATCTCAAAGCTGAGATTGTCGCTAAGATTCGCGACGGTGGCATGAGTGTCGTTGACGCCAGTGCCACATACGGCTTCAGTAGCAAGACACTGTATGCCTAGCTGCGAGTTGGCGTCGTAGACGGCGACCGTAACTTAATCCTAGAGAACAATCGGCTCAAAAAGGAGCTGGAGATAGCCTACCGCATATTGGGCAGGCTAACCGCCGAAACACAGCGCCCAAAAGATTAGCCATCCTGGAAGAGGTCGAACCAGGATGGCGGCAGCACTTTACGGCTGTTCTCGATATTGGGCGCAGTAGCTACTACGCTCCAGCTACCAAGCAGCGTGCTAAAGACGAGCATGACATGCTCGTGCTCCGTGCGGCCCACGCACGGCACAGCTTGTACGGCTGCAGACGGCTGGGATTACATCTGGGATGGAACCGCAAGAAGGCTGCTCGCATTCGCTCGCTGGCTGGCGTGCAGATTGCTCGCCCGAGCAAGAAGAAACGCTACGGTAGTAGTGCTCGGGCAGAGATACCGGCTGCGTCAAATGCCCTGAAACGGTTTGCCAACTACCGTGACCAGGCTCGTCCCCAAGCTGGCCAAACGCATGCTGGCATGGTTGACTCTGGTGCCGGTTGCAGGACTTTACCTACCTATGGTTCGAGGGGCAGTGGCACTACCTATCAGTCGTCATGGATCTCAAAACAAGGCAGGTCGTGGGATGGCGTCTCGGGCTGCGGCACAGTAGCGAGCTGACGCTCGCTGCCCTCACGGACGCGTTCGTCAAACATCCAGTCCCGACTATCTTGCACAGCGACCAAGGCAGTGAGTATCTGAGTTACTAGCACCAGATGGTCTGTGACCAGTACGAAATTACCCTGAGTTGCAGTACCAGGGCTAGTCCGTGTCAGAACGGATTCATGGAACGCTTCTTCGGCAGTTTCAAAGCCGAGCTTGGAAAACTAGCCCGTTACCAAGACATTGCTGAGTTGTACGAAGGTATTGCCTGACCATGCACTACTACAATACCAGGCGCATTCACTCCGCTCTCAAGATGAGCCCAGCGGCTTACGCCGCTACGCTCGATCTGCGAAAAGACAAGGTTTCCGGAAAAGTGGGAGGTTGAAAGCTGCTCAAATTATTCACATTGGGTCAGGGAGTATTGGTCGCTTATTATAGCTGGCATTTTTATACTATATTTTATTGCAATATGGGTGGTTCGCTTCTGTTAGTCTAGCTGTTTGCTATTAAAACGGTTCGTTGCTAAACTACTTTGCATCAGTGAGATAGACAGAGAGGGGAAACAGAATGCCAGAGCGTATGCCGCGTCCAGCGGAATTTCGAACGACAATTGATCAAGCAAGGGGCGAGGGTAAGTTTTTGCTCGAAATGCTAGATACCGGATTGGATGTCGTGCGACTCCAAGAGGATTATCAACGATTACTTGGAATCTATGCCCTGCATGAAACCGCTAGGCGAGATGGTTCGACGTTGCGTTCATTCTCTCTGACACATCGTCCACGATCTGAAGATCCCGTGCATGACGGCAACCAAACGCAGTATGCTCCCGACAACAGCAGGGTCTTTGAAGAGGCAGACTTTACGGAGTTCAATGCAGTGTTCAAGGACACGATCTTTTACGAAATATATCAGTCAATGCCGTTCAAGATAGGCAGGATGCGTCTTAACTTCCTCCCTGAGCGCACTGTCTTTCCTATGCACCGAGATTCCGCAGCTCGCGCGCACATAGCCGTGGAAACTAACGAGAACTGCTTTCTGATTTCTGGCGATGCCCAAGCTCACCATGTTCCTGCGGATGGGAACACTTACGTGTTTGATACTAAAGAGTCCCACACTGCCTTTAACGCGTCGCGTAAGGGCCGTATTCACTTAACAATGGCGATAGCACATGACGACTAATCCTTGGAAAAAATTGCGTTCTGAAATTATCTTTAAAAACTCATGGCTGTCTTTGCAAAAAGACACGGTCATATCGCCCACTGGCAAGGAGGGGGAGTACACTTTGCTAGTGGCCAAGCCCTTCGTCATTGTGGTGCCGGTTACTGCTGAAGGCAAGATATTAATGATCAAGCAGTATCGATACCCAATTGCTCGGCAGGTTATCGAGTTTCCCGCTGGTGGTGTTGATGGGGATAACCTACTTGAGGACGCTAAACGCGAGCTACAAGAGGAAACGGGCTACGCTTCTGACGACTGGACGGATGCGGGCGAGATACACGAGCTGGTCAGCATTAGCAGGCAACCAGGCCACATATTCCTAGCGCGAAACTGTAAAGACACAGAGCAGCACAAAATGGCCGAAGAGGGCATCGAGAAAGCTCAGGGCTTTACGGTAGACGAAGTCCAGGGCATGATTCAAGACGGTACAATCATTGACGCTTTAACGCCCGCAGTATTCTCAAGAGTGAAGCACCTGTTATAATCGGGTCGCTGCCAAGGCCATTGCGGCAACTGTCTGCGCCGAAACTGGTTCACTGGAATTACAAATTCGGGCACGAAGAATCCAAAAAGTTGTTACTGTCTAAGTAGTAATTATTACTGTTGCAGGGTACATTCTTATTATAAAATGTAGTTGAATTTGCAGAAAAGGAAATGAGCTCATGAGCGATACATCTGATGTTTTCAGTAGCAAAGCAAATCCACAATTGGATCATCCCACCCGATCAAAAGTCGGTATGACATGGGTTGCGCTGGCTATCTTTGTTTTAATACTGTTATTATTGCTTATTTTTATACTGCAGAACAGCAGTTCAATCAAAATTCATTACTTCGGTGCCACAGGAACTGTTGGCTTTGGTGTGGCTATGCTTTTGTCAGCGGTAGCCGGGTCAATCTTGACATTACTCATAGGTTCAGCCCGGATTTTACAACTCAAAATGTCCAACAGAAAGCAGTAGGCGTGCGGTAGTCAGCCTGCAAAGTTGCTGATTATAGTAGAGTTACCAAGCACTTTACCGGAGTTTTGATTTCTGCATGGGCAGCATGTACACTGATGGAATGAAGATGAAGAGTCCCACGGGCAGGCAAATGCATTTGATCGGTGGCAGTTCGCATCCTGAGCTGACCGCGGCCTTAGCCAAAGAATTGAATGTAAGGACTACTGACATCAAACTCAATCAGTTTGCCAATGGTGAGATTGCTTTCAAGCTCCGTGAGTCTATTCGTAATGACGACGTCTTTGTGTTGCAGACCCACAGTCGCAATGTCAACGACGCGGTTATGGAGCAGGCCATCATGATTGATGCCTGCAAGCGAGCCTCGGCCGGCTCGATCACGGCCGTCGTGCCATTTCTGGGCTATGCCCGACAGGACCGCAAGAGCAGCGGTCGTGAACCAATTACCGCTCGGCTGGTGGTTGATATTTTGGCGTCGGCTGGTGCCGATAGAATTGTTAGTGTCGACCTGCACGCTGGTCAGATCCAAGGCTTCTTTAGCGGACCGTTTGACCACCTGACCGGCCTGCCTATTCTGGAAGATTATGCTAAGGAGCACTTTGGCCTGCAGGATCTGGTGATTGTCGCCCCGGACGCCGGACGGGTAAAGGCTACCGAGCGCTTTAGCAGCGCGCTGGGCTGCAGCATGGCCATCATCCACAAGCAGCGTTCGCATGTAAAGCACAACAGCGTTGAGGCCAAGTACCTGATCGGTGATGTCAAAGGCATGCACTGTATCATCATAGACGATATGATCGACACCGCCGGCACGATGTGTGCTGCGGCAGCAATTCTAGAAGAAAATGGTGCGCTGGATATCTACGGCATGGCGACGCATGGCGTGCTATCTGACCCAGCTATTGAGCGTATCGAAGCTTCGGCTTTCAAAAAAGTCGTGGTAACTGACACGCTGCCACTACCTCGGAAATCTGAAAAAATCGAAGTTTTACCTATTTCGCCGCTGTTGGCCCGAGCCATCGCCGCCGTCTATCATGGTGATTCTGTATCGGCACTGTTCAAGGGTAAGAATCAGTCCTAATGCAGCATGCTATATCAGTCGCCCAGTTCACTGATCGTAGCATTTTAGACCAATTGTTCGCCCGGGCTGAGGCGCTGCAAGCCATGGCGCCCAAAGATTATCCCAAACCCCTACAGTCATTGACGCTGGCAACGATCTTTTACGAGCCCAGCACCCGCACCCGTCTGTCATTTGAGACGGCCATTCAAAACCTTGGCGGTCAGCTGATCACCACTGAAAATGCCGGCGAATTCTCATCCGCCATCAAGGGTGAAAGCCTGGAGGATACTATCCAGACAGTTAATGCTTTTGCGCACGGTATCATTATCCGGCACCCCGAAATCGGTGCTGCCAAGCGGGCAGCGGCCGTATCTGAGGCACACATTATTAACGCCGGTGACGGCGCTGGTGAGCATCCTACTCAGGCCTTACTTGATATGTATACTATTGCCCGTACCAAGAAGGGCCTGGATAATCTAAAAATTGCTTTGGTTGGAGACTTGCTCAACGGCCGGACCATCCACTCGCTGATACCATTACTGAGCTTATACAAAGTCGAATTATTTATTATTGCACCAGTGGCGCTGCGACTGCCAGCCGAGTATCTGAAGCATCTGAAATCTGCCGGTATTACTTCCCATCAGCTGGACAGTTGGGACAAGGCTTTGACAGAAGTTGATATTTTTTACATGACGCGGGTCCAGAAAGAGCGTTTTAGCTCGGTGGAAGATTACCAGGCCGTGCGCGACCATTTCATCCTGACTGCTGAACTAATCAAAACTATGAAGCCTGATGCCTTGATCATGCACCCGTTACCACGCGTCAATGAAATAGAAGTCGCCGTCGACAAAGATCCTCGGGCTCATTATTTTCAACAAGTCAAAAACGGCCTGTTTCTACGCATGGCGCTGCTGGAATACCTATACAGTTAAGCTTTCAAGAATTCCAGGCATTGCTGATACTTTTCTTCATCAATCTTGCCTTCGGCTTTCATGATTTCCACCAGTTCCTGAACGGTCATAAAGGCGTGCATGGTGTAGCCTTTTTCCTGCAACGCCTGGCCACCACCCTTGCCGTAATCCAAAAGTACCACTGCATCATGGATCACCAAGCCGTGCTGCTCAATAGCCGGTATAGCCTCGAGGAGTGAAGTAGCCCGTGTTACTAAATCTTCGATCATAACCACGGTTTCACCCTTTTCATATTCGCCCTCAAGGCTTTTTTGCAGGCCGTATTCTTTCTTCAGGCCTTCCTTGCGCATAAAAATCCACGGTTCCTCGAGCTCTAAGCTGATAGCGCCAGCGATAGGCAGGGCGGCGTAGGCTACACCGGACAGCCGGTCGTATTTCAAGTGTTTGAGCTGCTCGGCATAGAGCTTGGCCACTTTTTTCAGTACCTTTGGATAGCTAATAAACAGCCGTAGGTCAAGGTACATCGGGCTGACGATGCCACTTTTGAATGTAAATGTACCGAACTTTAGAGCGCCAATATCGTAAAGGTCTAGGGCTAATTCAGTTTTTTGGGCTTGGGTACTCATGTTAGCTCCGATGTTTATTAATTTCGTCTCGTAACTTCTGGGATTCGCGGCGCGCCGCTTCTGCGTAATCATCACCAGTGCTGGCATAAATGATGCCGCGGGATGAGTTGATAATGACATGATCGCCCCCGGCTTGCATAGTCTTTTGGACGTTGCCACCTTGAGCGCCAATGCCGGGAATCAGAAACCACATGTCTGGCCCGACAATGGCGCGAACTGCTGCAATCTCGTCGGGATATGTTGCACCAATGACTAGTAAGCAGTTGTTATTGGCATTCCACTCGGTGGCAACCTGCATGGCGACATGCTGATAGAGTGGTTTCCCGTCCACTACAAGATCTTGAAATTCGCCGGCGCCCGGGTTGGAAGTCCGGCACAGTACGATGATGCCTTTGTCGGCTTGGTCTAGAAATGGCTCGACGGCTTCGCGCCCTAAGTATGGCTGGACGGTCACGGCATCGGTACCTAAGTAATCGAACGCGTACGATATGTAGCCGTTGTTGGTATTGCCGATGTCAGCTCGCTTGGCGTCGAGCAAAATAGGCAAGTCAGGATAGTTCTGTGTTAGATAAGCGCAGGTTTGCTGTAATTGTGTAATGCCATGCGCGCCATCGGCCTCATACATTGCGGAATTAAGTTTAAAACTGCTAACTAGATCAGCTGTGGCATCAATGATAGCTTTGTTAAAAGTAAACAAAGGATCTATTTCTGCCTTCAGACACGGTGGCAGTTGGTTGAGGTAGGGATCGAGGCCAACACAGAGAACAGAATTATTAGCTGCTACCGCAGCGCCGAGTTTGTCGTTAAATGCTGTGTACGTTGCCATGGTTTTCATTTACTATACAGTGAGTTAATTAAGGAACCAAATCATGGCCTACGCACCCGCTCCTTTCTATGATCCGACCAAAACATTTGATGATAATTTTGATAATGGCCCATTTCCAGTTTTATCTGCCGAAGTACTAGAGCAGGCTGAGCCACAGTTTACGTTCCTTGGTTTCCCAGTCTATTCGCCATTTGGTATTGCCGCCGGTCCGCTGCCCACTAGCAAGCATACGACCTATGCCTTTCAATCTGGCTTCGACGTGGTCTGCTATAAGACACAGCGTAGTGCCGTCTTCCCATGTAATGATTTTCCGAACGTCGTGTATCTGGATGTCCAAGGTGAGCTGACACTGGACAAAGCTGCCCAGCCACTGCTGGGCTTTGCTCAGCCACAGACCGATCCGACGCACCTGACCATCACCAATTCATTTGGTAACCCTTCGCGCGGGCCAGAATTCTGGTTGGAAGATATGAAGACGGCAGTAGCCGCTCAGGGCAAGGGCCAGTTGCTGATCGCCAGCGTCGTCGGTACTATCCAGCCCGGCTTTAGCTCGGAAGATTATTATGATGATTTTGCGAATGCTGCTGGTTTGGCGGCCAACGCCGGCGTGCCAGTTATTGAAGTGAATTTGTCGTGTCCAAACGTCGCCAGTGAAGGCGTGGTCTGCTACACGCAACAAGCGGTGGTTGAGATTTGTAAGCGAGCTAAGGCCAAGATTGATGATGCTAAACTAGTCGCCAAAGTTTGCTATTACACTGCTGATCAGCAGGATTTGCTAGAGAGCATTTTGACAGAAGCTGCACCATACATTGATGCTATCTCAGCTATCAATACCATTTCCGCGCCAATCGTTGATGAAAACGGCGATCAGTTACTACCGGGAGAAGGCCGCTTGAAGAGCGGTTGTTGCGGAGCTGGCATAAAGTGGGCTGGACTGGATATGGTCCGCCGCCTAGCCACGATCCGTACCAAGCTTGGGCTGGACTATGAGATTATCGGCATTGGCGGTGTCATGACATCCGCTGATTATCAAGAATACCGTGATGCCGGCGCGGACTGTGTCCAATCGGCTACCGGGGCGATGTGGAATGCCAACCTTGGCAACGAAATTAAGGCAGCAATCTAGCGGAGCCGGCGGCCACTAAGATTTGGTCATTTTCGTAGACAACTTCGCCGCGCAGCGTGACTTTGGTAATCTTGCCAGCAACAGGCGTGCCGTCAAAGGGTGACCAGCCGCACTTGGTCTGGAGCTTGTCATCATTGATCGTGAAATCACCAAGTTCGACTTCGACAGAGGTGTCAGGTTGCTCTGGCAGATTGAATATCCGGGCGGCATTGTCGTGGGTTTTCTCAATGATTTGTTGGCGGGTGATCCGGCCATCACGTTCGGCAGTCAGCAGTAGGGGCAGGGTGGTTTCCAGACCGGGGACGCCAAAGGGCGGCGTGTCGCCGTCTTTTTCTTCTTTGGTGTGTGGGGCGTGGTCAGACTCAATAATGTCGATGGCGTCGAGGTGGGCCCACAGGAAATCGACGTCGGCTTGCGGCTTGAGATAGGGCTTCATGTGGCCGTAGGAGCCGAGACGCTGAGCATCTTTGTCGGTCAGGAACAGGTGATGGGGTGTGACGCCGCAGCTAATCGGCAGGCCGGCTGCTTTGGCAGCCATGACGAACTCTAATTCGCGCTGACTGGAGACGTGGCACATGTGGGTCGGCTTGGGTACGGCTTGCAGGGTGGCCATAACCAGATCGGAGACGTCGTCTTCGGCATGGAGCATAATCGGTCGAGCTACTCCGTTAGACGACAGAGGCCAAGCTTCATAGATGCTGCACAGTTTGGACTTGTCGATGATAAAACCGCCGGTAGTAACATTGAGGTAAACTTTTAAGGCACTGACACTGTCAATCACTTTGGTGAACTCATCGAGGTTGTCGCCAAGCGTGCCGAAGTTGAAACCAATATCAGCTACCGCTTTGGATTCGGCCCAAGCCCGCTTGGCAGCCAGCTTGTGGAGGGTGGTTATAGGGTCGACATTGTTCGGCATATCAAGCACCATAGTGTAGCCGCCAGCCAAGGCCGCAGCTGTGCCAGTGTAGAAATCTTCTTTGTGGGTTTGACCAGGATCGCGCAGGTGTACGTGCGGATCGATCAGGCCGGGAAGGGTAATGATAGTCGGAGTCATAGCTCGATTATACGTCACAGACCAGGAATTTTGCTATGATGGCTGAATGGTTACTTTCTACATCTGCCGCCATGGCCAAACTGAATTCAATCAGCAGCACCGTCTGTCTGGCTGGGTTGATACTCCACTCACCGAAGCCGGTCTGGCCAATGTCCAAACTTCGGCGGCTAAACTCGAAGGTGTAAATTTTGATAGCATCTATTCCAGCGACTTAGGCCGGTCTTTTATCACGGCTTACATGATTGCCCAGCATCTGCAGTTCAGCAAGGAGATTTTGCGCGTCAAAGCCCTGCGCGAAAATGGCTATGGCGACCTGTCAGCTATGCAGGTGTCAGAGGCTGAGGTCGCTTATCCGGAGCTGCACCGCAGTACTGAATACACCCCGCCTGGCGGCGAATCGTTGCGCCAGTTGCAAGCCCGGGTGCTCAACTTCGTTAATGACCTGCACAGCTCAAGTGGCGATCAGACCATATTGCTATCGGCCCACGACGGCGTCATCAAAGCCATTTACGCCGATTTCGCAGGCATTGACATTGGCCTCCACAATGCCGATCACGAGTACCCTAACGACTTCGTGGCCAGCTTCGCTATCGAAGACGGCAAAGTTACTTCATTCACCGAGATTACGCTCTAACTGTTCACTAGCTTACACATTTTAAGACTCGTCTCTAAGCGTCTAGTAAGTTATAATCGTGGGAACGGCGCCTTGGCGGAGTGGTTACGCAGCGGTCTGCAAAACCGCGTACACCGGTTCGAACCCGGTAGGTGCCTCCACATTGATTTATAAGAGTTGCGATGAAGCCGATTCAGTTAGCTGGTTGTGTAATTGTTGATGAGCAGGAGCGCATGCTGCTCCTGCATCGTTACGACGGTGAGCTTGGCCAGTGGGAGATGCCTGGCGGCAAGTTAGAGGCTGGTGAGCTAGCCGAAGAAGCAGCCGTGCGCGAAGTCTACGAAGAGCTCGGCGTCAGGGTTCGACTGGTCAAAGCGCTTGGTAGTTGCGAATTTGAACAAGCTGGCAACGACTACCAGTATCATTGGTTTCACGCTGAGGTGATTAGTGGTGAGCCGGCAGTGCAGGAGCCCGAGACCTTCGATGATCTCGATTATTTTGATCTAGATGACATGATGGGCGCGGCGCTGTCGGCCAATATGCAGATTCTGCTAGAGAAATTCTGGTCCAGCGAAGTAACTTTATAGAAATTTAAGAATAATTTAATTACATACAGATACAATTACACTATGTTTAGGCAACGATCTTGGACCGATCAAAAGCTAGTATCCGCGGTTTTAATTTCAGTTAGTTATCGCCAAGTCATTAGCTTACTGGGGCTTATTCCCGCTGGTGGTAATTATGAACAAGTTAAACAGCGAATTTCCTCACTTGGTCTAGACGTAACTCATTTTACAGGTAGTCTTTGGAATGCTGGTACAACCTACCATAATAAATCTCGTGTTGAGTTGGCCAATTTATTGGTTAAAAATTCAAATGTTCAGAGCTGTAAACTGAAGAACCGGTTATATGAGGTTGGTTTGAAACAACCAATTTGTGAAATGTGCGGCTGGGCGGAAGTAAGTTTAGATGGTAGAATCCCTGTTGAGCTTGATCATATCAATGGAGACAGGTACGATAATCGTATCGAGAATCTTCGAGTCTTATGTCCTAATTGCCATAGCTTGCAAATAACGCATCGTGGTAAAAACAAAAAGGTCAGACTCAGAAACTTGACAAAGTAATGCGCGGATGTTGGAATTGGTAGACAATCAGCACTTAAAATGCTGTGCCGCAAGGCGTGCGGGTTCAAGTCCCGCTCCGCGCACCACTAAAAGATTATTTACGCTATCCAGCGCGTTATACTATATCCATGCAGATTGTCGTTGATCAACTCCTTACTACCTACCAGCTGACTGGCAGTGGCAAATTAGTTGTCTGGCTGCACGGCTGGGGAGATTCCAGCCAGGGCTCACTGGCTATGCAGACCGAGCTGGCCAAAAAATTCCAGGTATTGGCCCTTGATCTGCCGGGCTTCGGCGCGACGCAGGCGCCGGCAGAGCCGTGGGGACTGAATGATTACGCTACCTTTGTCCAAAAGATATTGATAAAGCTAGAGCTAAAGCCGTACGCCATTATTGGCCATTCCAATGGTGGGGCGATTGCCATCCGTGGTCTGGCCCAAGGCTCATTGCAGGCCAGGCTCTTGATTCTGCTGGCCAGTGCCGGGATTCGTGACCAATACACTAGCCGCAAAAAAGTTCTGCGCCTGGCTGCCAAAACCGGCAAAGCGCTGGCAAGTCCGCTGCCGCAACGTATTCAACGCAAACTGCGCTCCAAAGCTTACGCTACCATCGGCTCCGATATGTTAGTAGCCGAGCACCTGCAGGAAACCTTTAAAAAAGTCGTTACTGATGATGTTCAAGCTGACGCTAGTCAGATTACTATCCCGGCTTTGCTGGTATACGGTTATGATGATACGGCTACACCGGTGCACTACGGCGATCTGCTGCAAGCCGCACTACGGCATTCAGAGCTGCACGTTATCCCCAATGCCGGGCACTTTTTGTACTTAGATCAGCCAGCTATTGTTACGAAACTTATTAAGGACTTTTTGAAATGATCAGTGCACTAGCCAGCATATTTTTGCCATCCTACCCGCGGGTATTAGTCTATATGCTGCAGGGTACCGAGTATCAGGCCGGTCCATACCTGAAGTGGTATTGGCGGACGCAAAATTTCAGTCATGTCATGAAGCGCCGCACTTTGGAGCCAACCCGCCCGGCACGCTTATTGCTGCTGGCGCTGCGGCTGGGGATCGGGCTGCAATTATTGGCTGGTCTGTTGTTAATGTATTTTGGACTATTCCAGGGGCTGGTTGGCGGTGTTGCTTTCGGTGCAGCTTTGATCGTGGCCTATCCTGTCATCTGGGCGCACTTGCTGGT
Organism: uncultured bacterium; assembly: GCA_964236675.1. GTDB lineage: Bacteria > Patescibacteriota > Saccharimonadia > Saccharimonadales > UBA4665 > JBDSWU01. The sequence goes on from CAXSFI010000004.1 coordinate 14,488, forward strand.
TGTGCCATTAATCTTAGGCCGTGAGTTTATCAGCAAGCCGGCCGAAGCTAAGCTAGTGGCTCAGTCACAACAGATTTTTGCTGAGCATCCTGGTATCAAGATTGCTGTTGCCGGTAGCTATGGTAAGACCACTATGAAGGAACTGCTATTATCGGTACTGAGTCATGGCTTAAAAGTCGCGGCCACGCCGGCCAACAAAAATGTCAGTGTCAGTCATGCCTATTTTGCCCGTAAACTTAGTGGCGATGAGGATGTGCTAATTATCGAATACGGTGAGGGTGCGCCGGGTGACATTGCCCGCTTTGCGCAGATTACGCAGCCAACACACGCTGTCATTACTGGTCTGGCGCCGGCCCATTTGGACCATTATAAAACGCTGCAGGCCGCTGGCGAAGATATCTTCAGTTTGGCCACATTTGTGTCGCCTGAGCAGCTATATGTAAATGCTGATTCGTCGAGTCTAACGTCATTCTTACAGCCGGAGTATCAACAATTCAGCACGGCTGGGGCTCTAGGCTGGAAAGTATCGGCGCTCAAGACCAGTGTGCAGGGTACTAGCTTTACGCTGTCCAAGGCCAAACGAAAACTTGTGCTGCACAGCGGACTAGTAGGCAAGCATCAAGCGGGCTTTCTGTCATTTGCTGCTGCGCTTGGACTGGAGCTCGGTCTGACAGAAGCTCAGGTCAAAGCTGGGATTGCCGCTACACAGCCATTCGAGCACCGTATGCAGCCCTATGAGCTTGGCGGCGCCTGGATCATCGACGATACCTATAACGGCAACCTCGAAGGTATTCGGGTGGGCACGCAGCTACTGGCTGATCTGTCGGCTAGCCGCAAGATCTACGTGTCGCCGGGGCTAGTCGATCAAGGGGCCGAATCGCAACGGGTGCATGTTGAGATGGGGAAGCTGATCGCTGCTGCCAATCCTGATATGGTAGTGTTGATGACAAACTCCGCTACGCAATACATCCAATCCGGCCTGGAAGCGGCATCCTATAAGGAGGAAGTGCGGGTCGAGTCTGATCCACTGGAGTTCTACACCAATTTGAAGCACTTCGTGGCAGGTGGTGATCTGGTGGTCATGCAGAACGACTGGACAGACAACTACGCCTAAAACTAAAATTTAGATTAAAATTTTACCAATATACGGTTCACAAATATGCAAATTTGCTATATTGCTGAGATGGATGATATTGACTTTACAAACACCGAAGCTCGTGAGGCTTATTTTGCTGCTAAGTTAGCGGCTGATATGGCTGCCGCGGATGCCTTACTTGAACGTCGACATCATTTATTTGATGAAGAAAACACTATTATTATGGCTTTTATTAGCGCTCGCATAAACAGACGGCTGACACAAGCTGAGTTAGCCGCTAGAATCGGATGTCCGCAGTCCACTATATCCAGATTTGAAAGTGGCAAATCTAGTCCCAGCTTAAAACTTATTATGGAAATTGCTAAAATATTAGGATTAGGGATATATTTGTTAGCAAAGATTTAGCTCAATAGTAGCTTTTAATTGTGTATACTTATTGTTATGGAAACCGTAGCAGTCATTTTTGGCGGCCGTTCGGCTGAGCACGATGTATCAGTCGTAACGGCGCTGGCCAGCATTATCAAACCGCTGGAGCTGACTAAAAAATACCGCGTTGAGGCAATCTACATTGCCAAAGATGGCGCTTGGTATTGGGACGACAAGCTCAAAGATATTAAGCTGTTTAGCAGTGGTAGCATTCAGGACTTTTTGCACAAAACCAGCCCGGCCAGTATCCAGTTCGATAGCGGAATGACGCTGGTCAAGTCCAGTGGCATTGCCGGGCGTAAAAGTCTACGCAAAGTCGACATCGTCTTTCCGGCCATGCATGGCACCTATGGCGAAGATGGCGACCTGATGGGCCTGCTGGAAATGGCTGGCGTACCATATGTCGGCTGCGGCGTGGCCGCCTCTGCTCTGGCCATGGACAAGGTTCTGGCTAAGCAAATGGCCGTGGCCAACCAGATCCCGGTCTCTAAATTTCTGCATTTTACCAAAGCCGAACTGGAACGCGAGCTTAGCCAAGCCATTACCAGCATCACTAAAAGCCTCAAATATCCACTATTTGTAAAGCCAGCTCACCTAGGTTCCAGTATCGGCATCTCACGGGTCCAACACGACACAGAACTACGCAACGCGTTAGAGGTCGCCGCTCACTACGACGATAAAGTCATTGTCGAAGAAGCCGTAGGTAACCTGATAGAAGTAACCCTACCCATCATTGGCAATGACCACTTGCAGCCAGCATTATTGGAACAGCCGATGACCCAGCCCGAAGACTTTTTTGATTTTGAAACCAAGTACATGCAGGGTGGCAAAAAGGGAGGCAAAGGCAAGGTTAGCGCCAAAGGTGCCCAGGGTTACAGCCAGATCCCGGCCGACCTACCAAAAGACCTGTATGCCAATGCCGAGCAGATCGGTTTGGATGTCTACAAAGCCCTCGGTTGTAGTGGTACCGCTCGCGTCGACATGCTGATAGACAGTAAAACTTCACAGGTCTATTTTAACGAAGTCAATCCGCTGCCCGGCGGCCTCTACGCCCACAACTGGAACAAGGCCGGAGTCAGCAATGTCGACCTCGTCCAAAAGCTCGTCGAACTGGCCAAAGAACGCCATGCCGCCAAGCAATCCCTGGCCACTACCTTCAGCACCAATTATCTCCAGCAGTTCTAACAATGCTAGGCAGACGAACTGCTTACTAGACGCTCAACGTGATTGAGGTCAATCAACACCGCATACTGGACAACGTGGCCTTGTTTCAGGAGCAAAATCCAGACTGTGCAATTATTCCGGTATTGAAAGGCAACGCCTACGGCCACGGTCTGGTACAAGTGGCGCAGATCCTCAAGCACAGTAGCTGCAGTATGGTGGCTGTTGATGGTTATTTTGAAGCCGCTGCCATCCGCCGCATTTGTAAACAGCGCATTCTGGTAATGGGTTATATCGCCCCAGAAAATGTGCATTTGGTGGACACGAAGCGTTGCTCGTTTGTGGTTCAAGACACTGCGGGATTAGAGGCTTTTGGGAAGCTAGGTAAAACTGTTCGTATTCATCTTGAACTCAACACGGGCATGAATCGTCTAGGTATAGAGTTTGGCGATGTAACAAATATGTTACATTTCCTGAGAAAATACCCGCAGCTCGAACTTGAGGGCATCATGACCCACTTGGCTGACGCTGATAACCCGAATAACAGTGCTTATAACGAAAAGCAATTGCATGAATTCGAGGCTGGTGTTCAAAAGGTGCTCTTAAGACCCTTTTCGCCGCAACTCATCCACATAGCTCAGACCGCTGGCAGCACCAAAATCCGGAGCCTCTATGCCAGTGAAGATTGGCATCGGCGAAATCGTCTAGCTTAAAGCTCATGTTTAACGCTTGATGATACGGTATGATCGTCATATGAGTTTCGAAAAAGGTTTTACAGCCGACTATTGTTGGCGAGTTAGTACGTCCTGTGCTTGCATCTGCTGCCAATGCCCTAGAAAATACCGGTCATCCCCACTTGGAATAAGGCTATATCTGACCCCTGTTTTTTGGTATACTTATAAGATATGCAACGTTACAATCCAAAGGATATAGAGCCAAAATGGCAAAAAGTCTGGGAAGATTCCAAAATCTACCAGGCTTCGGAGGACGCTACGAAACCCAAGAAATATGTCCTGGAGTATTTCCCTTATCCGAGTGGGGCAGCCATGCATGTCGGCCACGTCCGTAACTACACTATTGGGGACGCCATGGCCCGCCACGCCAGGATGACTGGCTACAATGTGCTGCATCCTATGGGCTGGGACGCCTTTGGCCTGCCGGCTGAGAATTACGCTATCAAGCACCACGTCAGCCCGCGAATAGCCATCGACGAGAACACCAGCAGGTTTCGGCAACAGCTGATGCAGATGGGTTTCAGCTACGACTGGTCACGGGAGATCGACAGTACTGATCCAAAGTATTACCGCTGGACGCAGTGGCTGTTTCTGATGCTTTTCAGAAAAGGTCTGGCCTACCAGAAGGAAAGTCTGCAATGGTGGTGCCCGCACGACAAAACGGTGCTGGCCAATGAGCAGGTCGAAGCTGGCTTGTGCTGGCGCTGTGGCAATAAGGTCGAAAAGAAATCGCTTAACCAGTGGTTTTTCAAGATTACCGATTATGCCGACCGGCTAGTTGATGACCTCGATGATTTGGATTGGTCAGATGCTATCAAGTCGATGCAGCGCAACTGGATCGGCCGCTCCGACGGCATCGTCTATACCAACCACGTCCGTGATACTGAGCTAAAGATCGAGTCATTCTCGGCGCACTTCGAAGCCTTTACGGCCAACACTTTCGTAGTGATTGCACCCGACCATCCATTCTTACCGACATTGCTCGAGGGTATAAACAAGAAAGATGAGATTCTAGCCGCCGCCAAAGCCATGGCTCTTAGGCGCGACACCGAAGGTCCGAAAGGCCTGGAGCAGGTCGAAGGTATCTTTACCGAGCGCTATGCCATTGATATTTTCGGCGACGAGGATTTACCGATCTGGATTTCCAACTACGCCTTAGCAGACTATGGTACTGGTATCGTGCTGTGTTCGGCGCATGATGAGCGTGACTTTGCCTTTGCCCAGAAATACGGTATTCGCCTGAAACCAACCATGGTTCCAGCCGATCCGGTTGCGGCTGAAAAAGTTAGAGCCCTAGAGTACTGCTACACTGACACGAAGAATGCCGTGTTGATTGAGCCGGCAGCCTTTGCCGGTAAATCGGCAGGCGGCAACCGCCAGGAAATCGTCAAGTATCTGGAGCATGAGAAATTAGCCCGCGCTCAAGTCAGTTACAAGATCCGCGATTGGCTGATCAGCAGACAGCGCTATTGGGGCGCACCGATCCCAATCATTCATTGTCCCACGGACGGCGCGGTGCCCGTGCCCGAGGACCAGCTGCCGGTGCTGCTACCGGAGATTGAAAGCTATGAACCGAGTGGCGATGGCCGCAGCCCACTGGCCAAGGTGCCGGAGTTTGTGAACACCACCTGTCCGGAGTGCGGTGGCCCGGCCGAGCGCGAAACCGATACCATGGACGGCTTCGCCTGCTCCAGCTGGTATTTCCTGCGCTTCGCCGACCCACACAACGAGACTGAACCATTTGATAAAGAAAAAGCCAGGTTCTGGCTGCCAGTCAATGATTATATAGGTGGTGCCGAGCATGCTGTCATGCACCTGCTGTATGCCCGTTTCTGGACGAAAGTCATGTACGACGAAGGTCTTATCGACTTCCAGGAACCATTCTCCAGGTTGCGTAACCACGGCATGATCCTGGCGCCCGATGGCACCAAAATGAGCAAGAGCAAAGGTAATACCATCGAGCCCAGTACGCTGATTGATCAAGGCTACGGTGCTGACACGGTACGCGTGATGGAGCTATTTATTGGCCCCTGGAACCAGGCTGTCAACTGGAGCATCGAGGGCGTCGGTGGCGCTTACCGCTTCCTGCAACGCGTCTGGACACTGACGCAGGAATATCTCGACCAGGAAGCCCGGCAGCAAGCCGGCGAGTTTGATGCATCAAGTGTCGAAGCTGATCTGCAGCGGGTGGTGCACAAGACCATCAAAAAGGTCAGCCAGGACTTAACCAGCATGAGTTTTAACACCGCTCTGGCCAGCCTGATGGAGTGTATTAACCAACTCTACAAGCTGAAAGAACAAGACGAGTTCACTAGCTTGGACACCTGGCGTTTCAGCATCGAATCGCTACTCCAGCTGCTGGCGCCGTTTGCGCCGCACATTGCCGAAGAACTGTGGCAACAGATAGGGCACGAAGAGTCAATCCATACCAGCGTCTGGCCGGCTTATGACGAACAGTATCTGGTTTCCGACAGTATGACCATCGCCGTGCAGGTTAATGGTAAGTTGCGTGGTGAGATTGAAGTTTCGACTGATGCATCCGAAGCCACGGTTGTTCAGGCCGCCCAGGACGACCCGAAGGTCGCCACCTATTTGGCCGGCCAGACTATCCGCAAAACAATTTATGTTCCCCGCAAAATAGTCAACTTTGTCATTTAGCGTGGCATATATCACTGCTGTCACTTTACCTTGATTCTAAGGTGTTTTTGCGCTATAATGTGGGCAAGAATTAGCATAAACATGTGCTTTGAAAGGAAATTATTTATGGGTAAACCCAAGAAACGCACCAGTCCGCGCAAGAGCGGTACCCGTCGCAGTCACATTGTGCTCGAGCTGGCTCGCAAGGTTAACGCCACTTCACCAGTGAAAGTGCGAACTACTAAGCGCGAATCCAGCAAGATTGCGTAAACTGTCCCTACTTCAGTAGGTGATAGTAAAAGAAACAAGACAGATAGGATTTAACAATATGGCATCGAACAGACACCTCGGTCGCATCATCGCACTACAGACGCTGTATGAAGCGGAATTTCGACTTGAGGCTGGCGACGTAGATTTTGATCTGGATGCAGTGCTGGCCCGCAATATCCAGCGTTATCAGGATATGGTTGATGACGTTGAGTTTATTAAGCAGCTGGTGGCTGGTGTCCAGAGTAACATGGCCGCTCTCGATGCTGCTATTCAGCCGGTCGCTCCGGAGTGGCCTATCGATCAGATTGCCCGCATGGACCGTTTAGTATTGCGCATGGGCCTGTACGAGCTGCAAAGCGAAGCAGATGTGCCGCCGAAGGTTGTCATCAACGAAGCCGTTGAGCTGGCCAAAGCCTTCGGTGGTGATAATTCATCGAAGTTCGTCAACGGCGTGCTCGGCACATTACTGCGTCAACGTGATGGCGATGATACAGTCACTCAAGCTGCCAAAAAGCCGGCCACCAAAACCAAGAAAGAAGCGGCCTGAGCATGAATATCAAACGCCCGAACCCGATCCAAGGTTTTCGCAACATAGTCGGCAAGCGTCGGCCGGTCATCGACGAAGTCGTCCGTGAGACGACCTCTGGTGGCATAGTGTTTCGCCGTACTGCTGCCGGTAAAGTAGAAATCCTGCTTATCCAGGATGCCAAGAACCGCTGGACCATTCCAAAAGGCCATGTCGAGCCCGGTGAAGAACCGAAGCAGACCGCTGAGCGTGAAATCCGTGAAGAGACCGGGCTGCAAGAGATGAAAATGCATAGCTGGCTCGGCAAAGTAAACTTCCGCTACCGCCGAGCGCATACGCTAGTACTAATGACCATGCATATTTATCTGGTGGAGGGCGCTGGTGATACCGACAAGCTGGAAGGCGAAGACTGGCTGACAGATATTAAGTGGCTGCCGGCTACTGACGCCGTCGACAAAATTGCCTATGATGACATCGGCAAGCTGATACTAATGGGTATGAAAAAAATTCGGAGCGGCAAACTCTAGGCCTATGGACACCTCTGTTTATGCGGCTTTTGCCCAAGATACACTGCACGTCACATTCAACAACATCGACCTGTTAATCACGGCTTTTACCCATCGCTCCTACCTGAATGAGCACAAAAAGACGGTCCAGGAACACAACGAGCGCCTGGAATTCCTTGGCGACGCTGTGCTTGAGCTGGTAGTGACGCAATATCTCTACACCACTTATAGCGAACCGGAAGGTATACTGACCAACTGGCGCAGTTCGCTGGTACGCACGGAGTCGATTGGCGCTGCTGCCGCTAAGAATGGTTTTGAGCCATTACTGCGCCTCAGCCGCGGTGAGAAGCGTGGAACTGTGCGGGCTCGGGCTCAGATCTTGGCCAATAGTTTTGAGGCTGTGGTCGGTGCGCTCTACTTGGACCAGGGTTATGACACCGCCAAAACATTCATCACCGAGACCATCATCAGCACCTTTGAGAATATTCTCAGCACCGGCTCGTGGATGGATCCTAAATCACACCTGCAGGAGCTGGCTCAGAGCCAGGAGACAGCTACGCCGATCTACCGGGTGATCTCAGAAGAAGGCCCGGATCATGACAAGACATTTAACGTTGGTGTTTACGTCAATGATGTGCTCCGCGGCCAGGGCGTCGGACCTAGCAAGCAGGCTGGTCAGCAAAAAGCTGCCGAAGCCGCCTTGGCGTATTACCAAAAGCCACAGATTTAAGCTTTCAATAGTCGGAACCTTAAAGTTTTAAGTTTTGCCATTCATTAAGTTGGGGCAAAGAGTGTATTACAATACTCTGTTTGCACCAATGAGCGAAACTGTACGAGTCCAAATCCCGCTAGAGTCTAAGCTGTATGAACTACTTGAGCAACGTATTCAAGTATACGGCTTCAGTTCGGTGCAGGCGTACCTAAAAGTTATTATTAAAGCTGAGGTTGATAACCGGAAAGTTCATTTTGATGAGCCAGTACTGGAGGATATGAGCCGAGCGGCCATACGCGTCATAGAAACTCAGTTCCATGAGCACTTAGTAACAGTGCTTAACGAGGAAGCTGACAGGTTTAAGAGTATCGATGACGCCATTAAGTATGTGCATGATCGGTATCGCCGACAACAGGCCCTAATTTATCTGCATCAGATCATCGACGAGCTCGATGAGGAAGGTTGACAACAGGGGCGGTAATCTATAGAATAGTCTAGATTGTCTTATCAATAATTTAGGAGCTTAACAATGTTAGTAATTCGCATGCAGCGTACCGGCCGCAAAGGCCACGCCATGTTCCGCGTCGTAGTCCAAGACTCGCGCCGGACCCCAACCAGCGGCAAAGTTGTCGCCCAGCTGGGAAGCTATGATCCACACGCCAAAACCCTAATCCTGAATAAGGAAAAAGTCGCTTTTTACCTAGAGCACGGCGCCCAGCCGTCTGATCGCGCCGCTCGTCTGATCGCCGCTGAAGGCATTAAACTGCCCGAATGGGTCAAAGCCGCAGGTATCAAAACCCGCACCGTACGTAACGCTGACAAGCGCCGTAGCACCACTCCTGCTCCCGAAATCGAAGAAGTCACGGAAGAAGTTGTGGCTGAAGAAACACCAGCTGCCAACGCGCCAGCTGAAGCCTAAGCAAGAATTTTCACTCCCTCCACTGGTAGTCACTTGCTATACTGCGGGTATTCCGTAATCAGAGGGGCCTGACCTATGAGCAGCAGTATTGACCAACAATTCGTTGAATTTGTCGTAAAATCGCTAGTAAGTAATCCTGACGCCGTTATTGTTGAGCGTCGAATCGATGAAAAGGGCGTATTGCTCGAGCTGACAGTCGATCCTGAAGATCTCGGTCGGGTCATCGGCAAGCGCGGGGCTACTGCGCAATCGCTACGTACACTACTCCGTGCGCTCGGCACCAAGAATGATGCCCGTTACAACCTCAAGATAATCGATAACGGCATACCAGGGGCTGGCCATAGCACTGATGACAACGCATACAGCACGCCGGTTCCGGCCACTAGTGATGATACTGTTGCCAATACGACAGCCGCTCTCAGTGATGAGCTCGGTTTAGATGACGAGGAAGTTGCCGGCAGCTCCCAACACAGCGATCGTTTGACACAAACTCGCCAGGAATTAGCTGACCTTGACGATCTTGATGTCTAAGTTCAGACGTTGTAATTCATGATTTTTCTTGATTAGCATTAGGGCTACTCTGTATAGTTACTGCTAAGTCACGAATGTGACAGATCATTTCAAAAACAAAAACAGCAGCTCGTGCGAGCCAATTCCAAAACAAGAATTGGGAGCTTTATGTGACAAAACGAACCTCTCCGGAGGTTCTTTTTGGTTTCAGTGATACAATTAACAGATGAAAATCCAAATTATCACCCTCTTTCCCGATATGTTTACTGCCGTACTTGGCACTAGCATGTTGTGGAAAGCCAGCGACCGCGGCATCGTCAGCTACGAGACGATCGATCTGCGTCAGTTCGGCCTGGGGCCGCGTGGCCAAGTCGATGATAAGCCTTATGGTGGCGGCGACGGTATGTTGCTAATGGTCGAACCATTATTGGCAGCCATTGACCAGGCCAAAGGCAATGACCCGACCGCCAAGGTCTTCCTGCCCACACCTCGTGGCAAGTTGTACAAGCAGTCCGATGCCAAACGATTGGCATCTGCGAATCAAGGTTTAATAATTATATGCCCGCGCTATGAAGGCTATGACGAGCGCATCACCGACTGGGTCGACGAACAGTTTTGCGTAGGCAACTACGTGCTTACCGGTGGCGAACTGCCAGCCATGATTTTGATCGACTCAGTTGTCCGCCTATTGCCGGGGGTGCTCGGCGGTGAAACCTCCACCGAAATCGAATCATTTCAGACCGATGATGTCAGCATTGAATTCCCGCAATACACCCGGCCCGAGGAATTTCAGGGCCGCAAAGTTCCCGATGTCCTGCTCAGCGGCCATCACGCCGAAATTGCCAAATGGCGGGCCTCTCACTAAGACTTACTGATTGTCTACCAGTAGCGCTCGGGTCGCCCGAAGGTGTCGGGCACCGCGTACTGGATCCAATATGTCAGCATGCCAACCTGGTTCATAAGTAGCTAATAGCGGCGCAGCCACCGGGTAAACGTCAGGCGATTTCCGCTTATAATCTACGTGATGGATAGCGTCATGACGGACTTTCTCAAGTAAATCAAAGAAATGATGAACCTCAGGTTCCGTACCCGATAGACCATGCCTGAGACCAACAACATGCAACGGCATGGAGGTATCTCTGGCTAGGGCGCGACTGCCCTTAATACTTTCATCGCTTTGCATAAGCGCGCCGAGATTTCGCATATTGGCAAGAACCGAAGGATTATCGGGATTTGGTGGGCTTAGCTGGCTGGTACCCCGCATGAGCTGATTGGTTTTAGTGGCCCGGTCGTCTACATCTTTGGCCAGTCGACCATGCACAACGTCAGCAATCTGATATCCCAGAAAACTGGCGTAAGCCATCGAACGCACTTTTTGAGCGCGGCGCAGGTTGAAACCATCACGTAGCTGTACGGCATCGTATAAGCTGGGAACGCCCAGCCTGAAGCGGTGAGTACCAGTAATGGCGGTTACCCCAAGTGCATCACCGATCCCGATACGGTGCTGATACGACACGAAGACCGTATCATGTAAAGCTGTTGCCTGACGGTGACAGGTCATAGCAAAATCATCTCCGGGCTGCAGCGCTTCGCGGGCCGGTACGCCCATGACACTGCCATCTTGTTGGCCCATAAAATCCGCCGCATAAATGGTAAAGCCAGCCATATCAGCGAGCGCCTGTAAACGCTCAGCACTATTAGAAGGATTAGCGTTAAAGGTGTATGGGTAAAGACCAGCCGTATCTGGAAACTGATTAACTTCTGGCTTGTACTCATCAATCGCTAGCATCAGTTTATTATACAATTTAAATACTGAAATAGTAAATTTATAGGACATATCAAGCGGGAGTCAGTATACTAAAGGCACTAACGGAGGCTGTAACATGAAACTGACCAACCTATTTACCATAAAGTCTGTCTATGCCCACTGTGACCTACCATGCGGTGTGTATGATCCGGCGCAGGCGCGGATTGAAGCTCAGAGTGTCAAGGCCATTATGGAGAAGTATGATGGGCTGGACGACCACAATAAGCTGCGGGCCTTAATAATCATTGAAGAGCGGGCCGAACTGGTCAAGCACCACTTGATGGTGCTGTGGGCAGATTACTTCAAACCAGAGCACCTGGAGACATATCCTGGCTTGCATGATAAGTTCTGGAAAGCCATCAAGCAGGCTGGGGAGTGCAAGCATCAGCTTGCTGTTGCTGAAGCTGACAAGCTGCTGCTGCAGATCGATGAAATCGCCGAAATCTTCTGGGCGACGAAGAAATAGTACCTATGAAATCTTACGTCTTTTTGAGGCGGGTGGTCGGCATGAGTATGGCGCCAATGCTAAAGCCGGGCCAGATTATAATCGCAACTTCACGGCGGCGGCCGCTAAAGCCAGGACAGGTAGTGGTGCTACGCAAAAACAATCGCGAACTTATTAAGCGGATTGAACGTATCGAAGACGGCAGAGTATTTGTCATCGGTGATAACCCGGCTTTTAGTACTGATAGCCGGCAGTTTGGCTGGTTGGATACGCAGACTGTTGTCGGTCTGGTGATCCACCCTAAACTTACTAAGTAGTACTCAAACCGCTATGTATAGCATTCAGTATTTCTTCGTAAACCAGGATCATAGAGCATGCGAGGCGCCACCATGCTCAGCCGAATCTGCTGCTGGTGAGTCACGGAGTGGTGCTTCCTTGAGTTGCAGTGCCACCACTAAGGCTACAACCGCGAATGGAATGCCGATCAGGAAGACATCGTGGAATGAAGCGGCAAAGGCATTTAGCACGTCGGTATGAACGGTTGGTGGCAGACCGCGCAGACTTTGGGCACTGTTTTTAAGTCCGGCTGCTGCGTGCAGACCGACTTTACCAGGAATGGTCTGAGTAATGTGGGTTACCAGACGGTTGCTAAGGATAGCGCCAAACATGGCGGCGCCCAGCGCACTACCGATAGTCCGGAAGAAAACGACTGAGCTGGTACCGGTGCCAAGGTCCTTGCGATCGACGGCGTTCTGGACGGCCAGCGTCAGAACGGGCATGACCTGGCCGATACCCAGGCCCAGTACGACCATCCATAGGCCGAGCTCCCAGCGCGGCGTAGTAGCGGTAATGTGACTGAACAGCCAGAACGCGAAGGTGATGAGCGTGGTGCCGATGATAGGGAAAATGCGGTAGCGGCCAATTTTGGAAATGATGCGTCCGGAAGTAACCGAGGCAGTCATTAGTCCACCTATCAGCGGTAGCAGCATTAAGCCGGATTTGGTAGCTGAGTCGCCGCGGACAATCTGCTGGTATTGGGGCAAAAAGATCAGAGCGCCGAACATGACAATACCAATGATTAAACTGAGCAAAGTAGTAGTAGCGAAGATCTTATTGCGGAAGAGGCGCAGTGGAAGGATCGGCTCAGCCGCCCGGCCCTCATGCCATATGAACAGCAGGCCACTGATGGCTGAAGCGGCGAACAGGCCGATGATCTCGCCTGAACTCCATGGATACGTCACGCCGCCCCAGACAGTAGCCAGCAGTAAGCTGGTAACGCTGGCCGCCAGTAGCCCGGCGCCGGCAAAGTCGATCTTGTGCTCCGTCTTGCGAACTGGCAGATGCAGACGGGTCTGAATGGCGATAGTCGCAATAAGACCGATTGGCAGGTTGATGTAGAAGACGTAACGCCAGCTGAGGTGGTCGGTAAACAAGCCACCAAGCAGCGGCCCGACTACACTCGATACGGCGAATACCGCGCCGAAGTAGCCCTGATACTTACCACGCTGTCGAGGCGGTACTATATCACCGATGATAGCAAAAACCAGTGTCATCAGGCCACCGGCACCTATACCCTGAATACCGCGGAAGACAATCAACTGATTGATGGTCTGAGCGGCACCGCACAGCACCGATCCGACCAGAAAGATAACGATGGCGCTCTGAAAGATCTTCTTGCGACCGAACATATCGCTGATCTTGCCGTAGAGCGGCGTGGCAATGGCGCTGGTTAGTAGGTAAGCCGTGGCCACCCAGGAGTATTTGCTTAGACCGTTCAGATCACTGGCAATCTTGGGCAGGGCGGTTGAGACAATAGTCTGGTCGAGAGCCGCCAGCAGCATGGCCAGCATGAGTGCCGAGATAATCACCATAATCTCGCTATGGCTGCGCTCCTGTTGCTCGTCGATGGATTTGGGTTGATGCTGCATGGTTTCATTGTAGACGATTATTCATCACGTACAATACACTTATGCGCTATCAGCTCCATCACCCCATTATCATTACCAAACAACGCCACCCGAAGCGCTGGCTGGGCGGTCTGACACTGCTCGTTCTCATAGTGATTGTAATCATTAAGCTGCTGACTGCGCCGGCCCAAGGGCATACTAACATTGTTGATCAGGCCGTTAAGTCTACCCGGCACCAGACCGTCAAGCCGGCACCGGCCAGCACACTTGACAACAAATATTTCAGATTGCGCTTACCGGTTGGCTATAGCCTGAACAATACTCAGACCGCAGCTGCTGATTCATTACTCAGCGCCACGATTTTTAAACCTTCAACTGGCGGCACTAGCATCATTAATGTTGCGGTTGTGAATCTGCCTCCCGACGGCCTAACTAATTTAAGTGCTTATCGAGTGCGTAGTCAGTCCCCGGCGACCTACAAACTAGAATCTACAACAATCAAAGGCGACACCGTAGCGTTATCGACCAGACTGGACGGCGAAAGTGGTGAGGTGGTAGCGCTCTGGCCACACGGTGCCTACGTGGCCACACTAGCCGTATCTACTGGCACATTAGCTACCAGCGGTGACACTGCTGCCAATCTGAAGAGTTTACAGACATTGCTAGCCGCCTGGCAGTGGCACTAACTGCCTGTATCATGCTAGTGTTAAGCTATGAAACGAGCCTTTTTACTGGGTATGGTGATGTTCGCGGCGCTACCGGCGACGTCAAATTATAAGCTCAACAGTTACGGCTTCGGCAGTGGCGGCACGGCCAATAGTAGTACTGGAACCTATTCGCTGGAAGGCATTTCCGGGGAGTTCAGTGGCCAGTCTACCAGTACGGTAACGCAGAGTAGCGGCAGCGGCTATATAGTTAACCAACAAGCGAACGTACCGAAGCTGTTAATGAGCGATAACGGCAGCGGCCAGTATTACAATAAAATACACTTCGTGATCGACCAACAAGGTAACCCGACTGACGCCAAGTATCTGATTACGGTCAGCGCCAGCGCGACGATTAATGCGACCACACACGAGTTCACCACCAGTCCAATGTACTTACAGCCTGATGGCACCCTGAGCACGGCACTGACACTTGCCGATTACCAGAACTACGCCGCTTTTGGGGGGGCTACCGGTAGTTACATTATTGGCCTGACCCAGAACACCCATTATTTTATCCATCTCAAAGCTACGCAGGGCGATAAAACCGAATCCGTTTACGGGCCAGTCACCGACCAGCCGACAGCTGCTGCTATCATAACATTTAGCCTGGCCACTAGCGTTAATGCAATCCCACCATTTACAGTGGGACTGGGTACTTTGAACGCCGGTACTATCAAGACCAGCGCTCAGACTATTAACACCGGTCTAACAACTAATGGTGCCAGTGGCGGTGATGTTTATATCAAAGGTCAGAACGGTGGCCTGCTTAGTAACAGTACCGGCTACAAAATCGCGGCGGCCAGCACCAATCTGGCAACGGCCTCGGAGGGCTTCGGGGCTCAGAACAGCAGTGTCAGTCAGACGTCTGGTAGCACCTACAGTGTGGTCAGTCCATATAATGTTACTGGCACTACAGTCGGGATTATCGATTCTACGGCTCGCAGCCTATACACGGTTAGTGGACCAGTCATTGGTGGCAGCGGTGTTCTGGCTTTACTGGCTAAAGCGGCCAGCACCGATATCGCTGCCAGCGATTATCAGGAAGTATTGACCTTTACAGCCTCGGCTAATTTCTGATTTCAGCTGGCGAGCCTGTGGATAACTAACCACAAGCGCTATTGACATTTGTAACGTATCAGTTAGGATTACTGTATACCGTAAAAAGTTAACAAAAAATTAATAAAAAGTTAAGAAGTCTATGTTCAAATTCAAAAACAAACGCTTACTAGTCGTAGCCGCCTCACTTGTTTTCTCAATCTTATTACCCACTCTGGATGTTGGAGCAGCTCAGCTGACCCAAGCTGGTCTCAGACTTAGTCGCATGACGTCGTCATTTGCCGGCCCCGATCTCTACGTCACTTTCAAACTGAACACCACACCAACCAGTGTATCCAAGGTCTCAATCTGTTTCCCGGCTACCAAATCAGACAACACCGGCGCCGGCTTTACTGTTACTACTGCCACTCCAACTGTCAGCACGGCTAACCCGCCGGCCACACCGGCCAGCACCGTCGTGCCTCCGGGCACATTGACGGCTGCTGCATCCACTGTCGCCGGTACTATCAGTAGCAACTGTGCCACCGGTACTACCTGGGCTGGCGTCATTACCGTCAGTGGTTTCACCTCAGCCAGCCTGAACAGCACTTCGCTCTACGAAATGACCATTACCGGTACCGGACTTACTAATCCAACTGCCAATGCTCAATATAATACCGCTGTTAACAGTCTTAGCGCTGCGCCAGCCGTCATAGACAGCACCACCACTCCTACCTATGTCACAAATGGTACTGGTGACCAGGTCACCGTTACCGGGTCGGTAGCACCGAACTTCAGCTTCTCACTCAGCGCTAATACAGATACTATCCCTGCGGTTGACCCCAGCACCATTCAGACCTCGACCGGCAACGTCTATATGACGGTCGCCACCAACTCACCGTTGGGTTACACAGCGTACGTTAAGTCAGCTAACGCTCAACTTCAGTCAGCGCTGCATCCCGGCACACCGATCACCACCGGTACCTTTGATGCCTCACCAGATACCGTCGCACCGGGTACCACGAAGTATGGTTTTGCCCCGAGTACTGGCTCTGCCTGCTCCAGCTGTATTGGGGTCCCGGTCTACGATGCTGAATACGCCATCGCTGACGGTACACACGCAGGCGCCTTCAACAGTACCAGCTTTGCCTCCTTCGTCTCCCACGCCAACTACACGAGTGGTGACCAGATCTACCTCCGGGAGCGTGATGCCGTCGGTGCCTCTGTCCAATATGCCAATGACTACAGCGATGTGTTGACTATTGTCGCCGCTGGCAACTTCTAGATTGCCCAAGCTTACTTAAACATAACTGTTTTAGCGTCAGCCCGGATAAGCTATACTAGGTAGCAATGAGAAAAATTATGCGGGGGTTAATAGCGGTAGGCTTGCTGGCTGGCAGTATGCTGGGTGTTATGCCGGCACAGCCTGCCACGGCCGCCACTTCGCCCGGCTTCAACATATTGACGTCGCCGTTACCGATCAAGATTTCGACCACACCGGGCAAGACGGTTACTACGGAAATCCGTTTCAAGAATCTTAATGATACACCTCAGGGCATCAAAGTCAGTCTGCTACGCTTCGGCGCTTCAGGTGAAGAGGGCCAGCCGGATCTGTTCGACCTGACGGCCAAAGACAGCTACGCTTCGTGGGTGCACTTCTCGCCCAGCCAGGTCCTGGCCCAGCCCAATGTCTGGAACACCGTAACCATGACCATCAATGTCCCGGCCAATGCCGACCTTGGCTACTACCTGGCGGTCACGCTTTCACCGGCCAATGTAACGAATGATGTCAAGGGCGCCAGTCTGCGTGGCTCAGCCGCTACGCTCGTACTGCTCAACGTTAACACTGGCAATGAGAAGCGGCGACTTGATCTGGTACAATTCACTTCGGATAAAGGTTTATACGAATACTTACCAGCTAGCTTTAGCATCAAGCTACGTAATAATGGCAATATTTATATTGCTCCTAGTGGTAACCTATTCTTATTTAAGGGCAACAAACAGATTAGTGCTCTCAATTTTAATGAGGCGGGTGCTAGCGTGTTACCCCAGACTAACCGTACGTTGCACGTCGACTGGTCTGATGGCTTCCCGGTCTTTAAAAACAAGATTGTTAACGGCAAAACATTGCCTGACAAGCACGCCATCCCTAAGCGTGATCTAAAGTGGGATTTCACGAAAGCCAACAAGCTACGCATAGGACGCTATACTGCCAAGATTCTAGTGGTCTATGATGACGGTCAACAGGACGTGCCGCTGGAAGCAGCTGTCAACTTTTGGGTACTGCCCTGGAAAGTCATGCTACTGCTACTGGTCTTTGTGATTATTATCTGTCTGGGCTTATTCACGTTCGTACGTAATCTTATGCGCCGGACCAGCACGCGTACTAGTGGTTACCGCCGTGGCAAGCGCTAGACACGGCCTGATTGTAGTACTTCTGGCGAGTTTACTGGCGTTAAACTCGCTAAGCCACACAGCAGCAGATACGAAACCGCCGGCTCCCACTAATGCCATCAGCCTCAGTCCGTTTTTACAGAATATTACGGTGACGACCTCCGACACCAGCAAAACCTTCAATCTCGAGCTGACCAATCATAGTAAGAGCGTCCAGGAGCTGGATCTGACCAGCCGTGACTTTGGCTCGCTTAATGACACGGGTGGAGTGCTGCTTATCAGCGATCCCAAGAACAATTATTCGCAGCATTATGGCCTCACCTCATGGCTGACATTGGGGACCGACACTGTGGTGTTGCAGCCAGACGAAGCCCGCAGCGTGCTGGTTTCAATCAATAACCGCGACGACCTGCAGCCCGGCGGACATTACGGTGCGGTGGTGGTTAGCGTCAGGTCTCTGGACGATAAGACAGGTAACCACGTGGTGGTCAATCAGCAACTGCTGAGCCTGGTATTAGTTGACAAGCAGGGCGGCGATCACTTCGATATGCAACTCAAATCTGTGGAGCAGAATGGCAATTGGTTGCATCTGCCCAGCAGCGTCAAACTGCAGTTCCAAAATCCGGGCAATGTCCATGTCACCCCGCGTGGCCAGGTGCTGCTTAGAAACCCGGCCGGCAGCGTCGTAGCCAAAGGATTTATTAACAGTGAGTCAGCCTTTATATTACCAGCTAGCTTGCGGGATATGTACGTCAGTTTGAGCCCGGTCGGCCATAGCTTGCCACTGCCAGGCGTATACCATGTCGAAGTCGACTACCGTTACGACGGGCTGAATACTAGTGCCATTAAACGTTACGCGGTGCACTTTATCAATTTGAAATTATATTTGGCGATAGCCATTACGCTAGTAGTGATTATTGTAGTCCTTAGGCGGCGCTTTAGGTCACAAAATCAGCACTTACAATCGGCTGGCCAAAGCGGTCTTAAAACAGATTAAAATGCTTGTGTTTGGTTGTGAAATTTGATACGATTTAAGAGTAAATCTTAAAAGAAAAATGTGAAATAGAGGTCTATCGGTGAAACGCACCGGGAAGCTACGTGGTATTTTGGTCTTAGGCGCCATTTTGGCGGTCGCATTTAGCATGTTTCAGACACCTCAGACAGCCTCGGCAGTCAATCCAACTACTATTAGTTTCCAGGGTAAAATTGTCAAAGCCGATGGTACCAATGTCACCGACGGTACCTATCCGTTCACGTTTAAAGTCTACTCTTTAGCTAGTGGCGGCACGGCTATCTGGGGGGAAA
Source organism: uncultured bacterium (assembly GCA_964236675.1). GTDB lineage: Bacteria > Patescibacteriota > Saccharimonadia > Saccharimonadales > UBA4665 > JBDSWU01. The sequence goes on from CAXSFI010000004.1 coordinate 33,585, forward strand.
CACAGGCCAGTGTTACCGTCACCAGCGGTGTCTTTCAGGTCAATCTCGGCACTAGCTGTTCACTATTTGTGACGCAGACCTGTAGCACTTTTAGTAACACCGCCATCGACTTCAATGCTAACCCGGCGCTGTATCTAGGAATTACCTTCAATGGTGATGCGGCTGGTGAAATGTCACCTCGCCCTCAGCTGCAGTCAGTGCCTTATGCTTTCAATGCCGACAAAGTAGGTGGACTGACGGTCAGCCAGCTAGTCCAGCTGTCACCCGGCACTCAGCAAACCGGATTTGTCAGCGTAAATGGAGCAGGGACTTTCGGTGGCACGCTGACGGCTGCCAGCGTCTCGACGCCTACCTTGCAGTCAGCCGCCGCTACCGCACTCGGCATAGACTCTGGTACCACCGGCGCCATCAACATCGGCACCGGTGCCAACGCCAAAAATATTACGCTTGGCAATGTTACTGGTGCTACTGGTCTGGTGGTCAATTCCGGCACGGCTGGCGCTGTCTTTAACCAACTGGCCAACGGCACATTCACGGTTGCCTCCAGCGGCGCTACGCGCACCACTGATCTCTCGACAATCGGTAATGTTGCTGGCCAGGAGCCAACTGCCGATGGCATCAATGCCCAGCAGCTGACCTGGTACGCCAAGCCAGCGACCGGCAATATGTCATCAGCCCAGCGGGTTGATGTCACTAACAAAAACACGACTACGGCTGGTCAGGTCCAGGCGCTGCGGGTAGTCGCGGTGGGCGCTGGCGGGGCAGTCGCATCTGATACGGTTGGTCTCGAGATCGATGCCTTAACCGGCGCCTCGACAGGCACAACTAATGAGAATGCTCTCGAGATTGGCACGGGCTGGGATAACTTGTTAACTTATAATGGAACTACGTCTATCATCAATGGTTTGGGCTTAATACAAAATGCTGGCATTGATAGCGCGATTACGTATAGTAATTTGCAAAAAGTGGGCGCACTAAACACCGGCAGCATCGCTAGTGGTTTTGGAACCATACTCACCACTAATAATATCCAGGGCTCGAGCCTCACGGCTTCAGCTACGGGGGCTAATGCCTTGACTGCTGCTGGTGCCCCAGTAGCTACTGCTACCGTCTCGCTGGTTCAGTTGGGTATGGCACTGGCCGGTGGTAATGTGCTTACCAATGGTGGCACTTACTTTAGTATTAATACCCCAGCCAGTGGCGCTGGCAGTGCTGCTGATCTGGTAAATTTTCAAGCGGCTGGTGTCAGCCAGTTTAAGATTACTGCTGGTGGCGACATTAGTACTCAAGGCAGTTTCACTGGTGGTGAAGTCAACGATATTAAAGCTGCTGAGACCGCTAGTGTTATTTATCCGGAGGCGACGCCGGCGTTTGCATACTACCTATCCGGTCAAAACTCCGCTACCACCACCACCTTCACGACTACTTTTAACATCACTGGACTTCCGGCTGTGGACGGTACACTGGCAACTATCACCGGTGCCTCGATCAAAACGGGTGGCACTGGTGTGCATACTACTGTTATTCAAATAGCCGGGACAACACTTGCTACGTTAGCCCCTACCACTACTAACTCTGCTCAAAACATTATTCGCTCGTTTATTGTAATGCGCATGAATGGCACTTGGCGCATAGTTGGCGAGCCGCCAGCCTCTACTGCTCCGCTTGGTAATACGACCTCGACTGCTACCACTGCTGACTATGCCGAATATATTGACTACAGCGGTAATAGTCAGCCTCAGCCTGGTGATGTACTTACGATGGGTGATGCTCCCACCTCCGTAAAACGCTCTACATCTCCTTACCAGACAACCACGCTGGGTGTTGTTTCGACTACGCCATTCCAGGTTGGTGGTGTCGATGATGGGCATTCAGTGGTTTTGGCACTGACCGGTCGTGTGCCCGTGAACGTCAATCTCCAAAATGGTCCAATTAAAATCGGTGATAAGCTGACGGCATCATCAACCCCAGGTGTCGCTATGAAAGCCAACAAAGCCGGGCATGTTATAGGCACTGCGCTGAGCGACTATGATGGTAGCCAAGCGACAGCGCAGGTTATAGTGCAACTGGGGATCGGCTATGACAATCCGACTAGTGCTGATGATCAGGTTATTTCATCTGCCTTAACTTCGAGCGGAGCCTTGATGCTTGACTCAGGCTCTGCAAGCGATGTGTCGATGAGTACTGATTCAAGTAATAGTTATGTCAATATTGGTACGGCCAGAGCCTCGGGAGTCAATATTTCACACGACGGGCAGACTACTACCATAGCCGGTGCATTAGTCATCGATCAAATGGCAACCTTCCATGGTCCAGTCAAGTTCGATGGTGCCAGCGGTAATGATGGTTTACTTAGCACTGCTAACTTCAGCGTCAATAGTGCGGGCGATGTGACAACTAGCGGCTCATTCGTTAGCAAGGGCGGTGGTTTGCAACTGTTGGACGCTGTCGGTGCCCCAGTATTTAGCATAGATAGCACTGGTAATGGCACGCTAGCGGGCAGTCTGAACCTGGCTAGTGCCACAGTCTCTGGTGGTCTCAGTGTAGGGGGCGACATAAGTGTGGCCGGACTCAGTAGCTTCCAGAAGCTGGCAACATTCTTGGGTAAAACTATCTTCCGCCAAGACGTGCAGTTCGATGGCCACATTACGGTAGCGGCCGACAGCGCTGGTTATGCTGTTCTGCATAAGACCGAATCAAAGGTCCATGTCACATTTAAAGCAAGCTATGACAGCCCACCTATTGTCAGCGCTACGGCAAACGATGGTCAGTTCATACAGACTGTAATTAGCAATGTCACCGCCCAAGGTTTTGATATTAGCGTAGCTGCGCCGCTGGTGCAGGACCTCAAGATGAGCTGGACAGCTGTCGGCGTCAATGACCCGCAGACTGCCGCTAACCCACTAGTAACGGCTGCTACCACTCCAAATCCTGTGCTGCCGGCCGCTACGACCACGCCCTAAGCGCTAGCCTTATGCTACAATAGCCGTAATGGGGAGAAGCTCTTACTCGCAATCGGTTTCAACTTCGACGCGGACATTTCAGACGCCGTCTACGACACATGAAGTGCCGCAGGTCAAGGCTAAGCATGATCTACCGAAGCTACCGCATTTCAAGCTGCCAGCTAGACAATCGCCGTGGATATTGGTAGCCGTACTTGTCTTATTTAGCTTCTTTATGTTCCTGGAGTACCGCGCAGCCCAGCACAAACTACATTCGCCGCAGGCAGCGGCTGCCAACGTCAAGCAAGTCAATGATACACTCGGCAAAGTCGCCAGGCTGGTGATAGTGCCCAAAGATGAGATACCAACCATCGTTACGGTTGCAAATGTTGATCAGTTGAAGGGCCAAAGCTTCTTTGCCAATGCCCAAAATGGTGACAAAGTCATCGTCTATGCCAAAGCCAAACAGGCGATACTCTATCGCCCGAGCGTCAATCAGATCGTGACTATGGCGCCGGTCAGTAATTCAAGCCAGTAGATTGTCACTATAGGTGGCGATGAAGGCCTGGGTTTGACCGCGCTCAGCTAAAGCTTTTTGGGCCGCCTCTTCAATAGCCGATAGCCAGAGTACGTAAGTGCTAGAATCAGTAAATGGGCAGGTTGCCAAAGATGTTCTAGCGATAGATACGTGGTGCATGATCAGCTGGACCAATTCATCGATAGTAGACTGCCAGAAACGGAGTCGTAGCGCTGATATATCATGCGCCAGATCTATGGTGCAAGGCTCACTAACCAGCATGCAAACGACGGCACTGAGATGACCATGCCGCAGGTCATCTTCCCAATCGTGGGCATCGTCATTGAGCTGGCGAGCAATAAGTAAGTGCTGGAAGAAACGGCGCAGGGCCTGTTGCTGGCGGCTGTTGATGGTATATCCGGCTAAGCAGAGCACGCCGCCCGGTGCCAATACGTGCCCCCACGAGCGGTCAGCTAACAGCTGATATTCTTTGTAATCTGGAAGCTGGCTAATGACAATCTGCTGTTTAGTGACAGCGGCTCTGGCATGATGAACTTCCCAGGTGTTCGCAGCATCGACAATGTCCAGTGTCTGGCTGACGAATCGTTGAAAGCCCGCCTGACGAGGTAGGGCTGATCGAAAATGAGCTACCGTCTGGCGCAGTGCATAGTTAGCTGCTCCTAATAGAGCGGGCTCGGCCGCATCATCCCAAATGTTGTCATATACCGTGTAAGCGATCCAACCGTGTAGGCTGGCTATGTTCAATGCCGTTAAAGCGGCGGTAGGCAGCATGGTCATACCACAGGCTGCTGCAGTTGTGCTGGCAATACCGCTAATCTGTTGATCTTCATCGTGCAATATCACGCTCGCCACTAATTTTTGGTAACTGGTTTTTAGATCCGAATCCGGTAGTTGATCATGCAGTTGCTGTAACCGGCTGTGCAAGGCTCGACCCTTAGGCATACCAAGTGTTTTGAGTGGTTTCTGAAGTAGTGCGTCGAATTCGCTTAGGGCTTCAAGAGCAAAAGCTGTGGTCAAAGCTTCCGAACCGGCATAGTAGGCGACACCTGCGACCGGCGGTTCACCGTAAAAGGCCTCCGCTGGCCAGTGGTCATCTATCCGTAAGCGCAGTAGGCATTCGGCTAATGGTGTCAACTGAGATATCTCAAAACCAGTATGGCAGGCACTGGTGAGGGTTAACGCTAGCATCAATGCATTTACTGTGCGGTAGTTTGCAATATTTGCTGCAACCTTAGCTCGCAGGCGTTCATAGTGCAACCCGCGGTACCAGCGAGCTAAAAAGTAAATATTTGGTAATTCGTTACAGTAATAGCTTGAGTGTAATGATTCTGTCGCCAGCTGCTCAGCAATATAGCGTAACAGACCTGGCAGCTGTACCGACTGTAGGGCCAGACAATAGCCAATATTAGCATTAACCGCTAAATCAATATCATGCCAATCAGGATGTTTTTGACGGTCAGTTAGCCAGGTTTCGTAGGGACCGCCGGGCATGGTTTCGTTAGCGATCAGTGATTGGGCTAACTTGCCGAGAGTAACACCGTCTAGTAATGTGGGCCGGGCATGATACAAAGCTGCCAGCGCACAGGCGGTGTCATCCAGATCATCAGGGTAAGGCTGCGCCAGACTGGCCTGGCTACCGCGCTGCCAATAGTTCCAGGTCCACTGGCTTGAGCGTTGTGTCAGCAAATAACTGACTAAACGAGTCTGAATATTTTCACTACCATCGACAGCATGCAGACACTCCAATATCAGGGCGCTAAAGAATGGCGTTTGGTGTACATGATAGTCGCTAAAATCATTAGATTTAGCGCTGGCCTTGCCATAAATACAGCCATCAGCAGCTTGTTGTTCGGCAATGTATTGTAGCGCTCGCTTAGCAAGTCGTGCCGGGAGAACCGTCATTAGGCCTGCCGTTTTAGTTTGACTTTGAAAACGGTGCCTTGGAGAGTATCGCTCCTGACCGAAATGTTGCCATGGAACTCTTTGACAGCGAATTGTTTCACTAGCGCCAGACCGATCCCCATGCCCCTGTTAGTGTCGCCTTTGGTAGTGTAAAATGGCTCGAAAATCTGACTGAGCATGACAGTTTCAATACCGATGCCACGATCAGATACTACTAAAGTCACCCACCGCTCCGTAGCAGATACGTCGATTACAATCTGTTTGCGGTCTTGCAGCGGTAAATCTTTGGTAGCATCGATTGCGTTGATAATCAGATTACTCAGCAGCTGATTAAATTTGACCGGATCACCGTATAGCCAATAACTGCCATGCTGGCTTACCTTGATTGGTATTTGGTTATTATGCGCCAGTGGCATTAAAAGATTGGTGATCTGTTTTAGCTCAGCTCTGACACTAAATCGTGACTGGCTGCTTTGGCTTTGCAATTGTTTCCGTGCCGACACGACGTAGCGCTCGATTTGCTGCAGGTTTTGGCGGGCCTGCAGCACTTGCTCGGACTCCCGACCAGTCAGCTGTTCAAGGTTCAATGAAGCAGCGGTCAATGGGCTAGCCACCTCGTGCAGCAAGTTGGCACTCAACCGGCCAAACTCGGCAAACCGTTGCAACTCCATAGTGCGCAATAGCTGGGTCCGTTCCAGCTCACGGGTGCGCTCCACAACCTTGACCTCCAGATTGTCACGCTCCGCCGCTAAGTCGGCTTCTGAGTTTCGAGCCCGCCGCAGTGAACGATCGATCTCGCGATTTGATAGCCAGGCAACTACGCCAAGAAGGCCCAAAACAAAGGCATAACTAGAAGCATCACCAAAGTTAAAGTCATTTTGAAACCATGTTAAATCCGGCTGCAAATCATGATTGAGCTGAAAATACCCAATAGTCAATTCAGTCAGAGTTAACAGCCCCGCAAACAGCAAGCCGGTTCGAGCACTTACCAGCACGCTGCTAATAACAATGGTAACGGCAAATATCAGTAGACCGTGCGGCAGTTCAAAACTATACGTCCACATCAATTGCAGTCCAGTAAATCCGAGTAAGGCAATAAAGATGTAGCTACTGACCCGGTAGTGTCCAGCACGCGACAGCCAGAGGAGGCCATAGATAATGAGACTGAAGACGACAGTACCTATGAATGAACTAGCATAATGCGCTATATTATTGCGCGTCAGATGGTAACCACTGATTAAGAGCGCTAGTGTTGTAACGCTGGCCAGTGCAGTCAACAAGATATTGAGAATGTATTCCTGTCTCCGAGAATCGACACCTATACTACGCGGCCGAATGAAAGCCAGGAATAATGTCATATTCAGTTTTTGTAAATAAGAAAAATGTATCATGGACTACCTATTATATTGATACATTGCGGAGGGATACGCCATAGTGTACCCCTCCGCGGCTAGCTGACTAATCGTTTACATTACTCCACGGTACAAACGTAGCTGCGCTGTCAGCTGCGACGATTGTTAAAGTCGTGGTGCTACGTGCTGCTGGGTTCGAGAGTATTTCTGTTAGAACTGAATTCATATGCCCACCTCCTTTCGATGTATTTTTGCTACGCCCCGAGGCGCCTCTAGTTTGTAGCCGAGTCCATGAACCGTTTTGATGAGTGGTCGGTCGAACGGTATGTCTATCTTGTCACGTAGGTATTTGATGTGCACATCAATGGTATTCGCCCAGGGGTCTTCATTGTCACGCCAGGCATGATTGCTCAGGATATCGCGCGTGACGACCGCTCCAGCATTTTGCATCAGACATTCGAGCAAGCCGAATTCTTTGCGGCGCAGTTTGACAATCCGGCCCTGTCGCTCGACCACATGCCTCTCGCAGTCCAGCGTTAGTTCGCCGACCACCATCAGATTGTGATTGTTGTTGGGCGAGTTGCTGCGGCGCAGCAGCATCCGTAAACGGGCTTTTAATTCACCCAGGCTGAAGGGCTTGGTCAGATAATCATCGGCACCGGCGTCGAGTAAAGCGATTTTACTAATCACTCTAACTTCGCCGCTTAGTATCATGATAGGGCCAGCGAAGCCGTCGCGCCGTAAATGCTGGCAAATCTGTAAGCCAGGCAAATCCGGTAAATTGAGATCAAGGATTACGGCGTCATAGCGCTGTGCTCCAGCTTTGACTAGACCAACGCCACCAGTGACAGCTACATCGACGACATAGGAAGGCGATAAGGTTTGGATCAGGGCCTGGGCAATATTCGGATCATCTTCTATTAGCAGCAGCTTCATAAGGATAGTATTACTAGTAAATCTTAAATAATTATTAAATGTTTCTGAAAATCATTGTTACCTTACAATAGTAATATATTTTCCGCGGTTTGCATGTGGAATTCATAGCCAAACCATAGCCGTTATGGAGAGCATTTGTTATACTTCGGATCAGATGCTGGCTAAGTTATTTGTCTTATTAGAAAAACCTGGCGTGCGGTACCTGCTAGTAGGCGGTAGTGTCTATGTGTTCGAATTAGCAATTATTATTATGGCGCAACACTTAGGGGCTGGCGCCGTCATTGCTGTTGCATGGAGTTACATTCTTGGCACGCTGGTATCTTTCTTGCTACAAAAGCTTGTAACATTCCGCGACAGACGAATGCACCACAAGATTTTGATCCCGCAGCTTATAGCGGCCAGCTTACTGGTGTTATTCAATTTCGGCTTCACTTTATTGGTTGCTAAGCTGTTGACACATATCACACCAGCTGTAGTCAGCCGGACTCTGGCGCTCCTGACTACTACTCTCTGGAATTTTTATTTGTACCGGACTAAAATCTTCGAAAATTCAGCTGAGGACCAGCTTAAAAAACAGTAAAAATGGCGTACAATAGACGTAAGTACAGATTAACCTAGGATAAAAGTGCCTGAACTAGAAAACAACTTTGTGCTGCGGCGCTGGCCTATGGTCGTGAGCATACTAAGTCTACGCATCCGCCGCCGGATTGCTAAGTTGACTAAACGCCTGATCAGTGCAAACCGCTTTGGTTGGATCTATAGCATCGGCAGCTTCACAGTTTTGGTAACTACCACGGTGTTGTGGAGTTATTTGGGTGCCCAATTGCAACAGTCGAATGCTGATCAACTGGCTGATCCACTGCTTTTTGGCAGTAAACTGACATTTAATGGTGCTCAATTTCCAGCCCAGCATAGTTTTTTACTCAAATGGCCCATTTTTTATCTGATCAAGTTAGCCGGCTACAGCAGTCTGTCGTTCATTATTGCTACTGTGGCTACGGCTACGGTTACAATCGTATTATTCGCTGGGTTGCTCTACCGCATCGATCGCCGGCCACTGGTATTTGGTACGGTATATCTGGCCTTAGCATCCTGCTTGCTTTTAGTGCCAGCCATGCCATACCCCGGCGGATTATTACCGGTAAATATGGCGATGATCACAACGCGTAACTTAGAATATATTGTCTATATTTTTGGACTGGTATACGTCGCACGCCAACCCAAATTTAACAGCTGGCGTTTTTGGGTGGCAGCGCTCAGCTTAGCATTGGTCTGTGCTAGTGATCGCCTGTTCCTGGATATAACTGTCGGCGGTGCACTATTGGCCATCTTGGCATATGGCCTGCGCCAGCGATGGAAATTAGTCAGCCTATCTGTTAACTGGTTATTGACCGGGTTGACAGCAGCAGCGCTTGCGCTTGGCGCCTTGTGGGTTGTAGATGGCGCCCAGATGACGCATATCGTTGGGCAATCCAACACTAGCCCATACGCTACGGTGCACAGTGCCAAGGATTTAGTTTTGGCTGTCGGCTATGGTGCTAGTGATGTCTTCACTAATTTCGGCGCTAATCCTGCTTATGATGCCACCATAGTGCGTCAGATACCACCCCAGTTATACCATCGACTGTTTAGCCTTAGCGGCATCAGTTTCATTGTCAATGCTGGCATCATGCTATACGGTTTGTTTATTTGCAGCCGTTTTCTGCGGGCAGGCCTACAGATTGCTAAAGCCCGGACAATCAAACCGAGCACTTCATTTCGGCTGACTAATCTCATGATTTGGACCAGTCTGGCAGCTTTTGTGGTATTTGTAGTAAGCGATCATGATTATGCTGTCGATAGTCGATATCTAACAATCTGTGTATTTACGGTTTTCATTGCCCTGACATCTTCTGTAAGCAAGAAGCGATTGCGCCCGACCAGACTCCTTATATCGGCGGTGCTGGTTTGTCTTGGTATAATCGCGGCCACCCCCCAGCTACTGCATGCTCAAAGATCTGGTCAGCAGGCGCTGGCAGGCATTGATAGCCGCAACCAGCTGGTGGCACAGGCCATGCTGACCCATCACACCAGCACCTTAGCGGGTGATTACTGGAGAGTCTTACCAACGAAACTGGCAACGAATAAGCAGGCACTGATTACGCCGTACCCGCTGGCGTCATGTACTACAGCCCGAACGGTGCTCACCAGTCGGGCGTGGCAGCCCGATCTGCACGGCCAGCGCTTTGCATATCTCTTATCGATTGACGGCAATCTGACGGGGTTCCCGGCCTGCAGTCTGCAACAAATTACGAACTATTATGGCCGGCCCAATTCTACGGAGCTGATTGCCGGCAGTCTGGCCCATCCTACAGAACTTTTATTGTTCTATGACCAGGGTCTTCAAAAACCCACCACTGCCACGACCACTGTCTCCACTATCCTGCCTATTTCCCTCGATGCATTACCACATACGACCTGTCCGGTGCCAACCATCATGAACATTGTGGCTCATCAGGATGACGATATATTATTCATGAATCCTGATATTCTGCATGACATTCAGATGGGACACTGTGTCAGGACTGTTTATGTCACAGCAGGGGACGCCGGGCAAGGCCGGGCCTACTGGTTGTCGCGAGAGCAGGGTTCCGAAGCTGCATACACTGCCATGACCGGCGATAAGCAGCCTTGGGTACAGCGCGTGGTAAGACTAAGCAATCATCAATACATAACAGTTGCTAACCCGCGTGGCAACCATCAGATTTCATTAATATTCATGCGTTTGCCAGACGGGGGCTTAACCGGGCAGGGCTTCGGCAGTACACATACCGAAAGCCTGCTGGCACTCAATAACGGCAAAGTCGAAAGCCTGCACAGCGTTGATGGCCAATCCAGCTATACGGCCGCGCAATTAGTGCGGTCTCTGAGTGATCTCCTAGTCACGTACCAACCGACATCGATCCACACGCAAAGTGATTTTCACGGCACCGCGTTTACAGATCACACTGATCATCAGGCAGTCGGTATATTCGTCAGCCGGGCATATGCTAATTTTGAAAAGCAACAATATGACGGACAGATAACTGTTCCAATTAAATATTACGTTGGTTATCCCATTCGGCAGCTTCCGCCAAATCTGAGCAATGCAGATCACGCTGCCAAACAAGCTATATTCCTGCAGTATGCATTATTTGATGGTAGTGTCTGTCATTCGGCTGACCAGTGCGATCAGACTTCGACCTACAGCGCATACTTGCAGCGGCAGTACAAAAACCCGAATTAGGTAAGCGCCGGGTATCAGCCTTATTGTTCGATGAATGTCAGAGCATAACCAGTGCGACCAGCACGGCCGGCACGGCCGACGCGGTGGACGTAATCAGAGTACGATTGTGGTGTCGAATAGTTGACGACGTGGGAGATGTCCTTAATGTCGATACCACGAGCGGCGACATCGGTGGCTACCAGTACGGTGACATCATTTTCCTTGAAACGCTTGAGCGCCCGCTGGCGCTGTGACTGTGACTTACCGCCATGGATAGCGTCAGTTTTGAAACCACGGGCCAGCAGCTCATTGCTAAGGCGCTCGACAGCTCGCTGGGTATCATCAAAAATAACGGCTTTAGTAACGACATCAGTCGTCAGCAATTGGTGGAGTTTATCGATCTTATCGATAGTACCCCGGTACTGGACAATGTTCTGCTCGACGCCTTCGGCGGTTTCGCCGGACTTAGCCACGACGTGCAGCGGGTCCTTGGTAAAGCCATCGATGATGCCCTTAACACGAGAGTCCATCGTCGCCGAGAAAAAGAACGACTGGCGGGCGTCCGGTACTTTGCTCAGGATCTCACGGATAGGAATGATGAAGCCCATGTCGAGCATGCGGTCGACCTCGTCGAGCACGACGATCGAGACATCTGAGATATCAAGTGTGCCTTGTTCCATATGGTCTTGGATACGGCCGGGTGTGCCGATGATGACACGAGGATTAGCGCGCAGGTCACGGAACTGCGGGCCAATAGCGACCCCGCCAATCAGTAGGACAGAGCGCAGGCCAGTGCCTTTGCCAATAGTCCGGCATTCATCTTCGATCTGCTGAGCCAGCTCACGAGTTGGCGCCATAACCAATACTTTAGCTTTTGGGTCATCCAGTAAGCGCTGTAAGATGGGGATGGCAAAGGCGGCTGTCTTGCCGGTACCGGTGTCGGCAATGCCTACGATATCACGACCCTCTAAGCCGGCTGGCACGGTCTGATCCTGGATAGGAGTCGGGGCTATAAAGCCTTTGGCTTCAAGATTGTCATGGATCAAACTGTCGACCTGAAAGTCGATGAACAAGTGCTGGGGCTCATAGACGATGGGCTCAATCTCTTTGGCCTTGGAAATAAACCGGCTGGGGTTAATGTACTCTTTAGCCGGACCACGGCTTTTTTGGCGTGGGTAGCTGAAGCTGGATTTGCGTCCGCCGCCATAGCCGCCGCCTGAAGAACGGGAATTGTTGTTGTAACCCATAATAATAGAATTCTTTCTGTACGGTCGTGCAAGTCTGCACCTACGGTACTCGCCTCAATACGTAGAGACGTTTAGTTAGTTTGAAGATTGATATAACAACGCCGAGAAGTCAGATGCGTGCTATCAATTTCAAAACTTTACTAAATGACGAGCACCCGGATTCATAAAACGTTATTTATACAGTAACACATGCATGGGGCAATAACAATTTTATTCGAAAAGGACGAAGTCGGCGATAATCGGGAAGTCGGGCTTGGGCCGCTAACGTTTCATAACATATTCTTCGATGCATTCGCGCAGTGACTGTACATAGGCCAGGACTTCCAGGCCCTCTTCCTGGTATTTGGGATAGCGCTCGATAAGGTTATGCAACAGCAAGTTGCGATAGAGGCAGTCGACCGGTCATGATTTATCGCGATTAGGGGATCAAGCGGAGGCGTGCTATGCTTCAAATAAGCAAGTGGTTACTACAACCTCTCCGTTTCTAAGCGTTTTGTCCTCCAAAGACCTAACTGTTTTCTCGGTTAGACTAAAGGACTCACGGGCGATATTACCTAAACTAAAGGAATTATTAACATGGCAATGAAACTATATGTTGGGGGACTAGCCTACGCAGTCACCGAAAAAGATCTGGAAGCAATGTTTGCTGAGCACGGTACTGTAGCCAGCGCTGCTGTCATCAAAGACCGCGATAGCGGCCAGTCAAAAGGCTTCGGCTTTGTCGAGATGTCTTCTGATGATGAGGCTAAGGCAGCTATGGCAGCCCTCAACGGCAAAGACGTCAACGGTCGCTCACTGACCGTCAACGAAGCTCGTCCACAGGCTGATCGCAGCTCTGGTGGCGGCTACAACCGCTAGCATATCGCTTACTGATATAAAAACAGATCCGCCTAGGCGGATCTGTTTTTATATTTGCGTTAAAGCCGGTTCAGCGTTTACGTGAGCCGGTCATCAGACGTAGATTAGACAAGTAGTAATCAGGATTTACCGAAGCATGCGTACTAAGGTATTCCATGTGCTTTTCAACAAAACTAATTGAATTGTTCGGGTGTAATTCTTCGTTAACGTGGTAGCCACTTTCGGTAGTGTGGGCGTTATTGGCTAGCAGGGCTTCGAGGGTTGCCCGTGCAGCAATTCCGGCTTCAGATTCGGCAAAGGGAACCTTCTTGGTAGAGGTGGACATTATAATACTACTTTAGGGGCTTTAGGCTTCTTGACGGCTTTCTTACGATCTTGACCTTTGGACATACACTGCGCACTTTCGTTTAGATGACTTATTGCATACTAGTATGCGCTTTTTTGCCCAAATCTACTAATTTACAACGGTCTTGGACCATGCGTAGCATGCTATACTTTTACTAATTCGAGGAGTACCGTATGACCGCAAAAACTGCCCAGCCACGTGTCGCCGTACTGGACGCCGGCGGCCAATATGTGGACCTCGTGCAGAAGGCCGTGGAGCGTCAAGGCATCCCGGCCGATGTGTTGTCACTGCAGACGCCGCCAGCCGAGATTGAAGTTCAGTATCAGGCAGTAATTATTTCTGGTAGTCCGGCTAGCTCACATGCCGAGGCTGCACCACAGCCCGATCCTGAACTCTGGAAAACCAAGCTGCCGATTTTGGGCATCTGCTACGGCATGCAGTCAATGGCCATGGCCCAAGGTGGTGGTGTCGCCAAGAACATCATCCGTGAAGACGGCCGGGTGATTACGACAGTCGACACGTCACATCCTATTTTTACAGGCAGCAAGAAAGACTTCACAGGCTTGTTTACACATGGTGATTTTGTAACCACAGTGCCGGAGGGTTTCGCAGCGATTGGTCAGCACAAACTCAGTGACGGCGCTACGGCATACTCGGCTATTGCCAGAGGTAATAAAATTGGCGTGCAATTCCACCCAGAAGTTTTTGATGACACGCCAGAAGGCTACCAGATATTCAAAAACTTTTTGCACGGCGTTGCCCAGATTCCAGCCAATGCCGAGTTTCAGGAAGCCCGCCTGGCAGCTATTATTGATGCTAAGCGCCAAACGATTAAAGCCCAGGTGGGTGATCGACATGTGATTGCTTTTGTGAGCGGTGGCGTTGATTCCAGCGTAGCCGCAACGCTGGCATCGACCGTAGTCGACGCTGACAAATTCCATGCTTTTTACATCGACAGCGGCTTTATGCGTGATGAGGATGACTTGGTCATTGAAATGCTCCAAGCCGTCGGTATCAACGTTGCTAAAATCGACGCTATTGAACAGTTTGAACGTGGCACCATTAGCGTGCCTGACACAAATCTACTCAAATCTACTCAATCTGAGTCACTGGCCGAAACAAGCGATCCGGAAACCAAACGCAAGATCATCGGCAAAACCTTCATTACTATCCAGAATGATCTACTGGCCAGCCTCAAGCTTGATGAAGCGTTGCTGCTACAGGGTACCAACGCTGCTGATCGCATTGAGTCCGGCCACAGTAAAGGTGATTCACACACCGAGACTATCAAGACCCATCACAACCAAGTGCAAGAAGTCCAGGCGCTCAAAGCTGCTGGCCTGTTAATCGAACCACTAGACGACCTCTTTAAAGATGAAATCCGGGCACTTGGCAGGGAACTTGGCTTACCCGAAGAGCTCGTCGAGCGCCAGCCATTCCCGGGACCCGGCACCGCTATCCGTATCATTTGCTCAAATGCCAATGTAGCGGATATGCCACATTCACCAGAAGCGGCCGCTTTACAGACATTCGTGGCCAAGCAAAATTTAAAAGCCCATATCTTACCCGTTAGAAGTGTTGGAGTTGGTGGCGATGAGCGCTCGCATATTGCCGTGGCCGCTATCGAACACGCTAATCTTACCAGTGACGACATGGCCACCTTAGCAAGCGATATACCAGCTCACTTCCGCGGTGTTATCAACCGTGTGATTTACGCCCTTGGTAGCCGGTCTTTAGACCATGGCTCAATGACTAAAACCCTACTAAACGCCGAAGCCCGCGCCCAGTTGCGACTGGCTGACCGGATTGTTTTCGAGGAAATGCGTACCCACAAAGTACTGGGCAAAATCAAGCAAATGCCAGTCGTGCTGCTACCACTATCATTTGACCAGCCCGGCGACCGTTCAATAGTCCTGCGCCCCGTCACCACCAGTACCTTTATGACCGTTCAGGCCATGCTGCCCGGCCGCGACCTGCCGCCAGCATTTTTTGATGATATAGTCGCCCGGATTCTCGGAAAGATACCGGGAATCTCTCAAGTCTTCTTGGATCTGACTAACAAACCGCCCGGTACCACCGAGTGGGAATAAGCGCTCAATATTACAACGAACATTTAATCTAAATTTAATGACTTATGGCTGTGCTGGGTCTAAAATTATAGTTATGAATGAAGTAACCAATCTTAATAAACCAGCTACGAAGCAGGACATGCTTACTCTAAAAGCAGAGCTTCAGGCATGTAGCACGCAGGACATGCGCACGCTAAAATCAGAGCTTCAGACATCTACAAAGCAAGACATGCAAGCGTTGAAAACTGAGCTCCAGGCAAGCAGCAAGCAAGACATGCTCAAACTAAAAGCAGAGATTCAAACAACCACAAGACAAGAAATGCAAGCCATGAAAACTGAGCTCCAGACGACCACGAAGCAGGACATGCACAACCTAAAGGCTGAGTTACAGGCGGCGAACAAGCACGATCTCAACGCACTAGAAGGGCGGATAGCTAAGCTGTTTAGTGATGGGCTGCAGCTGATCGCCGATCAGTTCGATAAGCAGAACAAAATCCTGGCGACCAAAGCTGACAAAAGTGATGTAGCTCGGCTCGAGCGCAAACTAACTGCCACAAGCCTTAAAACAAATCAAACCTCCAAAACTCTCCAGAAACTCAAACGAGCAGTTGCTTAGCACCCAAACATAATGTCGATATGAGGCCAGTAAAGAGGTTTCTAAAAAGCTAAGCCATCTAAGCGATTCATTTGTAGATAGTGCGCCGGTGGCCGACTTTGGTCACTTGCACAATCATGATTGTGTCATCAATGACATATAAAATACGGTAGTTACCCTGTCGTCCACGATATTCTTCACGACCAGATAATTTTTTCGACCACACAGGCCGCGGATTAGTGGCGAGGGTGCCAATGCGCAGCATAATCTTTTTGACATCTGTTTTTGGTATTTTGGTGAGATCTTTGCGGATGACACTTGGCAGGATCTGAACGGTATAGTTTATAGCAGTCCGCGTTCTTTTAAATCTTGGAGGGCAGACTCGTAAGAAATTGGTTTTTCGTTAGCAGCTATGCGTTCTCGAATGGCATTTATATCTTCTAAATCTTCATTAAGCTGGGCCTTCATAGCATCATTCATAAGCGCAGAAACGCTTTGCCCGCTTTGCACAGCACGCATCTTAAAAGTTTTGTACATATTCGAATCCAAATAAAGGGTTGCTTTAATGGTAGTCATAATGACATTTTAGCGTCACGACGCTAAAATGTCAAACATTGATTATTTATGACTTAATCATGATTGCAGCTATAACGACGAGTATTGCTGCAAAAATCTTACGTCCGATATGGCCTTTCTCTTTAAGGAAAAAGTAACTCAAAAATACGGTTAATACAACCTGCGAGGTTAGCAGCATAGCAACTTTGGCCGGTGAAGGAGCGCTACGGTATGCGTAGTAAGCGAATAAAAAATTACCAGCACTAGGCGCAGCAGTCAAAAAAGGAATTACTAAAGTTGATGGACCTTTTACAGTTGATAAATCTTGAACTATAAGCTTTCCCTTAACAGCGAACACGATTACTGCTGAACCTAGGTAAGCAACCATTAGATAAGTTGCTGCGCTAACCTGCTTAGAGAGCTTAGCGCTAGAAAGCTGGAATATAGAAAATAGAAATGCAGCGCATACCATCAGAATAATCCCACGCTTATTATGCTCAATTTTGCCGGTAACAACACATAAGATAGCTACCAATAGTACAATTATTCCCAAACCATTCACTAGACTTAAATGTAAATTCAGAAATACGAGTGATAAGAATGTATTAAAAATTAAGATGGAGGAAAAAGCGATTTGTGCGGTACCATTGGTCAAACTTTTGACGGCTGCAAAGTAGACAATATTACCTAGCCCTTGGCCAAGAACAACAAGTATTATGGCCATCAGGCTGACACCTGAAAAATCTAGGCTCAACCCACCCAGTAAAGGTGAAAAAACTAAAGTGATGACAGCACCAGCGAGTGTTAGAAGGGTTGCTTGTGTATAAGCAGATACTTCAAGCTTATTCGATAAGACTTTCGTCATAGTGCCATAGGCAGATCGAAAAATGACAGAAATAAATGTTAATACTACCCAGCTCATTACTAAATAATAACAGGTTACTTGCCGATTTCGAGGGTGGCGCCGGCAAATTTGTCAGCAAAGTAGCTGTCGTGCGAGACGTAGATGATGGCGCCTTTGAACTCAAGCAGCGTGTTCTCAAGCTCTTCAATAGAAGGTAAGTCTAAGTGATTAGTTGGTTCATCTAAGATCAGTAGTTCGGGATTCGAAGCCAGCATGCGCATCAGCTGGAAGCGGGCTTTCTGGCCTCCGCTGAGGCGTTCGACAGCGACGTTGCCGTCGGCGGCTGGGTTGAACAGGTAATCGCTGAGCAGTTGTTTTACTTTCTGGTCATTGATGGGCAAGTCTTTGTCAGACAGCATTTGCTCGATGGCATCATGCAAGGTTAGCTGAAGATACTTAGCATGGATTTCCTGCTCGTAGAGGCCGATGCGTAGGTGCTTGTCCAAGATAAGATGGCCGCTGAACTGCTGGGCCGGTGCCTGCTCGCCGCTGGACTTAGCCATAATGGCATTGATGAGCGTTGACTTGCCGGCGCCATTGCGGCCGTGTAGGCGTAAACGCTCGCCGGACTGCACTGCGAAATTCAAATCTGTAAATAAGGGCTTATCATCATAGCCTAAACTGAGTTTGACGCCTTGGACCAACATATGTGACTCGACGTCAGCAACAGTACCGGTGTGCAGTTTGATGTTTTTGGCCTTATACTTTTCATAAGCGACGGTCATTTTGGTGGACAGGTCAGTGACTGATTCCTGGTCGATCCAGAACGATGGCTTCTCGGCCTTGGACAGCTTGGCGAGCTCGGCCGAGGCTTGCATTTCCTGAGATTTGAAGCGCTTGATGGTGCCCGGGTCGCGCGACTTTTCCTTGAGGCGTCGGAAACGGATAACATTTTCCTGCAGGTTGTGGATGCGGCGCTGCGTCAGGTCGTACTCATTGACCTGGGCAGTGATCTGCCCGCTATTTATACGTAGAAACTGATCGTAATTACCTTTGAAAGCATAGGCTCGGCCATCACGGACTTCGATGATCCGATCGACTGTCTGCAGCACATCGCGGTCATGGGTAATGACGACGACGGATTCTTGGACACCAGCGAGCCATTTGGCAAAGGCTTTTTTGGCGACGTAGTCCATGTGGTTGGTCGGTTCATCTATTAGGGCAATGTCGGCTCGTGAGCGCTGGACTTTTATCAGCTCGACCATTCGCTTCTGGCCGCCGGACAGCTCGCTAATGGTGCCGTGCAGCTTGGCGGGATCGAGCTGGTAATCCTCAAAGGCCTGGGTGATTTCATCTTCCACCTGAAAGTAACCGAGCTGGCTAAAGCGTTCCAAAGCCTCAGAATAGACATGCATCAGCTTCATGTCTTCGCCCATAGTCTCGGGGTAGGTGTCAAGAATATGTGACAGGTGAGCGTACTCCGGCAAGTCGCCCTGAATGTACTCCATAACCGTTTTGTGCTCGTGGCCGTGGTGCTCCTGGCGGGAGTTGGCGATGATGATGCCACGCTTAATGTTAATCTCGCCCTGATAGTCGGTGTCGATGCCGGTTATCATATTGAACAGCGTTGATTTACCGGTGCCATTGCGTCCGATCAGACCGACTTTTTCGCCTTTTTCCACGGCAAACTGCAGGTCGGTGTACAGGACCTTATCACCAAATGATTTTTCACTAATATCCACAGATAACAACATATGTCGCTACAGTATACCTTAACTGGGGTGATAAGATGAATCTATGGATATATTGCTGCAACGGATTCATGAAACTTTTCCTGAACTGACGTGGACGGCCGCACGCTATGATGACTCAGGCTGGGATCACCAAGTGGTGATTCTGGATGAAAAACTAGTCTTCCGCTTTTCACATGATCCGCAGTACATAGCAATGCTAGCCAATGAGATAAATATTTTATCTGAGCTGAAGCCGCTAGTAGCAATGAGTATCCCGGATTACAGATATGTAGCCGCTGATAAAAGTTTTGCCGGCTATGAAATGGTGCCTGGCCAGGAGTTGGCACCGGAACTCTACAACAGCCTGAATCTAATCAACCAAGACAGTATTGCCAGGCAATTAGGCGAATTTCTGACTACATTACACACTACATTCACCGAGTCTGGGAGTTTAAGTCAAGTGCTCACTACAGTCATGGCTGATGACCAGACTGAAACCAAACAGGATGTTGCCAAGTACCTGCCGACTGTACTAGACGAGGCCGAGCTTCGGTTGGTTGACGAAATAATGAACGAAGTGGATATACTGGTCGCAAATCCTGTTCCTAATGTCTTTTTGCATGGTGACGTCTATAGCAGGCATTTGTTGTGGGATACTACAGCAGGCAAGATAGGTATTATCGACTTTAGTGACATGAACATTGGCGATCCGGCTGTCGATTTTGCTGAGCTGTATGAATACGGCAAAGGTTTTGTCGAAATGGTTTATGAGCAGTACGATGGTTCAAAAGATGACAGTTTTCTGGCCCGAGCCTGGGCCTATCAGCGCTGGGTCGGCGTGTATATGATGACTGATTATTTCATCAATCATAAAACGTCTTTTGCGGTGGCCCGCGAAACCTTTGATCGTGTCAGGCATGGCTTATGAAAGCCGTAATTCACTTAGTAGGTAATACTGAAGCAGCTGAATATTGCGGCATTATTTTGCTATAGTGATAGCATGAACAATGAATCCGCTGCCTACGTACCTGGTGTCTGTAATATTAATCCTAAAGAAATCACATACCGCCGCAATGTCGGCCATGCCGGCGCTGCTATCTTTGTAGTTTTACTACTGGCGATCATCGTTCTCGGTCTATCGTCCTACCTCAAGCTTGCCCTCTTCCTGCCAGCTCTGCTTGGAGCCGCAGGTTATGTTCAGGCCAAAGAGCACTTCTGCGTCGGCTATGCCGCGGATGGTCAGCACAATGCTAGAGACGGCAGCACTAAGGCTGCGACTATCACCGACAAGGCAGCTTTAGCTATCGACAAGCTTAAGACGAGCAAAATGTATCGCCAAATGTTTATCTACGCCGCTATCGCAACTGTCATTGCGCTGGCGATCCCACCCTACAAATTCTAAGTCGCCCAATTTAGCAGGTATCAGATTGTACGATTTAAATCGTACAATCTGGAAATAGCTATGTATGATCGATCAAGATTCTTGTAAGATCGACAGGATGTTACCAGCTGGATCTTTGAACCAAGCAATGTTCGGACCACGATTGACCTTTAAACCCCAAGCTATGCCTTTATTGTCGGTCATACCGTCGTAGTGTTCAAATGATACGCCCCTAGCTGTTAGTTCATCGACGGCTGACTCAATGTCAACTACAGGAAAGTTCAGAATAGTGTAGGTGGCAGGCTGGTGGTCATCCGTATGGTAAATTATGATCGGTGTCTCACGACCAGCCATGTGTAGATTGACCATGCCCATCGGATTGTCCTCGACGCGTAGGCCGAGTGTTTGGCCATAAAACTCTTTCACCGCTATCAGATCATTTGTTGAAAACCCATTAAAAGCTGCTGAATCGTCGAGCATAGTAAATGTCCTAGTGTTAATGCTGTGATCTATTGTACGCTGATTATAGCGGGAGCAATGTATGATAAAGACATGTCACATCACACTACCCCAATCGACAAACTAATCCGGGATAAAGATAATAACGTTGCCATTGTGCAGTTTCCTAATCTGCCCCTTATCGGTTGGGCTGTATTTGGCCTACTCAGTTATTTGCTGTCAAGCGGCCGACCACATGCTGGCTTGCTGGCGCTCTCACATGCGTCGTTGTTTACTTGGGCTTACTTGGAAATTCGTAGCGGCGTATCGTTATTTCGGCGATTACTCGGCATAATTATATTGTTAGGTATCGTTGCGAGTTATTTCAATAAATAGACAGGATTACTATGCAGGCTATTACGACATTTTTAACATTTGAGACCGGGGGCAAACAAGCCGTTGAGCTGTATTTGTCGGTATTTAAGAATTCCAAGCTCAACGCCATGATGGCTCTGCCAGGCAGCGATCAGCTGATGCACGCTTCATTCACGCTCGATGGCCAGGACTTTATGGCTATGGACGGCGGTCCAGAGTTTAGCTTTGCCCAGGGCACATCACTATTTGTAAGCTGCCAAACCCAGGATGAAGTTGATTACTACTGTGACAAGCTGACTGCTGGCGGCGGCGAGCAGGGCCGCTGCGGTTGGTTGAAGGACAGGTTCGGTGTTTCGTGGCAGATTGTACCAACGGCACTCGGCGAGCTGATGCAGAGCTCCGACCCCGCTCAATCTCAGCGTGTTATGCAGGCCATGCTGAGCATGAATAAGCTCGACATCCAGGGACTGCGCGACGCTGCTGCCGCTAGCGAATAAAGCCGCCTGTGTCATACTGGCTAGATGCAACTGAGAAAATACCGTTGGTCTCGCGACTATGAATCAGCTGAAGAAGAGCTGCAGCAACTGTTTGTGACTAAAAATATCGTTACCGAGCGCTGGGAGGCGGCCGAATTTCAGGCGTTCGACAGCCATAGTCATGAGTATGACAAAAAGCTGTGGTGCGCCGAAGGATCAATCCGATTCGCGGTCGGCGATCAGCAGTTTAGCCTGCAGCCAGGTGATGCCCTCGATCTCCCAGCGGGTGCAGTACACCAGGCTACAGCCGGCATTAGCGGCTGCGTCTGCTACGAAGCCCATATACCTGTGACTATTGCTGGCGCTGATCCTGAGTTGGGTCATAGCCTGTAACGGTGTTACCGGCATTTGGTTCGCTGGCTTCGGCGGCACCGGCCAGGCCCTCATCGTATAACTGTTGTGAATCAATATCACTGGCGCTGTCGGTGGCTGGAGCGGTCGGATCCAGCTGACCCTGTGCGGTGCGAACATCGGCATCGGCAGAGGCATCCTGGACGCCGTCATCAGCTGGGCTAAAGGGTGTATCACCATCTCGGTCTAACGGGGTCAGACCATCATTTGCTTGAGTAGTATCATCGGTCATATTATCTCCAGACTTGGCTTATATTTAGGTAATACATCCCATTGTGAAGGCAAAACAGCGGCGCGGCTATAAACAAACTTACACAACGGTGCTGGCTTGCGGCAGGGTAAAGGCAAACGCGCTGCCGGTGCCCAGCGTGGAGCTCTGTAACCCAATTGTGCCACCAGACAGTTCGACGATTAACTTGGAAATGTATAGCCCCAGGCCGGTGCCCTTGCTGGTATCGCGGGTCAGCAGGCTGCTGCCGGCTTGCTGGAATTTACGAAATAATAGCTTCTGATTGTCTTCGGACATACCACTGCCGGTGTCGGTGACTACCACGTGGACAAGCTGCTCATCGCTCCAGGTGCTCATCGTGATACTACCTTCATCGGTGAACTTGACAGCGTTACCCACCAGATTGATGATGACCTGCTTGATACGCTGCTGATCGGCCAGGACAGGTGGCGCTGTCTGAACTGAGGGGTCGCTGACCAAGCTGATGTTCTTGGCAGCGCATAGGTTTTGCAGTTCATGAACCACCTCATCAACCAGGTTACCAATAGAAAAGACGGCCGGCTGCATGTCAATCTTACCTTGTTCGATAGCCGCCACATCCAGGAAGTCATTAACAATGCCAATCAACCGTACCGAGGCTTCATGGATATCATCGATCATCTCGACCATGTCCGGGTCGGTGATGCTTGGACCGTAATATTTTTTGATGAGTGAGGAGTTGCCACGAATGGCAGTCAGGGGGGTGCGCAGTTCATGGGAAGCTATCGACAGGAACTCATCTTTGGAGCGTTCCAGCACCTTTTGTTCAGTTATATCTTCCACTAATATCACGACCCCGAGCAGCTGCTCATCAGCTGTGCCAGCCTGGTTTAGTAAGGGCGCCAAATAGAGATGTAACACCTGTTGGCCAAAGCTCACATCAGCCCGCTCCAGTGGCTGACTGGTGTCATGACATTCCTGAATCAGCTGCTTGAGCGCCAGCTGGGGGCGGAACAGCTCGTCTATAGCATCGACTGACAGCGAGCCCACACTGCCACCGACCTTAAGTTCTAGGATCTGGCGCAAAGAATCATTAGTCAGCACCACTTCGCCACTGGTATCGCACATCATAAAGCCTTTGTGAATGCTATCCAGAAACGAATAAGCCTGCGAGGTTGAAGCGATTAGCTGCTGGGTACGATGCTGTAAAGTCTCATCAAATTGGCGGTAACTGGCACTGACCGCTTGCAGAAATGTCTCCATCAGCTCCGGCACTTCACCGTCGCCAATCGTGTCCTGCATCTGTTGTAGTAGCAGATGGTGGTAGTCGCTAGGTTGCATCAGCGGATCTGCGCTAACCTTCGACTGACTGGTCAGCTGGCGGTTCACTCACTTCGGGCAACGGCTCGACTGGCTGCTCTTCCACGTCCAAACTTTCGGTCTGCAAAATCTCTTTGTTGAGTACGCCCTGGATAGCCGCTACCACGTCATCTGGCTCAGTCGCGCTTTTAATCAGTATCAAAGCCGCACCAGCATCGACTGCTCGCGTGGTAACTTCAGAATCAGCCACATTGGTCAGGATGATGACTGGAATAGTAGCCACCGCCGGGTCAGCTTTCATGTTGCCTAGGAATTCGATGCCATTCATGGTCGGCATCATGATATCCAGCAGAATGATATCGGGCATAAAACTCGGTAACTGCTCGAGAGCACTTAGACCATTGTCGGCGGATTCTATCTCGAAACCTTCTAGCTGCAATGTCTTCTGGTAAAGTCGAATAATAAGCGGATCATCTTCGACTAGTAGCACTTTTGTCATTTCAAACCCTTTCTATGTGTATTGTATGCCCATCTTAAGCATAAGTATAAACTCCCTTTAACCCTTGTCAAGAAGGGCTATGCTGGCTAATGTAGCACTGCGCAATAATGTATAGAGCATGACCGCCAAAGTTGCTAGAATATGAACAGTAACCAGGCCAGTCTAAGCCTAGTAAGGAGTTATCAGATGACTATCCACGAACTTTTTATTATGAGTAACCAGGAGCTCGGACGGGTACTTGCCCAAATGACCCCGGACAAGGCTGGTATACCTATGCCGCCAGCCATTAGCTGGCGTCCCGGCACGCTAGAGCAAGCTATTAAGTACCATACTTATGATGATGCCTGGGTGCCAGATGTGCTGGCTGGCAAAACTGCTGATCAGGTGGGTGATACTTATGAATGGCTGCAAAGCGATGACAATGCCGACGTCATGGGCAACTACGCCAAGTACAACCAGCGAGCTATCGAGGCCGTCAGAGATTTTACTGACCTGGCCGGGACTGTGCACTTTAGCTATGGAGATTTCCCGGCTGAAGAGGGCCTACGCCATATTACTAGCTTTCGGGCTTTTCGCAGTTATGACCTGGCCAAGCTGATTGGCGTCGATACCACCATGAAGCCGGAGTTTGTGCAGGCTCTGTTGGAGGAGTTTACGCCACACATCGAAGTTTATCGCCAAATGGGCGTCTTCCCGGCGGCACTGCCGGTGGCTGACGATGCCGATCCGCAGACCAAGCTATTAGCCATGGTCGGCCGCAGCTAAAATCAATACAATCATGAGCGATATCCCGCCACTATATAAAGAGCTACTGTACAGCTCTGAGCAGGTCAATGCGCGAATTGGTGTAATGGCAACCGAGATCATTGCCATCTACCAGGACACGAATCCACTATTTGTCAGCCTGCTCAACGGGGCAGCGCCGTTCACCTCTAAGCTGATGTTCGCTATCCAGCAGCAAGCGCCGGACTTTCAACCTAATGTCCAATCGATGATCGTCAGCCGTTATGGCACCAGTCGTACCGCTGGCCAGCCATGTGTGGTGACGGACTTGCCACCAGCTTACCGGGATTTAAGCGGGCGCCACGTCATCATTTTAGATGATCTGATTGATGGCGGCGGCACAACTAATTTTACTGAGCAGCACTTGCTAGGCTATGGCGCAGAAAAGGTTGAGCGCATCGCCTTGGTGGTCAAGCGCAAAGCGGTGCCGACTAATGTCCAGCTGGTGCTGTTTGGTTTCGAGACTCCCGATGTCTGGCTGACCGGCATGGGTATGGATGACGAGCGGCTGGCGCCCGAAGGCAACCGCTGGGCCAACTGGATTGCCGTCGCCCACGACGCATAAAGCGTATGCTGGGACGGTAACTAAGAAAAAGGAGATGCTATGTCAGTACAACTCAACCCCTATCTGAACTTCAAAGATAATGCCAATGAGGCAATGGAATTCTATAAAACTGTTTTTGGCGGTGAACTCACTACGCAAACTTTTGGCGCCTTTCAAGCCTCAGGTAATCCTGCTGAAGACAACAAAATCATGCACGCCGAGCTCAAGGCTGACAATGGCCTGGTGTTTATGGCAGCCGATACGCCCAGTAGTATGGAGTACAAACCCGGCAGCAACTTCAGCATGTCTCTGAGTGGCGATGACGAAGCAACGCTAACAGACTACTACCAAAAATTATCAGATGGCGGCACCGTCACCATGCCACTGGAAAAAGCGCCTTGGGGCGATACCTTTGGCATGTGTCTCGATAAATTCGGCATCAGCTGGCTGGTAAATATTGCCGGAAAGCCAGCCGCCTAACCACTAATCCTAAAAAGCGGCTACCAGCCACCACCGCCACCCCCACCCCCGCCGCCTCCGGAGAAACCGCCACCACCGCTGCCGCCAGTTGATGAGCTTGATGGGCTGCTATAAGTCGCCACACTGTCAAAGCTGGTCATGGCCGAGCTAAAAGCCAAAGCGTTGAACGCCATGCCATTACCGCTAAACCAGGCAGGCGATTCATTGAGCGACTCATAGTATTGGCCGAGTTGTTTATTCCAATCTTTTTCCTGGCCAAACAAAATGGCATAGGGCAGCACCCGCTCATAGAGTTTGACTAGCTGACGCTTGTCATTAATGTCGATCGGGGTAGGTAGCTTTTGGGCACCTTCCGGGCTTTGCAACATCCGCAGGCGGTCGACTTCGGCAGTCTTAATGTACATCTCCAGCCCTTTTAGATAGCGGACCAGCTCCAGCCCTTTGTCGCTCAGCGGTTTGAGCCTAAATGAGGCCACTAAGGCAATGATGGCAGCCAGCAGTAGCCATATCGATAGCGTGACTATTGCCAGTACTAGTGTAATGATGCCAGCGCGTCTGAACCAGGCTGATTGTTTAGCATCTTTTGCGCGCAGGGCGTAAGTGCCGCTGATACTAGCATCTAGCTTTTGCTTGTTATCGCTAAGATTGATGCTGACACTGCGATTGCGTTTGAGACTAGACATGTCCAGGCGGCTACCAACTGCAGTGTTGTCAAAGATATCAGTCAGTAGTTCTTGTTCTTCAGCGGTGAGGTCAGATATATCTTTGATAATTTCCAGCTCATAATTGGCTGAGTGCAGCCAGGACTTTTCCTGGGTTTGATAGAGCTTGAGATACTGGCGTACTGCCAGGTCGATGAGCTGAGCGCTGAAAATTTTAGCAGTACTACCAAGAATATTGCCGGCTGCTGAGACGCTGGTGTTGGCTGGCGGCACATACTCCGGGATGATAGTGCCTATCTCGGCGCGGCGGCTTGATTTACGGCTGATGCGCAGGCTGAACCAAATAATAAGCCCCAGCGCTAATGGTCCAGTCAGGACCAATCCTAGCATCCACAGCCCTAGTAGTAATTCCGTGTGAGACGCTTTGTGCACTGCAAAGCTATGCGCCTGGAAGCCAGTCGCCAGGCTAACATTTTGGTACGGTTGCAAGTTGCTGGTGGTGATTGCGTAGCCATCGGAGATGGCGCTGACTGGGCAGGTGTCTGTGGAGCCGGCACTGCCAAAATAACACTTTGGCTGGCCTAGAGTAGTCGGTAGACCACTAGCTAAGTGCAGCCGGGCAGTCAGCGAGTCAATCGGCACTGCCCACTGGGTACCATCGGTGTCCCAATAAAATTCATCATCGTTAGTGTCCTTGAAATATTTGGTGACTTCGCGTTGGGTATAAGTAATCTTATAAGTCTGCATGCCGTGGACGTAGCTGTCAGCTTTACCGATGCGCAGGATGGTACTACCGTTTGAGCGACGAATGGTGTAATGCTCAAAGCTACCAGCGGCATCAGTCACTGATACCACCGCCAGATCAGTTGTATGCCCATCATAATCTGTTGGAATCGCTCGCTCCAGGCCATGATTTTGATCTGTGGTGGGGAAATCGGCAGCTATCGATTCCACAGTTTTAAGTACTGCATGCCGTCCGCTATCACGGCTTAAATAGTAATCTATCTGGAAGTCTTGAATTTGGAAATTATTGACATCTACAGCCGCCGCAGCTGGCTGACAAATGATAGTCATAAGACCCAAGAATCCGAATCCAGCTAACATCGATACTAAAATTTTCTTCATCTAGGTATGATATCAGAAATTACTTACCTCAAGTGTCGGCCAGAACGGGTATAGCAAAATAATAATTTGTTATAGAATATAGCACATGAAGCAACCAAAAGTATCTGTACCGCATATTACTGTGGGAACGTCTGGCTGGCAATACAGGGACTGGAATGGTTTATTCTATCCGGCCGATATCAAAGGTAAAGCTCAGCTCGGCTACTTTGCCAAGCATTTCAAGTCGGTCGAGATCAACAGCACCTTTTACCATGTACCGCGGATCAGTTCGGTTGAAAACTGGGCAGTCAGTGTACCAGCAGATTTCCGCTATGTAATCAAAATGAACCGTTTTTTGACACACACTAAGCGCCTAACTTCAGATGATGAATTTACCGAAAAATTGCAGCAGTTTTTGGGATTGCTGCAACCGCTTAAGGGCAAATTAGCAGCAATACTGGTTCAGTTACCACCAAGTATGCTAGTAGCTAATTCGCGCCTGGAATATTTGGCGGAGCAGGTGATTGACGCCGAGCAACGGCTCGGCATGCGCCTGCCGCTGGCCATGGAATACCGCAATGCCAGCTGGTTCAACGACGAAACATTTGCCATCATGCGCCGTTATAACATTGCCAATGTCATCAATGACTCGCCCAATCGCTGGCCAGCCAGCAAAGAAGTAACGGCAGACTTTGCTTACATTCGACTACACGGTCGCACCCAACTATACCGTTCCAGTTATTCGGACGAAGAGTTGGCTGAGTGGGCCGATTTTATGCGGGACTACTGCGCCGGCTGCGACCAGGTATTCTGCTACTTCAATAATGACTATGATGGTGTTGCCATCCAAAACGCCACTAGCTTACAGCAAATTCTGAAATCCTGATTAGTACAGCAACATTCTATTTTTGCTAGACGTTCGGCTATTAAGATAGCATGTCCAATGATATGCATTTGGAATAGTAAACCTTATCACCGGAGTAAATGCAGCACGACTGCTACTGATTGCGGTAGTCGTTGTTTCGCTTACAAATTCACACTAACATGTCCTGCCATATTACGATCATGCGATGCAGCCGTCCATTACTAGTGGCAATGTTACGGTGACGCTGGCAGCAAACCAATATTTTGTGTTGGGTGATAATGCTCCTGATTCACTTGATTCCCGGGCTTTTGGGCCGATTCAGCTTAACAGTATAAAGGGTGTGGTTGATCTGAACTCTAGCTTGGCAAAAGCTATTAATTCCAAACGATAGTACCGGCCAGGCCCCCGCCGTATCCTGTCAAGCTACTTGCCGTTCGAGTTTAATGATGCGCCGAGCGTAGGATTTGAACTGGGTATCAACACCATCGTTATGAGCAGTTATGGTGTCGCCGACAGCACTGAGCACTTCGTCAAATCGTTTGTTTATATGACGCTTCAGGCCACCTATGGCGCTATCTACATGGCATTTGGTAGCCATATTCGTGAGATCGCTTTTGCTAACAGAATCAGCATTTGCCTGTGAGACGATAATTGCTATGTATTGCTTCAAATCGGTGAGTTGGGCGTCAGCCATGCATATATTCTAAGCTATATTTAACTTTGAAAGGCGACAAACCTTACCTAGCTCGTTGTAGGCTGAGTATGTAAAATAGATTACTTCATATTTTAAGGGCTACTTATACAGTGTAAGAATGCTTAAACTACCAGTTGATGAGCGCTCGCTATGGCGAGAGGCTTATACCGAATCGCTCTATCCTCAATTAACAGCCGACATTCAGACCGACGCAGTTATAATAGGTGCTGGTATAACCGGCCTCACGACTGCGTACTTGCTAAAACAAGCCGGGCTAACGGTCGCAGTCTTGGAAAAGGCGACGGTTGGAGGCGGCACCAGCGGTCGCACTACCGGCAAGCTGACCTCCCAGCACGGTCTTATTTATAGCACGCTACAACAGCGCCTTGGCACTGACGTTGCTCAGAGTTATGCCGATGCTAACCAAGCCGCGGTTGCCAAGGTGGCTAGTATCATTCAAGCCGAAAATATTGATTGCAGTTTTGAGCGGGCTGATAACTATGTGTTTACCACTGACGCTACCCAAGTCACCAAATTTCAGCAGGAAGCTAAAATATGCCAGCAGCTTGGTCTACCCGCCAGCTATGAAACCACTTCGCCATTGCCATTCCAGATCCAAGCTGCAGTCAGATTTACTGATCAAGCTAATTTTGATGCCCAGCAATACTTGCTAGGGCTGGCTGCTGCTATCCATGGTAATGGCAGCTACGTGTTTGAGCACAGTAATGTCACTCGAATAAAAGATGGCCAGCCATGCCGCGTCAAGACAGCGAACGGTTCTGTGACAGCAAGTGATATCATTGTGGCGACTAATGTCCCGACATTACCTTTGACCGCCCGCGGATCGTACTGCATAGTAGAATATCCGCAGGAATCATATATTGTAGCGGGGCGCCTGTCTGGTGAAGTAACCGGTATGTATATATCACCAGACAAGGCTAACTATTCAGTACTTCCGGTCACTGTCAATGGTGAGCGCTTACTGCTTGTGGGTGGTGAGGGGCATATTTCCGGCCTGCGTGGCAGTACTAAGCGCCGCTACCAGCGCCTGGCTACCTATGCTCATGAACAGTTCGGCGTAACTGAAATCACTCATCGTTGGTCGGACAGGGACTACCTGGCCTATGATGATTTGCCGCTCATTGGCAAGCTGTACCCCCGGTCCGAGCATCTATACGTCGCCTCAGCCTTTAGGAAATGGGGACTTAGCAACGGTACGGCCGCCGCCATGATACTGCACGATTTGATCATCGGCCAGGAAAACCCCTGGGCTGCAACCTTTCAGCCACATCGCCATAGCGCAGTTGCTTCAATCCCTCGGGTTATTGGCCAGCACCTGACTGGCAACAGTTAAACCCACTTAATCATAATTTGAGAATAGCGTGTTGTTATTCGTTGCGTCGAGCAAATAGCTCTGCGGTTTCGCGCATAAATATCTCTGCAGTTTTCGGTCCGACGCCGTATAGCTGCTGCAACCGCTTGGAAAATTCATCCTCGTCTAAGCTATTTTCGTACATCAGCATCAGCGAACCTTCGTAATCTCGTAATAACTGTTGCATGCAGGTATGCAAAGCACGGGCGGTGGTTTCATCGTAGCGGGTGTACTTACCCTCGTCTAGTAGCCGCACGAGTGCCCGATGCGAAGCCTCTGTAATGGCCCACGGCGTATCAAGCTGGTGGGCAACAAATAATTTCCAGGTTTGCACGGCTACCGTCGACTGTATCGGTTTAGCGAAAAGATAGGCCAGCAAGAACCAGCGGAACATATCATCATCACCCGACAGTACATCCAGCCCAAAGTCCTGGGCGTAGTGAATGGGTTTTGGCTTATTAGAATTTGGGCGCCGCATGATTCTGATTTTAAAACGAAGTACTTACATATGCCTTAATGATTATTCGGTGGTATTGCCATCAAACTCTTCAGAACTTGCTTCGGCAGCAGCTTTTGTGGCGAAAGAAACGCCATCTTTGTGGTGGGGAACGGAGTAGATTGTGTAAAGCTTAAGATGACTTTTCGTTGATGTATTAATAATATTATGTTTAGAACCTGCAGGAACTATTACAGAGCTACCATCCTGCAGATCATATTCATGACCATCTATAATTGCCTTACCGTCGCCTTTTTCAATGCGGAAGAACTGATCATTCCCGTGAGTTTCCATTCCAATAGCTTCGCTTGGCTTTAATGACATAAGTACAAGTTGCGAATAAGCTCCTGTATAGAGCACATGGCGAAATCTTGTGTTGGCAATAGTCAGTGCTTCTAAATCAGTGCTAAAACCTTTCATGATAATTTCTCCTTAATGTCTTAAGATACCATTGTAGAGCATTTTATCCTGTAAAATTTTCCAAACTATATCAATCTTACGACACAACATTCGGAAAAATACAAATATATCTATAGGGCTTATGCTTGGCTGGGGATGAGTCACTCAGGTGGAACCTAAAGTGGTGTCATTGGTATAATCCGGAGCACAATGTTGCGACGAAAAGGCGAAGTTATTATTCCTGAGGGTATGAAGCCCCGGCCTATGCAGCATGAGTTAGATGTGGCCCAAATTCTAGCGCGGCATTACAAATGCGTGGTTGAGTTTTTGCAACCAATTGCCAGCTATAAAACGAAGACACCTGACATCGTCATGAACGGAGTGATGTGGGAAATCAAAAGCCCGACAGGCAATTCAAAGAAGTCTACGTTAGAATCCCAGTTCAATGGGCTGAAGCAATCGCGAAACTTAATCATTGATGCGAGACGTACCAAACTAGATGATACTTTTGTGCAAGCTCAGATTGAGAAAGAAATCTCAAAACACGCAAAGGTTGGCAAGATTTTATGTATCCTGAAGACAACAGTGGTCTTTGAAATCAGATAGCAAATGACTATCAAATGGCTGCACGATGAATACAATTGTGCTACAATATGTGTACGGAAAGACCGGGCGACCCGGACGGGTAGTCAAAGGAGTATTCCGCTAGAATTTTCAAAGACGCACACGATGCGTCTTTTTTCATGATTTTAATACTAGCACTTTAGCCTATAAATAAAATGACATACACTTGCGCGTATGTCATTTTTATTGGCTGGGGCTAGTAGGCGTAATTCGAACTTTAGATTAGAATATGTTTATGACGAAGCAAAAATCAATCGATGAGATAGAAGCAGGATGGCAAGGCTTAGATCGTCCACGAGATGGACAGCTATATCAACATTATAAAGGTGGAAAATACGAAATAGTTTCTACGGGATTTCTGGAGGATAGCGAAGCACCATGTGTAGTATATCGTTCTATTGAGAAGAATATTGTGTGGGTTCGAACTGCTAAAAACTTTCTGGAAGATATAGAGCACAAAGGCAAATTGCTGTCTAGATTCACGCCATTGAAAACATAGGATTATGGCTGGGCGTCTAGGTCTAGAACCGTTGTATCAGGGGTAATGAGACAAATAAGACACTATAAAAAAGGAATGTCTCGGATTTTGAGGATAAACGATCTTTTACTGAGTTATTGGGTCTTTAGCATGCCAAGATCGGTAAGATACTGGCGCTCAAGTAGGCTTTGCTTGAATCTGAATTGATGCTTTGCCGTTACTTCTGCGACATCATCGGTCTCAAGTGGTGCGTGAATGCAAATGGGGTCGATCCTGAACAGGCCATAATCGGCATGTCCGAGCTGATTGATTGCCACGTAGCTTGCTACTTCGAGGTCATCGAGGACGTATATGTATCCCTCGGTGTCACATTTTATGCCTTCTTTATTTATTGCTACCCAGCCTTTGAAGCTCGTCATGTGGTAATACTGCATAATTTTCTCCATTGTCGAGTACCGCATAAAACGGTGTACCGTCTACCTTAGCTTACATTTCGGGATTGTCATAGCATCACTGATTACTACTTTACTAGTACTAAGTGCTCTTTATGTATGTGGCCAGTTAACTTCCCTCGTTTATTTTTCTTGGCTACGTTGCTTAATAATTTCCCGAATGATTTGAGCTTTCGTTTTACCTGTCTTACTGGCTTCCCAATTAAGATATGTATAAGATTCACGATTTAGGAACATGTTAAAGCGCATATCTTTGGAATCTATATCGTGCATCTCGATGAACGTCTTGACGATGTTGCAGATGTCTTTGTGGTCTTTATAGACTTTAGTTTCCATTAATGAGTAGGATGCGTCATAGATCAACTCGCGATTTTCTGTACCATGCTGAAACAAAACGAGTAGAGGCTTCTTATGGTTCAGCGCAACGGCGGCCTGATATCCCAAGCTAAAACTTGGGGATGAGGCATCGATAATGACAATATCGGATTGAACGACGGCATCAAGGGTCTGTTCGCTTATCTTTCGCCACTCTGCATCGCTATATTTTGTTCGTGAGACTTCCTTTAATCCGGCTTCTTCAAGCCAGTCGCGTACCAGTTGATGTCCGGCATCTTTAATAACTGCCACCACCTCAGAATATGCACCAAAGTGTTTCTCCAAGCTATTCATCGAGGCCGTAAAATGGACTTTCATACCTAATATTTACAATAAATAGCTTAAATAAGCAAGTTTATGTTGACAAAGCAAATAGATATACGTATATATGTGTATACTTATTGAAAGCCGAGAATGTATAATATTTCCGATAAACTTCTACCTTTAGCCGCTGAGACCGCACTTTACCCTGCTGATATGCCCGTTTCGCATGCCAATGTACTCTTAATCGGATGTGGACCGCATGCGAAACGAATTTATGTCCCCGCTCTTAGGACACTGGAAGAGAAAGGACTCGCTAAGCTGCAAGCGGTAGTCGAGCTTGAAGAAACTAGAAGCATCACGAATGATTATTTTCAAGGTAATGACATTAAGCAGCTGTATGTAAGCAGACTAACCAGCGAGTATTCACTCGACGACCAGGTTGAACAAGAGCTCAACAAAATGGTAGATGCAGAAGAGATTGACGCAGTCATCATTGCAACTGAGCCTCTTTCCCATATGCAATACGCCTTATGGGCTGCAAAGAAAAAGTTACACATATTGATGGATAAGCCAATCTCCACGCATGTGAACGTGGCTAATGACATCAACCAAGCCACAAAACTTGCGGATGATTTTGAAATGCTCGCAAAGTACCGCGATGAGAGTAAGGCATTCATAATGAATGCTCAACGTAGATATCATCCTGGTTTCCAGCTTGTCAGAGATCGTATCGCGGAAGTAGCCAACAAATACGGCATTCCAATCACTAGCATGCAGACAACACACTGCGACGGTCAATGGCGTTTACCCGAAGAGATCATCACGCAGGGTTATCATCCTTATAATTCTGGTTACGGAAAAGTATCGCATAGCGGATATCATTTGATAGACATTCTGAGTTCGTATATTGGTGTGTCGTTTGCAGAATCCGGTAAGCGATTCGATAAGTATGCCGTATTCACAAGTTTAATAAAGCCTTCGGCTTTAATCGCACAGCAATCGCGGAATGATTATTTACGTGTATTTGGGAATAAATATAACAAGGTAAGTGAGCATAGTGATCAAGAGCTTCGAGTAGCATATGAAAAGTTTGGCGAAGTGGATTCTGCTTCACTCATTACGCTTTATGCTGACAGTGAACCAATCTGTAATGTATCTCTCAACCTAATGCATAATGGGTTTGCCCGAAGAAGCTGGATATTACCAGGAGACGATCTTTACAAAGGAAATGGTCGCGTAAAGCATGAGTACCACAATATAGAGCAAGGGCCTTACCAAAATATCCAAATACATTCTTATCAATCAAAGGACAAGCACGACGTTAGTACTATCGATGACTATAAAGTCGGTGGCAATAATCACTTCGACATCTATATTTATAGGAACAGTGATGTTATAGGAGGCGTTCCGTTAGAAATTATTTCTGCCGACGAACTTAACGGTAAGTCGGAATTCGCCGGTCATTTGATTACCGAAAGCGTGAAACATAGTGTCGTGAATGAATTCATAGAAATTGTATTAGGACTCAGAAATGTGAACGATACCGAGTCTGATTTATCGACGCATGGCCTATCGGCATCATTGATGTCGCTTATTTACCAATCCGGAATTCAGCGGACAGAAATATTTCAGGAGCATGTTGCATGAGCACGCAGAAAACAAATTTGCTTAACGATCTCGCGAAGGCATTCAAACGAGGCGGCATAGAGTACGCTTATAATTTTCCTGGCTTCCATAGCCATGAGCTATTTGCATATTTAGGGGGCGGCACGACGAGTACTAATGAAAAGATAGCCTTTGAGCTGGCATGGGGTAGTAGTCAGGCTGGTGGCAAGTCTTTGGTAACGTTCAAAAACGTCGGGCTGAATGACGCGGCAGATCCATTTATCAATTCGCATATGACCGGAGTTGGCGCAGGATTAGTACTTGTAGTATTCGATGACATTGAACTCGAGGGTTCTCAATGTATTCTCGACTCTCGACATTACGCAAGTTTTTATGGCGGCCTCTGGCTTGAACCGTATAGCTATGAATCAGCACTTGTGTTGGCCGAGGTAGCGCCTCAACTATCACAAATTTTCGATGTACCAGTAGTCATGCGTTTGACGAATATTAGTGTCGCATTTCAGCCCAAAACAGATCTAGAATACTCTGCTAAAGATGTATTTGGCTTGGCTAGCAGATTCGCTGTAGATTCGGGAGTAAAGATTGAGCCTGTCGTACATCCTATCAATGGTGATTCGCAACGAA
The DNA here is from genome assembly GCA_964236675.1 of uncultured bacterium. Taxonomy (GTDB): domain Bacteria; phylum Patescibacteriota; class Saccharimonadia; order Saccharimonadales; family UBA4665; genus JBDSWU01. The sequence continues at coordinate 69,696 of CAXSFI010000004.1, forward strand.
AAGGAATCTCGGTAAAAAATGAGAAAATTCAGCAGTTTGTTAACGTATTGCATACTTTGATAAATCCGGACGCTAACTATAAGCGCATAGTTGCGGGTAGCGAAAGTGACGATGCTGACAGCGCGATAGTAACTATACCCGTCCCCGATATTGAGCAGGCGGCAATCGAGACGATTCATGAAGTCGGCGATCCGATCATGTCGACCGCGCTCAAGTTGAAGTCGAGTACCTCAGAGTTCAAGTCAAATACCATTGGATATAACCAAAAAAATGCAGAAAACTATATTCGAACATCGAGATACGAAAGATTATTCAAGCTTCTCAAGCCTGAGTATCGCTATATCGCTGGCGATTTGGGTGAATATACAAAAGATACACTCAACACGCTCACGCACTGCCTCTGTTTTGGCTCGGCCGTATCAGTTGCGGCCGGTATGACATTGGCAGGAGGCAAATCGCTCGCGATTACTGGCGACGCCTCATACTACCACTCGGCAAAAAACGTCTGGCAGGAAGCTTTGGACAGGGGACTTCAACCCAAGCTCGTCCTACTTGATAATGGTGGCTCACAGGGTACGGGCGGTCAGCCGATTCCAGGGACCATTGACGAATCAATAGATGTTATGGAAATTGATTATGACACGATTTCAGATGAAGAACTCGGCGTCGCGGTCAGCCAATTTGTAAGTAGTCCCAGAGCAATGATATTAAAGGTTAATCACAAGGTATAAATTATGGCAAAATACGTACATTTCGAAGGTATGGATCTGGCAGGTAAATCAACAGCAACCAGGCTTTTCGCTGAACGCTCAGGGGAAGACTGGGCCGTACGCCGCAACAGCATGGATCCAGGAAACACATTATTCCAGTTAGCGGACTCTCTGCGCGTTGACGATGCATACTCTGCTGAAACATTAGGAAATCTATATGTGGCGGCTCTTATGGCTGACGTCGAACGCTTCAAGCGACCTGAAGTGAATACAATTCAGGATTCTACTATTCTGTTACGCTCGATGGCATACCACGCCGTCAATCAAACACCGAGAATAGTAGAGGCATTCAAAGACGTATTGCCAACTCATCCCCGGTTTGATAGCTCTTTTGTGTTCACGGCAAGTATTGAAGCACGCCAGCGACGTTTACAACAACGTATGCGTGATAATCCCGAGGAAGTCGCCCCCGATGACCTCATGGTACTCAGAAAGCCAGAAAAGTTTATGGCCATGGAAAAGGTTCTGGTAGACTTAGCTACAACAGCTTTCGGTTCGACGGTTATAGATACGTCTCGACTTACTGCCGATGAAGTTTGCGATAATGTAATGACAGGAGTGTACGGCGATGAACCTCGATAATGTAACATATAAGTTTTACCACAAACAATCATCTGATCGAGTATTTGTGGTTCTTCACGGTAGTGGAACTGAAGGCGTCGAATCGCCATTTATCGCAAAAGTCATTGAGGCACTTACCAGAACTGGTAAAAGTGTTTTTGGTTTCAATTTCCCATACTGCGAGCGTGGCGATGAATCATCAAGTGGGCCAGAGCTTACTGAGGAAGTCGAGGCTTTGAAGCAAGTAGTTGAACAGTTGCAGGGTAGTGGATATAAAATAACTATTGTAGCGAAATCACTTGGCGCTATTGTTGCTAGCTTTTACCTAGAACAAAACCCTAGTGATGATATCGAGCTGATTGTACTTGGTTATGTCATTGAAGACGTTAAAACTCAGGCCGTTAGTGACAATCTGAAAGCTGTTATCCAAGGCGAGAACGATCGTTTCGGTGGAGTGGAAGCGGTTAAAGCTGAATTAGGCGATATTAGTGCAAGTGTAATAGAAATTCCAAGCGCCGATCATAGTTACCGCAATGACCAAAAAGAACCCGTATTCCAAGATGCTGCCATCCAGGAACTGCTTAAGCTTTGCTAGCACGCCGTAATATGTAGTCTGCTATCTTAATTGCCGTTGTACTTTTCTCGGCACTTATTCGCTCAGCTTCTCCATTCTTATCCGTAATCAAGACTGGATGGAGGAGCGGCGTAAATCTTTTTAAGTCGTTACCTACAACAAGGTCAAGTTTGTTTAGCGTAAGTTGCTGCAAGGATGCTTCAATCAGTTCTTCGTCGGTACTTCCAGATAAGAGCTTAAATCCCACCAGAAAAGATTCGTCGCCATATAAGTTCCTTAGTTGTGCGATTAATTTAGGCGCTCGCACTAGTCTAATGTTCAATTCCTCCTGGTCGGATCGTATTTTACCTTGAGTGGTAATAGGAATGTAATCTGAAACCGCTGCGGAATGAACCATAATGTCCGCACCGGAATGAATGCTGAGTTTTTCTGCCAAGCTTTTTGATGTTGTAAATGGGTCGTATGTTACGCCTGGCATTGGAGATAGGCTACGAAGTGATGACTCGGAGCATATTTCTATCACCTCGACGCCCTGCGAAGCCAATCTACCGGCTATTTGATGGCCCATAGTGCCCGTGGAAAGATTTGTAATTACACGTACGTCATCAATTTGTTCCGTAGTTCCACCTGCTGTTACTATTGCGTGCATTCTATGAATATTCATTTGCTCTCACCCCTCGAATATTTAGATTGGTAAAAACTTTGGTCTGGTTCTGCCAGCGCTGAACATCTTCTATATATTCCTTGGTCAGTTCATCTTGTTCGAAGTACAGAAAAGTGAAGGAGCCGGAGAAACCGGCGGTAATATCGGATCCGATGCCAATCACTTTAGTATGCGTTGGGAATTTGACTCGTGCTATGTGGGCCATACCGAGTAGCTGAGCACTAAGCCCATCTTTCATCTCTTTGGGGTCGTCGTAGTAACATATGACAACGGTAAGGTTCTGGTTTTCTAAAAATAGCACTCTACGGAAAGCATTTAATTTTGGATTAGACAGCACGACTTGCGCCTCATTGAACCCATCGACCAATGCTCGGCCGTACATGCGTCGGTCAAAACGCTTAACTCTAGCAAATTCGCGGGCGATCTTTTCGTACTGCCCACCGGAGGTATGTGATATTTCGATGAGGCTATCCCAAGCATAGCTAATACGATCAGCGTCGCGCTTGGCGATCACGTCATCGGCGGTTTCATACTGCTGCCAAATATCTTCATTGATAATTAGCGTAGTATTGTCGGCAATATCGCTCAAATTACGTTTCTGGTTTATGAAGTATGCCAAAAAGTCTTTTTCGCCGTCTCGAAGTTTGATTGTGCTACCGCCGCGCAATACTTTTTCTTTCTGGTCCAGATATGCTAGGAAATCTGCGACAGTATCAAGTTCGTTCATGACGATCTCGGTAAAATCGCGGTCAAAAACGTGAACAATGGCCTTGTCGGTGACCTCGTAGCATTCAATATCGCTACTTTCACCCGTAAGGATGGAAATCATAAATACGCGCTTAACAACGCTTGGGTCAAACATCTCTTCGCCACGACGCGGGTTGGTTAGTTTGACGGGCGTCTTTAGTCCCATGAGCTGCCGGTACGCACCGTGTAGCTGCTTGATGTTTTTTGCCTGATCTTTTGTGTTGGGCGTTCCGTCTTTTTTGAGCTTTAGATCTTTGATTTGCATGATAATCACTATGTCGTCGAAGACAATTAGCATGTCACACAGCTCGACACCGGGTTTGAGCATTGGATTGCGGTAACACCAGTCACTAAACATACTTTTCTCGGTCAATTCGTGAACGAATACCTCAGCAGCAGCGCCTTTGGTGCTGAAATACGTTTTATCGAAATCGGTTGCATTGATTGCCATACGTACCATTATAGGGCATCGCTGTGATGTGACGGATTGCAGACAGGGGCTGAAGCTACTATGATCCTAAAGCAGTTTAAATAAACTAGTGCTTCGTAGCTGCAGCCACAAAGCTTCGACACTAACTCCATACTTTTTTGCCAGATCTTCGGGCTTTTTGATTCCAGCCTTAATGTCCTTGCGGAGAAGTTCAGGCGGCATTAGCAAGTATGCCGCAAACATGTTTGCTTCCATTTCATCAAAGTTTTCAGAATTTATGTCTGAGCTAGAGTTACCGTGTAGATGCCCAATGTACAGATGGCCTAGCTCATGGGCAACAGAAAAACGCTTGCGAACTACCGGTTTGCTATCGTTATAGATTATAAAAACGCACTCACCGCGCGTCTGGGTCATAGCATCACCCTTGCCGCTAAACATGTCGTTCGGAACGCCCCTTACCGTAACGTCAAAAGTTTGTTTAACGGTGGCCATAAGTTGTCTGATTTCAACCGGTGCTGACTTTAACTTGGCGCTTTTAAGTAAGCCTTTAGCTGCATGCTTGGCTTCTGTAAGTCTTGGGCTATCCTTCTGTTTTTCCTCGTCCATCATTCTGCTTCTTCTGCGACATTAAATAGTCAATGTAAGATTCTATCTTCTTAACATCTTCTGGCTCAAAATTAGCATCCGCTCGTAAAGCAGTTTTAACAGTGGCTTCACTCTTGTTGCCGGTCGCCAAATAGTTGACGTCCTGGTGTAGTACTTGGGCTATTTTTTCAAGGGTTTCTACTTTAACGCTTCTCTCATCTGCTTCAATGAGGGAAACGGCTGTCGGCGAAGTGTATCCGAGCAGTGTTGCAAGCTCCGACTGTGTCAGGCTGGCTTTTTCACGTGCGCGGCGTATGCGTTGCCCGATTGTAATAGGTGCTTTTTCGAGTGGATTTATCATCCTGTTATATTAACATGCACAAAATGTGTTGACAATGATTTATCAGTTTGTTAAATTAGATATTACAAGGTTAATAATTCCTTCGGAGGGTATCCGCTAGGAGAAAGGAACGCCAACATGGCATTAGAAATAACAGGAATCAGGAAGCCGGAGCCAAACGATCCGCACGAAGCTATCAGCCACTATCGCTGGCACGATGACGACGATAACACTAATGGTATCGACGAGCGAACAGCACTAATCAAGTGGATGGAAGATAATAAGGTGGACGCTTACGTAGCAAACGGCAGCGGTAAAGTCTGGTGTGCCATTCGTGAAAATAAGTACGGCACCAAGTATTTGCAAACCTATGCCGATAAAACGTGGAACGATAATCTTTTGTCGTTGCCGCAGTGCTAGGAGTACAAGATGGTATTGCTAGTTAGTTACGATTTAGATCACCACGCTCGACCGAGCCAATACGCGGCGGTCGAGAAAATGCTCAAAGAAAATTCGACATCGTGGGCAAAGCCCCTGTATTCGCAATGGTTCATTGAAACAAACGAAAGCGCAGATACATGGTCCAACCGCATGAAAACTATAACCGATTCGAATGATTACTGGCTTATCGTCCAGTTAAGCGACCGCATCAAGGTTGGCTAAAGCAAGAAGTTTGGGACTGGTTGAACGCGCGAATTTAAGTTTGGTTGGCAGCGGTGGGCTACCAATTAGCTTGACAACTAACGCCGTGAAGGCATAAGCTCACAATAGCTACCAACAAAGTAGCAACGCACAGTTAAGAGATAAATCAGCGAAGCAAGTTTGTACGGTGCACCCGTACTCCGTTTTGAGAAATCAAAGCCTACTTCGTAAAGGAGGCGAATCCTAATCAGTACCAGCAATGGTGCCGGTTATGCGTTCGCAATCTTTACAAGGTAGGCTTTTTCTATTTCTTAAAATTGGGAGGACTTATGGGAGATTTACAAATAGTAAACGTGCTGACTGGCGACTTGGCGCTGGCCTCGTACAACCCGCGTACTTGGTCGGCCAAGGCAACGGCTGATCTCAAGGCTAGCATCAAGCAGTTTGGCTTGGTTGACCCGATCATCGTAAACAGTGCGCCGGAGCGCAAGAACATCGTCATTGGTGGCCACTTTCGTCTGCATATCGCTAAAGATCTTGGTATCAATACGGTACCGGTGGTATACGTGAACTTGCCGGACATTGAACGCGAGAAGGAGCTGAACCTCCGGTTAAACCGCAATACCGGTGACTGGGACTTTGAATTACTCAAGGAGTATGACACCTCGTTCCTGTTGGAGGCTGGCTTTGACGATGTTGACCTGTCCAGTATCTGGGATGATGCGCTGGCTACAGAGGATGACGAGTTCGATGTTGATAAGGCGATCGAAGAAATCAAGGAACCAGTCACTCGACTTGGCGACATGTACCAACTTGGCAATCATCGCCTAATATGTGGTGATTCCACCGATCCGGCCACCATCATGCGACTTATGGACGGCAAGCTGGCGGCTATGCTTAACACCGATCCGAAGTACAATATCAAATTGGATTACAACAAAGGCATCAGTACTGATGGTAAATATGGCGGTACGACCGACGATAGTCTCAGCGATGCCGACTACGAAGCATTCCTTAAGTCGGCTCTAGCCAATGCGATTGCCGTACTGGAGCCAGACGCTCACGTTTTCTGTTACTGTGACCAGCTATATACCGGACTCATCCAGAAGGTTTACGGTGAACTGGGTGTCAGCACAAAGCGTGTCTGCCTGTGGGTGAAGAACAACTTCAATATGACTCCCCAGCTGGCGTTCAATAAAGCCTACGAGCCGTGTGTATACGGCACGCGTGGTAAGCCCTATTTGTCAGAAACGCCTAGGTTCTAATCCAAAACGCAACACCAGGTAGCGGCGTCAGCCGCTACCGCA
>CAXSFI010000005.1:0-67736 GCA_964236675.1 uncultured bacterium
TGGTCTAGTATTGAGCTGCTGGACCGCCAGGTCAAGCTGCTCCTGAGAAACATGAGCAAAGCTCATTTTCTTAGGGAAGTAAAACCGCAGCAGACCATTGGTGTTCTCGTTGGTGCCTCGTTCCCAGGAATGGTAGGGTTGTGCGAAGTACACCTGTAGCATAGTCTGCCGCTCAATGGTCTCGTAATTACTCATCTCAGTGCCATTGTCGAGTGTCAGTGTCCGGCGGTAGCGAGCCGGAACGTCTGAGAAGCTAGCCTGGGCTGCGGCGGTACTTGCCCTTGCGACAATGCAAGTGTTTGAGCAAGTGCCGGGCGTGCAGGTACACCCAGTCGTAGATGGTCTGGACACTGACACGGAGCGCAGCTCCGCTGCTCGCAAGCCAACCAGCTATTTGCTGCGGTGAGTCATTGCGGACGAGCTTACGCTCGACCAACGCTGCCAGCTTTGGATGTGCCAACATCTTGGTGCGGAGGGCATTAGCGGATGCCCGACGGCCATGACTAGCGAGCCGCGCAGCGGTTGCGTGGTACCTGCCACCTGGAAGCCCATTACGAGCCAGCTCTCTGCTGACGGTGCTCGGGCTAACGCCCAGGATGAGTGCAGCGTTCCGCTGCGAGTGGCCAAGCCGCATGAGCAGACTTAGCTCAATACATTCTGTTTGTGTAATATGGTAGTGCATCTCTGTTCTCCTTGCATTAGTTTGTCTGACAACAACTAGTCTACAGGTTCTCGAACAGAGGTGCTTTTTTGGTTAGCTGCATTACTGGTGGCTGACGCCACCAGCTACATTGTGGTTATGTTGCGTTTCGGGATTGAATGTAAGGACAAACACTTGCAAAATTAACGAACTTATGCTAGTATAGTTTTTATGACAGAACAATATCGTCCCCAAGAAACCCAACCATCAGCCGAACAATTACTTCAAGCAGGTAGTGAGTTCTTACAGCACTTTGGTGTTGAAGCTAACCCTTTAGAACAGCCCGAAGCCTTTCGTGATGCTATACAACAGCTTGACCCCCGCTATCAGGGCGGTCGTAGCCTAGTCCGTTACGAGCTTGAAGCTGACCAGACAGAATGGGATGATACTACTAAAGACCTGATTACTCGTACAGCTGAGAGTATGCGTATGCTAGAAGCCGAAACACCCCTACAAGGCGATTTCGACGCTGTAATTGTTCTCGGTGGTGCTAGGCAGTCTAACTTAGACCGTACTAACTACGCCGTAAACGCTATTAAGTCGGGCAAAGCCAATGTTAAGCAGCTTATTGTTGCTGGCTCAAGCCGTGAACTTAACGAAGCTGAACAGGAAAATACTGCCAATTATGCTCCTGGTGCTAAGACCGAGTTTGACCTGTGTGTAGGTGCTGCTGCAACTGCTGCCAGGGAAAATCCAGGCTTGGTTGCAAACGTAATGTATGTAGAAGACAAAAAGGCAGGTACGCCTGCCGTTATCGAGAAGGTACTCGCCACCTTACAGGCCAACGGTAGCTTACCAGCAGGTTCTAAAGTTGCTGCAATTACTACACAGATTTATCAGGCTTCAACCGAGCGTGATTTAGACCGCGTAGCACAGCAATTCGGTGTTACTGAAACCTTTACCGCTGGTAATCCTTCTGACCCGAACGTAGTTGCTAAGCGTACACCCGCTACTTACTTAAGTGAGGTGCTGCGCACACTTCGTTCCGCAGTTAACGATGCCGAAGCCAATAGTCAACTCGCTGCGTTACAAGCACAGGGCGAAGCAGCTTACGTTGCTGCGCACCCTGAGCTGCACTTAGAACTGCACAGCGAAGGCAATTATGTCGCTCCAGACGGCTACACGATATATCGAGTTAGTGGACGCACAGGTGAGCTTCATCAACTCAGTACGGAAGAAAACTCTGATTTTTGGGCATAAGCCGTTAAGTGTTTAAACTATTGGTATGTCAGAAATACCACGCCCTTATGAACAATGCTTTGACCAACTTGTAGAAAAAGCTCTGTTGCAGCCCGTACCTATTATGGACGGGCTACGTGAGCTTAAAAGGGGCTATAACAAGCTGCCGATTGATACCTCACATCCTAAGTTTGATGAGCCGCTTGTAGATATAGCCGACTATGGTTTAGCAGGCCAAGCCTATTATTCTCGACCTAATGCTGCCACGGAGCAGCCTGTGCCAAGTGTTACGGCTAATATGTACTTACGCCGGTCGGTAGCTGAAACACTGTCTAAAATTAATAAAGCACTGCAAAATCCACTCTTTACGGATTTTTTTGGTGGTGAAGTTGAGCTTTATGCCGAGGATGCTCTCAGGCCAGTTTCATTGCAAACTCGGTTACACGACGAACTTATACCCGCTTTACTGCGTGACAACCACCCTACTATAAGCGACGAGGAAGTGGCAGAACGCATAAAAGACCTTATTGCTATTCCATCGTCCGACCCATTAAAGCCATCTCCTCACGCCACTGGAGGTGCATTGGACATAATCTTACGTTATAAACAGGATACAGGTGATTATGTAGAAGGCAGTCAAGTGCCAATGGGCCACAGCGATGCTGATACGGGTGACAGGATATTACCAGATTACTTCGAGCTGAATATACCGCAAACAGACGATGACAAGGCCGCTCAACGTAATAGACGGGCTTACTATGCAATTATGACAGGCAAAGTGTTCGGAGTAGACACTGGGCTAGTATGTAACCCTACGGAGTGGTGGCATTGGGGTTCAGGCGACCAACTTGCAGCTAAGGTTCGTGGTGATAACTCGGCTTACTATTCGCTTGCAGAACCTAATTAGACCTGTACGTAAATTACCGTGCAACTTTTGTAGTGGTTTGCAGCGTATCTGCAAAATCTTTAGAATAGCCACGTTTACCTTGGTCAGGTAAGGGCATTTTGATTATAAACTCGAAGGGTAGGGTTGCGTCCTGAGAACGGCTATACTCAGCATTTAAAACAACCTTTCGTTGATTGTCACGCTCGTAGGGTTGGGTTTCGTCCTTGAGCTGCCTATCTCGAGTGCCATAAACCTGTATCTCTTTTCATATCTGTTAATACTAACATGACTTTACTCTCTTATTGCTCGGTGAGTTCTATAATGTTAAGCATTATTATACAGCTGAATTGTAGACCTTTAGCGGCGGCGAGCTTTGCGATCTTTTGTGCCGTATTCGTGTAGTCTAAAAGTTCCCATAACTTGCTCTATATTATAGTCTTTTTAGACTAGCTAGACCGCCGTCGATGAATGCCAGGGCCATGGTAAAGATGGCCTGGTCATCGCGGTCGCCCTCGAGAATGGCTTCGTACATGGCAGTGAAGGTTGCGCGATAGATGGCGGCTATCATGCGTGTCTGGATAGAATCTTGGGGCAGGCCTCGTTCTTCGGCTGTCAGTGACACGAACTGACGCTCCAGCTTGGCAAGTATGGTATTGAAGTATTCATGTAATGGCGGGTTGGCATCGATAGTGCTGAATAACGCTTGTTTTTTAGCTGAGGGGTCTGAGATGAGAGCCGGATTGGTGTGTAGGAAACCGCGGATCGAGTCAGATATGCCGGCTGGCCGGCTGGCGGCGATATGAGCCAGGAGATTATCAATTAATTGCTCGTAGTCATCGAATATAATCGCTTCTTTGGAGGGGAAGTACGAAAATATGGTTCGCGGGGAGACGTGCGCGATCTCTGCGATATCTTCCAGTGTGGTGTCATGATAGCCGCGTTGTCCGAAAGAGGCCTGCGCGGCCGCCACAATCGCCGCCCGGGTTTGTTGTTTCTTCTGCTCTCTTACCACTGCCATGCCTACCAGTATACAATGGCCTGTCTCAAATATTGCAACGATTGCAATATTTTATCCGGTCAGTTACACTGCTATTATTGTAGCTAAAAATGAGGAGAAGCCGTGTCGGACAAGCTGTATAAATTTGGTACGTGGCTTTTCTTACACCGCACTCGGGTAATCATAGCGTGGGTGATAGTGACAATCGTGCTTCTGGTTTCGGCCGTTATGTTGCATAAGCCGTACGATCCGAGCTTGACAATCCCCGGCACCAAAGCTCAGGCGACATTGGACCAGATCACCAAGACATTCCCCGCTGCTACTCAGGGGTCAGGAACGGTCGTATTCGCTGCCGCCAAAGGCCATATGATCTTGGAAAACAAAGCTGAAATTGCGGAAGTACTATCGCAGTTAAGTAAAGTCAATGGTGTCAGCGCAGTGGTCAGCCCATTCATGGCAGGCACTATATCACCGGACGGCAGTATTGCGTTCGCATCTGTACTGCTGAGCAAGCCCGCACTACGTGTGTCACCGCAGACCCAGACGGCGATTGCCAGCATAGTAGCGCAGGGCACGTCGCCGCAGCTACAAGTCGCCACGCGTGGTGACATTGTTATGCTGAAAGAAGCCAGCAGCATCGGGGAAGTGGCCGGTATTGTAGTGGCAGCTCTGGTGCTGGTTATGACCTTCGGTAGCCTGATTGCCGCCGGTATGCCGCTGCTGGTGGCGCTGATAGCTGTCATGCTAGGCATGTTCTGCGTGCTGAGCGCCAGTAGCTTCCTGCCGATTTCATCGTCTACGCCAACTCTGGCCGTAATGCTGGGACTGGCGGTCGGTATCGACTACACGCTGTTTTTATTAACGCGCTACATCAGCTACCTAAAACAAGGCTACGAGCCGCGTGAAGCGACCGGACGGATGCTGGCCACGGCCGGTAACGCGGTGATTTTTGCGGCCCTGACAGTTATTATCGCCCTGGCCGCCCTGACGGTGGTTGGGATACCATTTTTGACGAGTATGGGCGACTTCGCTGCTCTGACGGTAGCCATTGCCGCCGTGGCGGCGCTGACCCTGACGCCGGCCATACTTGGTTTCGCCAAATTCAAAGTCCTGCGTAAGGATGAGCGCGTGGCTGTGGCCAGGCGCCAGACAATCGATAAGCCAGAGGACGACCGGCTGTCCTTGGGTCGCCGCTGGGTGGAGTTCGTGACCCGCCGTCCGATCCTGGTGACGCTAGGCGCCGTCTTAGTCCTGGGCTTGTTGGCCTTACCGGCAACCAAACTGTATATTGGCCTGCCAGATGACGGCACGGCACCGGCTGCATCGACGCAGCGCCGGGCATATGACCTGATTGCTAAAGGTTTTGGACCGGGCTTCAATGGACCCTTGATAGCGGCCGTCTCGTTACCGTCTGGGTTGTCGCCGACTAGCCAGCAAACAGCTCTGGGCGGCATCGTCAGGCGGCTCAAAACCGATAAGGCTATCGTGGCGGTGGCTCCGGCTGGCGTCAGCGCCGATGGTCGCACCGCCTTGTTGCAGATATTTCCCGTGTCAGGGCCCAATGACAAACAGACCCGGACACTTATCGGCCGGCTGCGGGCTGATGCACCACGGATTGCCGGCCCGGGTGCGGCCATCGCCCTGACGGGTGCGACCGCCGTGGCGGTCGATGTCGACGACAAGCTGGCCGGGGCATTACCGGTGTACCTGCTGGTCGTCGTCGGCTTATCACTGCTGATCCTGCTGATGGTCTTCCGGTCGATTGTGGTGCCTATCAAAGCTACACTGGGATTTGTGCTGACTATTGGCGCGACCTTTGGACTGATGGTCATGTTCTTCCAGTGGGGCTGGCTGGGGATCATACAGCCCGGACCTATCATCAGCTTCCTGCCTATATTGGCGACCGGCATATTGTTTGGCCTGGCCATGGATTATCAGTTTTTTCTGGTATCCGGCATGCGTGAGGCCTACACGCACGGCAGTGAAGCTCAGCCGACAGCGGCGGTCATCGGGGGATTCGTGCAAGGCTACAAGGTCGTCACGGCGGCGGCCATCATCATGGCATCGGTGTTTGCGGGCTTTATATTTGCCAGCGATTCGACCGTCAAATCAGTCGGCTTCGTGCTGGCTTCCGGTGTCCTGATCGATGCTTTCATAGTCCGCATGACGATTGTCCCCGCGGTGATGGCCTTGTTCGGTGAGCGGGCATGGTGGCTACCCGCCTGGCTGGGCAGGGTGTTGCCGAACTTGTCGATCGAAGGCAGCCATCCCGCGCATCACAAGCCTGAATAACCAAGCCGCTTACTAGGTTAGCGGTACGGCCGGCTGATCCTGGCATGGTTCGCAGTAGCCCTGTATCTCAAGCTGATGCCGGTCGGCGGTAATTTTATACTTCCGGGCAAAACTTTCTATCAGGCTTTCAATCTCATCGTCTTCCTGGATGGACATGACTCTGCCGCAGCCCAGACAACTAATATGGTGATGGTGATGGGTAAAGACATCTGTTAGCTCCAGTTTGTATTTCCAGCCGATGATTATCTTTTGGACGAGTCCAAGCTGTTGGAACAAACCAATAGTGCGATATATGCTGGCTCTGTCGATGCCATCCTCGGCACGGGAGTAAAGATCATGTATACTTTGCGGCTCATGGTCCCAAAGTAAATCAAACACCAGCTTTCGTGCTTCGGTAACACTGTATCCATTATCTTTCAGGATTTTATGGAGCAATATAACTGCTTCGTCTTTCATGTAGCAAAAATATAACACATATTGCAACACTTTTGCAATAAAACAGTTTTTGCTCGATACTCAACCTGTAATTCCCTATGAAACTATATGATACTTTTCAACTATTTTGGACCGACTATGCCCAAACACAACCAAACAGCCATGGTTTTAACGATTGGGTAATGGTGAAGTATCTGCATATCGATGATGCGACTTTTGCTATGCAGCAGCGGGTCGGAAGCGATGAGCTGGGCTTTCAACCACTCTGGCTTACGTTTGCGAACCCACTGAATAAGACAGTGCGGCAAACGCTCATCAAGGGTGTAGACGACAGTACACTTAGTGGCTTCCTGGACTACAGCAGGGAAATGTATCTCGAGCAATTAGACGCACGTTTCGGCAGCTTTAAGCCCGGCGAGTTTCATGCCTTCGCAGAGTATGATACCTGGGAGGCATTTTACAAAACGTGGCTTGAGCGCGCCGGGCAATCTGTATTAAACCATCATATTCCTTTGTTGTTTGACCATACCCCTAACATTGAGTATTGGACCCGCAAGCAGACGGGACTGGAAGTATTGCCGCACCAGCGTTTACTGCTGACCAGCTATTTTGCTCCAAAAAATGAGTTCTTCGATTTCTTTATCAAAAATGTAGATGATGCCGAGATGCATCGTATAAAGCTGCTCAGCCAAAGCCGCATCAGGCTTAACTTAGACAAGCTCTATGCGGTATCGGGTGTGGCTTAACCTATGGAAGCTTCACCGGTTGCAGAGCAGATCAAAGCTCACGAAGCCCATGAGTATGCCCATATACACTCACCGCCGGAAACGGTAGTTAACCATGCAGAGCATGGAAATCTGGAGCATGTCTGTACAGCCGAGTGTCAGCATGATCAGGCGGAGGCCGACCGGCTGGCGAGTGAGTTGTTCGCAGATATTAAAACACCCACACATGGCGAAACAGGGCATGTATGTACGGCAGAATGCAAACATACCCAAGCCGAAGCCGACACCTTAGCAGAGAGCTTATTTGCTCCGCTTGAAGATAAGCCCATCGCTCACAGCCATGATAAATCCGAAACACACCACGGCCATGAGCATGGACACCAAATACACGTTTGTACGGCCGACTGCAAGCATAGTCAGCAGGAAGCTGATATCGTAGCTTCAGAATTATTCGAAAAAGCGGATGATAGTACTGCGCATGGCGAAACAGGGCATGTATGTACGGCAGAATGCAAACATACCCAAGCCGAAGCCGACACCTTAGCCGAAGAACTATTTGCCAGTGTTTCGAAAGAGGCTGAGAAGCATGCAACTCAGGAAGTTATAGATAAGCTGCCAACCAGAGACGAGCAGGCAATAACCGTTCCAAATGCGGCGGATGAACGTCAGCACTTGGAACAAGCCGTTCGCTTGCAGGGAGAGCTAGCTCACCAGCTTTCTAAACAAACTGTAGAGGCCCGTTCATCCGTACATGACATAGGCGCTGAGGAAGTTCCGACTACTGAGACGGACATGCAACCTGAGCAGGAGCCTATAAGCACATTCGAAGTTGAAGCAGTAACTATTGCAGATACTAACGAAGTACTAACCTATGATATTGAGCTACCCCAGCCGACAGGCAACCACAGTGAGTCGGTAACGGTAGCAATAGATGCTCCCGACTTACTATTTACAACAGCTATAACAGATGAGATTGCAGCTATGGAAAGTTTAGCGCCTGAAGTATTGCAGATGCATGAGGGAGCTGACGAACTTATGTACGAAGGCAAACTTGAGCCGGCAGATACCCCCGAGCCATTCGTCAAAAGCGAGTGGATGGAAGTACCCGATCATGAAGCAGTTCTGGCTGAGGTATATAAATCGGTAGCAGAGCTGGTGCCTGAGTTAGAAGCTGATCCCGAAGTTACTGAGGCAATAGCCAAAGCAATAGTATCTGCAGATGAGCAAACAGTAAAGGATTTAAACGACTTGTTCCAGAGCCTGCAGTTAGAAGCGAAGCCAAGCACTACTATGACTGCGCATGAACGGAAAAACGATGAAATACTAGTGTCCGTACTGGAAGGATTGTCCGAACGCTTAGGCATTGAATCAGCGTTGCTTATGCGGTTACTGGGCATTCGTCCGGCAGCGGTAACGCTAACCCCGGAGTCATGGGAGATCGTCAACGGCCTGCAAAAACTACTGCACGAAGAGCACCGCAAAGAATTTGACGGATATACTAAAGCAAGTAGTGATGATACTGACCTGCGCAAAAGCCTAACAAAAAAACTCGGCCAGATAATCATTCATTTGATGTCTCGAGATAAGGTATTGAACTTAACTACTGCGTAGGATACCTACCGCATTGGTAAGCGAGGCTTGCAGTGCATTCTTCAGTTGCTCCGAAGGGTCGTGGTGCAAGGTACTTTCTACTACTGCCAGGCCATTTTCGCTAATGGCCATACGTCCGGCAAACCGACCAAAAACACCGTATTCGTCCAGGTCGTGTACTTCCTGTTGTCCCACTATGGCTTCCAGCCCTCTATCGTGGCTGGCAAGAGCGTCGTGATGACCGTTGCGTAATGCTGCGAAAAAGTAACTGAGCGCAGATGCGCGAAAGCGTCGCTGTGTAATAGTGGCATCAATTGCTGGCGCACCTATCTCTAAATGCGCCAATGCATGTTGCACATCATGGTCGCCTCGTATCATAGAAACCTTTCTTTGCTGAGCTCTGTCCTGCGATTATAGCCAAACATTATAACTATTCGCAATACTGTTGCGATAATAAGCTAATTATTGCAACACTTTTGCAGTATTTATCTATCAAGATTATATTGCAAGGATTGCAAAGGAGTTATGATGACAAATAAACACAGCCGAATTGCCCTGGTCGCCGTACTGGTGGTGGTCTTAGGAGCAGCCGGCATAGGGGCCATGGCTAAAAACCATATCAACGATAACAAGCCAGCTGTCAGGGTAGTAGCCAGCTATTACCCGTTATACGACTTCGCCCGCAGTGTAGGTGGCGACAAAGTAGCCGTTACTAATATTACACCGGCGGGCTCGGAGCCGCACGATTACGAACCATCGCCTCAGCAATTAGTGAGTGCCGACAAAAGCCAGGTATTCGTGTACAACGGTGGTACTATGGAGCCGTGGGTCGATAAGTTTTTGCCCGACTATAAAAACGTGGCGGTCAAAGCCAGTAACGGCATTGATCTGGTCGAAGGTGATGACGAAGAAACCGGTCGGCCTTCCAGCCCCATCAAAGACCCCCATTTTTGGTTAGACCCGACCTTGGCAGAGAAAATCGTTGACAACATTACAGACGGGCTTACCAAAGCCGACCCTAAAGACGCTGCATATTTTGCCAGCCGTGCTGGTGCTTACAAAGCTAAGCTTGCCCAGCTGGATACAGACTACATGACCGGTCTGGCCACCTGCCAAACGCGGACTATTATTACCTCGCATGACGCTTTCAGTTATCTGGGTAAACGGTATAATCTAGAGGTAGCATCGATAGCCGGCATTACCCCCGACGCCGAGCCGAGTGCCGCCAAACTAGCCGAGCTGACTAAGCTGGTTCGCGAAAAGAATATTAAGTATGTATTCTTCGAAAGCCTGGTAAGCCCGAAGCTGGCCCAGACGGTAGCCGCCGAAACAGGTGCCAAAACAGCGGTCTTTGACCCAATAGAAGGAATTAGCAATGAAGACCAAAAACACGGCAAAGATTACCTCAGCGTCCAGCGAGACAACCTCAGCAGCCTCCGAACCGCTCTTGCATGCCGCTAAGCAGCTGTTGATAGATGTGGATAACCTAAGCGTTGTTATAGGCAACGAGCATGTCTTGGATGATATTTCATTCTGCATACATAGCGGCGAGTTTATCGGACTGATCGGTCCGAACGGGGCTGGTAAGACAACATTACTCAGAGTCATACTTGGGCTGTGGTCGGCGGGTAGCGGTACAGTCGTCAAAAGAGCCGGTACCATCGGCTACATACCGCAGCGTGGCTACAGGCAGGATAGCCAGGTGCCCATAAGTGTACTTGAGGTGGTAAAGCTTGGTTCCAAAGGCGATATGGTGATGGCCACCAAGGCTCTTACCGAAGTCCGGATGCAAGACTACGCCACGAAACGCATCAATGAGCTATCCGGCGGCCAACAGCAACGGGTTTTGATCGCTAAAGCTTTGGCTGCAAACCCTGACATGCTGATTTTGGATGAGCCGACAACAGGTATAGATGAGCAGTCGCAAGACGAGTTTTATAAGATCCTGGCTAAGTTACAGGCCAGGGGCATAGCTGTTATCATGGTTTCCCACGACGTGGATATTGTGCTCAAGCTGGTTTCACGTGTCATATGTCTGAACCGAACTATCGTATATGATGGCGAGCCCGAGCACTTCGATGCCGATAAATATCTGCCCCGACTATACGGGCAACAGCACCGTGTCCTGCACCATCAGCACGAGGGTCACAGCGAAGCGCATGACCCAAATAACCGCCAGGCGCACGATGCCTGAAATCCTCCAGTATAGCTTCATGGTTCGGGCCTTGCTGGCAGGTTTGCTCATTGCTTTGTCGGTGCCGCTTATGGGAAGCTTTTTGGTGGCGCGCCGGTACTCGCTCATAGCTGACAGCCTGGCACACGTCAGTCTTGCGGGCGTTGGTGCCGGTCTGCTGCTTGGGATTAGCCCTATCGCTACGGCGATACCCATAACTATCGGCGGCAGCCTGTTGCTGGAATATCTGCGGCAAAACAAGCGTATCAGCGGCGAAACAAGCCTGGCTATACTGATGAGTGGCGGACTGGCGATCGCAGTGGTGCTGGCTAACCTCGCCAAAGGAGCACGAACCGATTTTAGTACCTACCTGTTTGGCAGTATCACCACGACCAGCAGAGCTGACATCATCACCCTGGCTATGGCTACCGTCCTGGTGCTGGCAGTGATCAGCTACAACTACCGGGCATTGCTGCATATAGCCTTTGATGAGGACAGTGCACGAATTGCCGGCTACCGAGTCGCAGTTTTGAATTATGTGCTTGCAGCTATGACCGCTTTAATTGTGGTTCTAAGCTTACGTATTGTAGGTGGGTTGCTCATCAGTGCCCTATTAGTAATACCTGTTATCTCGGCAGGACGCTTTGCAAGTAGCTTCCTACGAACTGTCCTATTTGCGATGGGATTAGCGATTATTGCCGTGTTAGTTGGCTTAACACTGGCATTTTATGCAGGTATCGCAGCTGGTGGTGCAATTGTACTTTCAACCCTAGTCTTGTTTATATTTTCATTAATACTAAAGCCGTAGATAAGCAGTAGTCGTTATAGAGGAGTTTGAGGTACTATTAGGTCATGCGTTTTGGGACTATGCAGCAAATAAAAACGGCGGCGAAACCAAGGCTGATCATTGGGGCTGTATGTATTACGCTTTTGCTCGGCATTCGAGTATTGTCGGCACGCCTGCTCCATTTGCCGTTGCCCAATAGACTGCAGGATTTAGTAACACTTACGACCAGCATCATCATTGAATCGCTACCATTTGTACTACTGGGTATCCTGCTTTCAATTATGGTCCAGGTCTGGTTGCCCGATAGGTTTATAGTCAGCCACTTACCAAAATGGCAGCCGCTAAGACGGGTCTGCATATCATTTTTGGGTGTTTTGCTGCCGGTATGCGAATGCGGTAACGTCCCACTGGCCAGGGGGCTGTTGGCACAAGGTTTCACTGTCGCCGAGTCGCTGGTTTTCTTGTTGGCGGCCCCAATACTCAATCCGGTCACTATCATCACGACCCACCAGGCGTTCGGTGCCGATAATACCATACTGGTCGCCCGGATAGTTGGCGGATTTTTGATAGCCAATGTTATTGGCTGGCTGTACAGCAAGCATACTGACCCGGACAGCCTTCTGACTGACAAGTTTGCAGCTATCTGTAAGCTGCCCGAGAAGCATGACCATGCCCGTAAAACCGACAAAAGCCTGGATATATTTATACGCGAGGCCAACAATATACTACCGGCTTTGTTTATTGGTGCGCTACTGGCCGGGGTCATCCAGATTGGCCTGCCACGAGATGTGCTGATAACGCTCGGCAGCAACCCGGTGTGGTCGATAGCCGCCATGATGCTGTTAGCCTTTATGGTATCTATTTGCTCCAATGTTGACGCCTTTTTTGCTCTGGCGTTTAGTGGTACCTTCACGGCCGGGTCAATCGTTAGTTTCCTGGTCTTTGGTCCGGTCATAGACATCAAGATGCTGACCCTCATGAGAACCACCTACAAGGTAAGGGTGCTGATGCAGATAACGCTGATCGTTGCACTTATCTCTGCGGCTATCGGACTGGTGGTGAACTATGCGTTTTAGGGCGCTTATAGAGCAATGGCAAGGGGTTTTCCTGATAGTGGTCGGTTGTAGCAGTTCGGTCTGGTTAGCGGCTACAAAGCAGTTAAACCTATACATTCACCCCAGATACATACTTTTTACGGCCATCATGGCGGGGCTTGGACTTTTGATGTGCCTTTTTAGCTTGCGGCGATATGTCAAAACTGCGGCTATAAAAAATAACGTCAGTAGTAGCCTAGTGGGGGCCGTATGCGTGCTAGCCTTTTTGATCTTATTGGTGGTTAGCCCGGCCACTCTAACGACGGCAACGGTTAAGCAGCGAGGTATAAATAGTGGCATAGGCGCAGCGATGAAGCCCAGTAATGCCGTACCGCTGTTCGGTAGCGGTGACTACAGCAGCTTTACGGTCAAAGATTGGGCATCACTCCTGACGCAGACTAGCGATCAGTCGTTTTTTGCTGGCAAAACTGCCAACATAACCGGCTTTATAAGCCCTGATCCCGACGACCCGCAGAATGTGTTCTTGGTGTCGCGGTTTGTGCTTACCTGTTGTGCGGTGGATGCCCGCCCGATAGGTGTGCCGGTGTATGCCCCGGACTGGCAATCATCCCATAAGGCTGATGGCTGGGTCCGGGTAGCAGGCGCTTTTGTCCGCAACCGCAGTGCTAAGAGCCAGCAACATATAGCTTTGCAGCCGGCAACGATTACGGATGTTGCGCAGCCCCGGGAGCCCTATGTCTACTAAACTTTTTTCTGTGGTTAGTGCGATGTTGGCGGTCATCTGCCTCGTGTTCCTGGTCCTAAACCTGGTGCAGGGTCCAAGACTGCGAAGGGTAGCAGTGAATACCACAGAAGTTATCAAGCAGCCCAACCAGCGATTGATACTGTATGCCAATCAACCCCTGGCCACTATCAATCAGGATCAAATAAAGATTGAGCCAAAAGCCGACTTTGCGTCTACCAGTAGCGGCCAGGCTGTAGCAATACAGTTTACGCAACGGCTGCGCTATAACACGACTTACCACATAAGCGCTAATCATGTCAGCAGCTCTTATCGTAAGCGTGCCCAAGCTACTTTTAAGTACACGTTTAAGACCGCCGACCCTGCCATTTACTACATACACCGCAATCATGGCAGCAACCTGGAGGGCTTTTTTGACGTAAAAAAGCCAGACCAGATTATGCAGACCAGCTTATCGGGTAGGAAAACCAGCCAGTTTTACTCAGCCGGTATGATACAGGACTACGTCATCAGTGGTAATAAACTGGTCGTAGTAACGGTCAATGACGACAAGACCAACAGTCTGTTTTTGGTAGACATAAAGACAAAACAATCCACGGAACTAAGCCTGCCAGCCGCCGGCACGGTACGCCAACTGCATGCTTCGCCTAACCAAAGGTCGGTTGGCTTTAGTTTTTCCAGTAATGAAAAGGATTATAGCAAACGAAAGTACGAAAGGGTGCTGTTCACCATGGATGTCGCGCCGCCCCGGCCGGCACACCCCGTAGACGGTCTGAATAAAAAGCCGTTACAGATCATAGACTGGCAATTTGCCCCTGACGGCACCACTATACTGGCTCAGGCATTTGATACGAATTTGCTGTTGATCGATACCAATGGCACACATGACCCGGTGCCGCTGGGACAATTCACCAGCATTGGTAACTTTTCGTATAACGGTGCCAAAATAGCGGCAGACTCGGGCCTTGGCCCGGTTGTGCTGGACCCCATAAAGCACAGCCGAATCATGCCACAATTTAAGCAGATCGACGGCCTTGATCCTTATCCGCTGAACCTTACACTGCTGGCAAACGGTGACGGCTATCTGGCGCGGTTACAGGTCTATGGGCAGGACTACCGCCAGTCAAACGATTACTTTCTGCTCAGCAGACAGGGCAGTGACAACATAATCTATAAAGTGGATACCGTCCAGTCCAATGTCGACGGCTACGCGCTTTCGCCGAATGACCAGTACCTGGCGGTTGAGCAAAGCTCTATAAAATATAGTGAGTCGGACCAGTACCCTGATAATAGCAAATCCTACTCGGTGCATACCCAGCTGATTGACGTCGGCACTGGTAAACCGGTCAGAGACATAGAGGGGTTTGGGCTGGCCTGGAACTAACCGATTGACTGACACATACAAGTTATATATGATTATTGCATGAGTAAAATTATCAATATATCTTTACCGGAAGAGCTGGTCAAAATGATCGATGAGCTGGCAAAAAATGACTACGCCAGCCGAAGTGATTTTATTCGGGAGACATTGGTTCGGCGGATCAGGGGCCAGCGGATCGTTGACGAATGGGGCGAGCCAGTCGGTGAGTGGGAAACTGGCGTCGACCTGCGAGATATCCGGGGGCACGGCGTGAAGGTTGAGGCGGCGCTGACCGTCATTGATGAATTGCTGGCAGTGGTACCTGATGAGCGACAAGCTAAAGAAATTTCTCGCCCGGCTTAGCACCAAAGATCTGGCACGGGTCAGCGTAGCCCTGGCACTGCTCCAAGCTGGCGACCTTAGCACGCTTGATGTCAAAGTGCTGACTGGTAAGCCCGGATTCATACGAGTTCGGGTCGGTAGGCTACGGATTATTTGCCGGCGTCGATCCGCAGGCTACGAAATTATCCATATCGCTAATCGTAACGAGAACACCTACAAAGATCTATAGGTAGCGGGTGAGATAGCCAGATGAGACAGTATTAATTACAGAAGCATGTGAAGTAATTAACAGATAAACTATTGAGTCTCGTTGTAGATTGTAAACATAGTTATTGAAGAGGAGGTGAGCCCGATGAAAGCAATCCAGTATAAAGACGATAAAGTTATCCTGGCTGACGTCCCAAAGCCTGAGCTTAAACTCTCGACTGACGCTATTGTGAAGGTTACGTCGGCGGCTATTTGCGGCTCGGACCTGCACATGTATGAGAATCGGACGCCAATGGAAGACGGCAAAGTCATGGGGCATGAGATTATGGGCATTGTCGAAGCTGTCGGTGATGGCGTCAAGCAGATCATGGTCGGCGACAGGGTGGTGCTGCCATTCAACATTGCCTGCGGCAAATGCTATAACTGTCTGCGCGGCTTTAGCAGTGCCTGCCTTTTCCTCAATGACGCCCACGCCGGTGCTGGCTTCGGCTACGCCGACCAAGGTCCTTACGATGGCGGTCAGGCAGAATATGTCAGGGTACCAGCAGCCGACTATTTGGCACTGAAATTGCCGGGCGAAGCATTTGATGAGCATGAAGATGACTTCCTGATGCTGGCTGATATTTTCCCTACGGCTTATCACGCAGCTAAGTTAGCCGGTGTTTGTACCGGCAAGTCCGTGGCAATCGTCGGCGCTGGGCCGGTTGGCTTATTGTCTATCGTCTGCTCACAAATTCTCGGTGCCAAAGAGATTTACATGATCGACCACCAGCCCAGCCGCTTGGCCAAGGCCGAGGAACTTGGCGCCGTGCCAATCGATCTGACTAAAAGTAATCCTGTGGTGCAGATCAAAAAAATCCGCCAAAACAATAAGCTGCTGGCAGATGCTCTGCGTCCCGGTGAGGAAAAGCTGCTGGAAGGAGTCGACTGCGGTATTGACGCCATCGGTTACCAGGCCCATGACCAGGCAGATCCAACCAAAGAAAATCACATGCAAGCCGTAGACTACCTGTCAGAGTTGGTGCTGCCCACAGGCCATATTGGCCTGATAGGGGTCTACCTGCCTGAAGATCCGGGTGAGACCGGAGACGCTGCCAAGGGCATCTTCCCATACCCGCTCGGCACCATCTGGAATAAGGGCATTACCGTCGGCGGCAGCCAGTGTCCGGTGAAAATGTATGATACTGATCTGCGTAATCTGGTGATTGCCGGCGGCGCTCATCCCGGAACAATCGTGACGCACCATATTCCTATAGACGAAGCGGTGGACATGTACGAACGTTTTGATAAGCGCGAAGCCGGCGTCCACAAAGTCGTCATCCAATTCAAATAAGTCGACAGTATCAATACATGTGGGTACAATGTACCCATTATGACCATAGCTACCAAGCTGGTTAAAGACGGTAACAGCACAGCCGTGCGGCTACCCAAAACACTGCTGGCCCTGAGCGGGCTCAGTGGTGACGTAGAGCTGGAGGCTAAGGAGGGCCAGATCATCATCACCCAGTCGCAGCGTCAGCCGCGCGAGGGTTGGGAAGAACAGATCAAGCACGTTATGGCCGAGCAGTTGCAGCTGGTGGATGATAAGTTTGAAGATATGAACGTCGCCTTAGCCGACGGCCTGGATGATCTGCCATGGGATGGCCCGACGTATGAAGAATGGCTCGAGCAGAATGAAAAATCCTGAACGGTTTTCGATATATTGGTTCGATCCCGAGCCAATGATAGGTGCTGAGATACGCAAGGTCAGGCCGTGTGTTGTACTATCGCCAAATATGATGAATCAAGCAGTCGAAACGGTACTGATAGCTCCACTGACCTCAAGTAAAAAAGCGTGGCCGTTCCGGATTACAGTGAAGATTATGGGCAGACAATCAAATGTGGCATTTGATCAGATTCGATCGGTAGATAGTTCACGCCTGAAAGGATATGTTGCGGCACTATCGCTAGATGAAATTAAAATGACGACCCATCTGTTGCAACAGCTGTTCGCGGCTTAGCTGTGGCGGGTGATTTTGTGTACCAGGCCAACGAGTTGGGCGACTTCTGCCGGACTCAGGCTGGCCAGGATGTAGCTGTCCGGGCCGACCAGACGAGTGAGCAGGGCGGTCCGGAGTTTGCTGCCTGTAGGCGTTAGCTGGACCATTTTGATGCGGCGGTCGGCGGGGTTCTCGCTGCGCTCGGCCAGCTGTTTTTCTTCTAAACCATCGATGATGCCTGTGACATTGGACGGGTCACAGTGAAAGATAGCTATGAAGTCGCGCATGGGACGGGGGCGATTGAGCAGGAAGAGGGTCATGGCTTGCATGGCTGTCAGATTGTGCTCGGCACCGATGGTGACGATCTGGCGCTTGGATAGTAAAAGGAACTCGACCAGGTCGAGGTAGGAGGAAGCTAATTGGTCTGAACTGGTGTCCTGGGCAGCTGTCACTGACGCAAAATCCTGACTAATGGTTGACAATATCAACTATTGACTATTACAATGAACGTAATTCAATTTTAGTAGTTACCGCTAAAAATTACAAGAGGAGACAGGCATGACTGAACACACAGGCCGGAGCGGCAAGCAAACGAACCACTGGCTGATACTGATATTACTGGCGTTGGCGCAGTTCATGGCGGTGCTGGACTCAGCAATCGTCAATGTGGCATTACCGGTGATCCAGCACGCCTTTCATATGACGCAGACCAATCTGCAGTGGATCGTTACGGCTTATACGCTGACGTTTGGTGGCTTCCTGTTGCTCGGCGGCCGTGCAGCCGATCTCTTTGGCCGGCGCCGGATGTTCCTGATAGGTGTGACGCTGTTTGCCGTGGCTTCGCTGGCCGATGGCCTGGCGACGTCTGGTACGATGCTGATCGTTTTCCGCGGACTGCAGGGGCTGGCGGCGGCCTTCATGTCGCCGGCGGCGCTGTCGATTGTGCTAGTGACGTACCGTGAAGGTCATGAGCGCAACATTGCGCTGAGCGTCTGGGGTTCGGTGGCAGCCGGTGGCGCAGCCGTCGGCGTCTTACTGGGCGGTATCCTGACCCAGTACGCCGGCTGGCGCTGGAACTTCTTTGTCAATGTGCCGGTGGCTATCGGCGTGCTGATTGCGGCCTGGCGCATACTGCCGGTACATGAATCAGAGGCTGACCACCGCACGCTGGACTTGCCGGGCGCCGTGCTGGTGACCGGTGGACTGATGACGCTGGTATACGCCTTGGTGCGGGCTACCGAGACCGGTTGGTTCATTGCGCCTAAGTTTGCTTCCTCTGTGACTGCGCTGTTTGGTATCGCCGTGGCGGCGCTCATCGCCTTTGTGGCGAATGAAGCCATCGTGAAGCGCCCGCTGATGCCGCTAAGCATTTTCCGCATCCGCAATGTCTCCGGAGCCAACGCGCTACAGCTGCTGATGGCCTCCAGCCTGTTCTCGGTGTTCTTCTTCTGCTCACTGTATTTCCAGCAGATTCTGCACTATTCTCCGGTCAAAACGGGTGTCAGCTTCCTGGCAGTACCGGTCGTCATCGCCCTGACGGCGACCAACGTGCCGCGCGTCATCAAGAAAATAGGCTTCCGGCCTATCCTGATCGTAGCGCCACTGCTGGTCGGCGCGGGCTTATTGGTGCTATCGCGCATACCGGTCGACGGCCACTACTGGACGCAAATTTTCCCCGGTCTGTTCCTGATGGGTCTCGGTGCCGGTGCCACCTTTGTGAGTGTCTCGATTGCCGCCACCTCCGGCGTCAAGCCGCAGCTCTCGGGCCTGGCATCCGGCCTGGTCAACACGGCGCAGCAGCTGGGCGGCTCGATTGGCCTGGCCATACTGAGCGCCGTGGCCGCCTCCAGCACCACCGACTACGTCAAGAATCTCCACGCACAGCCTTCGGCTCACCAGCTGGTGGCGGCGCGCGTCTACGGCTTCCATGACGGCTATCTGGTGGCAGCCTGCTTCACGCTGGCGGCCTCGGTTCTGGCCTTCCTCGTGGTGCGCAACACGGCTACCGGCGCTGGTGCTGAACCCATTGTGCACGCTGGCTAGACGGTGGCCGGATAAGAGATTCTACCTCTCGTCGACTAGCTTTCATGTCATTGCTTAATCCTTATGGTTTGTTATACTGCTAGTAAAGATAAGCGCTACAAGCGTTTGACGGAGTCAGAGGTATGGCTAAACAATCAAAAACACAGAAGTTAGGTGATGCAACAACTACAGCTGTAGTAGTTGGCGATGTCACGAAAGACCAGGGTGGTTTATCCAGACAGCATAAGAAAGAAATGCTGATTGGCGGCATAGGGGTACTACTGGTAATTGGCGGCGGTTTTTTGGCGTCTGTTCTCTATCAAAGCCAGCGCATTCCATCGCCAATTGAAATTATTAAAGCTCAGAGTAGCGGTGATAATCACCAGGCCGAGTACTTATTAAAAAAGGCCATCGCCAATAGTGATTCTAAGGGAGCCAAAGCGAACTTGACTGTCCAGTTAGGCGCTATGTACAGCAATGATAATAATCCTAGGGCGGCTATTGCTGCCTACCAGCAAGCCGCTATAATCAACGGTTTAACGTCAAATGAGGCCAAATTACTTGGTGGGATATACTTGGAACAGGGCAATAATGCAAAAGCTGTGGAGTATTATCAGAAGACAATCGATCTGTGGCCCAAAGATGATCCCTTACATGATGCTGAAGTAAAGTCCTACCAGCAAGAGATCGCTAGTCTACAGGGGAACCCCAGTAAATGAAGCTTTCATTAAAGCTAATCATTAGCGTTGGAACGTTGCTGGTAGCCGGACAGTTTCTGACGAATGCCACCGCTAGTGCTGCAGGCGGCCGGGCTGATAATCACGGTTATTTTACGGATGTCCAAAACACCGGTCATGGTGACTTTGTGCTGCCTGGCGGAACTGTAAGCAATCCCTCAATTCCAAACGCAGTTGATAGCATTGCCGAATTTAAAAGTTTTGTAGAAGGGCAGGAGGCTTCCGGCACTACGTGGAATCATATCGGCGGTGCCTTTATCATCCAGACCATGCGCGGCTCATCGGCAACGCCATTCGGCTGGGACCGAAACTCATCGTTAACCAGCGCCGAGATTAATGATTGGGAAGATCGCCTGGATAGTTTGATTGCCAACGGCGGCCATGTCGTTTGGAATGGCACTTATGGGTATTGTACGAATAGTTTCAATATCCACAACCACGGCGTAGATAGCAATCCGGATGACGACGCTTACTACCATGATTGTGATACAGAAGGCGACACCATACTTTTCGAAGACAAAAATAATAATATACTCTATGCGATTAAGCACCGTTGCGCTAACCCCGTCGGTGATTTGAACGGTCTGCCAAAAGTGCCGAAATGGAAGCTGGCGCCACAAACAACTGTTGACAAGACGACAATGTACCCCGGAGGAACGGCAACATTTACCCATACAATCGACCGTTCACAAGGACCCGATACTGCTACCGGCATCGATTATAAAGCTTATTATCAAATCTACGACGCGAGCGGTACTCTCAAGAGTAGTAGCTCGATCTCGACAATCACTAAAACGAACGTCACATTGGTCAAAAGTAATGCAGACTACGCGGCCGGGAAGCATGCCTATGTTTCAGATAGTGCTATCAAACCTGGCTCGAAAATCTGTGAATTATTGAGAGTCTATGACTATCGACATCCGATTCAAGGACAAAACTCGGCCGACAGTGATGAGAAATGCGTAATTATTGTAGCAGTCTCCAAGATACTGGACGTCACATTAATGTGTAATAAAAGTACGCTGAGCGGGACAATCTCTGACCCGCAGAAGTCCAACAGTGTCGCCCTATCTTACTATATGGAAGGGAAAAGCTTCTTCGCTATTCCAAGTAGTGTGAATGCCTCATCGGGTTCGGCCAGCTTTAGCATTGACGTTGCGTCGTTAATCGCTGACGGCAAGAACCATGTTTTTCAGGTAAGAGCATCAGCGGCTAAAGAAACAGCCAACTCGCAGGCTGCGACCTGTAAGCTGCCACCCCCAGTAACATCAAACTGCCCACCGGGTAGCGAGACACAGCCGGTGACGCTCACCCCGCAGGGTTCAGGGCTGGGTAGCGAGGTAACGGGATTTGCTAGCGCGCCAGGCCAAACTTACGACAGAAATATAGCTAATGGCAACTTCAGCATTGATTCGGTCGCCGATCAGTATGGCCAGGCCGGTGGTTTCAGTCCAGCCGGGAAGTCGCAAAATCCTAATTTTAAAGTTAAGTACGATGATTATATTAGCCAGTACCCCTATGATACGCACAAGCCGACGGTGAAGTATCAGACATATTATGATAGCGTGACCTACACTTCAGCCAAAGATCCTTATTATGATGAATCTGATACCTGCAACGGTTATGCCGATGTCGTGCATACAGGAACCTTTACCTGGACCACCCCACCGACTCCTTATACCTATACTAGCTATGACTGTACGGGCTACACACATCATAAAGTCTTTAGAGGCTACGCCATCTATGAGTCACGTCGCACTAAAGATGCCGGCAGCTACAGCAGCAGCATGGATGCCACGCCACTGCCCGAATGCCTGTTGCGGAATTACAAAGTTGAAAATCCAGCTCAGACTGATCTCACTGGCAACCCATCCTTCTTGCCAAGCGACGAAGATCCTAGCAGTGTCACTATCGGCACACATACGTCAGTGACGTTTTCATTGACCGGTGGTGGGCTGGGCGTACGCGTACGCACTACAGTCAAGGACTTAGCTTATAAGCCCAATTATTACATTCAACATGCCAACGGTAGCCAGACACCGCTCGATGATAGTTCATTCAGCCCGGACTATAGTTATAATGGCTCTAGTAATTTTATTGGTACCGGCACAGTGATGGATCGCTATAATCCCAGCTTGTCCATATCGGTGCCAACGCTGCAGGTGGGCGATAAAATATGTGCTGAATTTACTATCACCCCCCAGACCGGGCAGGTCGATGAAAATGGTGTGACCCAGCCCGGCACCAGTGCTGGATCGGTAAACTCCAGCGCAGCTAGCGGACATTGTACTGCGCCGGTGGTCAATCAGCCGTATGTCAGAGTTTACAACAGCAGCGTATCGGCTGGCGGCGGCTTCGGCACCGGCTCGTGCGGCGTGGTCGGCACCATCCAAGCCAACGGTAAAGGCGATGCGCCACTGACGCGTGGCTCGGCCGTGCAGATCGGGGCATTGGCCCTGGGGAGTATCGGCGGCATGGCTAGTGCCAGCTTGCGCAGTGCTAGTAGCCCGACGGCACTGGCTGGCCTTAGTTTCGCCAATGCCACTGTTACTAGTGTCGGCGCTCCAAGTAATCCGGTCAGCGGTTACGGTGGCAACATGGGTGGCCGGCATTGTATACCCGACTATTATGGCCTCAAACCGTCCGCGGCCGGCGGCGGCCCTATAGACGTCACTAGCCCAGGCTCCAAGTCATATAGTTTGCCAGCTGGCAGTGCGCTATCTGGCCTGAACCTGGGCCGTGGTGTCCGCCGCAGTATCTTTGTCGACGGTGACGTCAACATTACCGGTGACATGAATTTCGCCAGCTCGGCTGGTGGTTCTACCGATGATGTACCTTCATTGTTCATTATTGCCAAAGGCAATATCTATATCAGCCCAGGAGTTCATCATCTGGACGGTGTCTTTATAGCCCAGGGCACGAACGGTATCGATACCTGTGCCAGCGGCTTTGGATCGCTGCCCGCTGGCGTCCTCTACAATAATTGTAATAGCCAGCTCCTCATAACCGGTAGCTTTATAGCCAACCACATCAGGCTAGACCGATCATACAGCTCACTCAGACACAGCGTTAACGCCGAGAACCCTGGCGGACCCAGCCACTTTTGTGATGCGCAAAATGGCAATCCGACCGACCCTCAGACTGATTGTTCGGCCGAAATCTTCCAGTTCAGTCCAGAAACCTACATCGGTTTGCCAGCGCTCGATACCAGCCAGCCCGGCCCTAACCGTTACGACTACATAACCAGCCTGTCGCCGGTGCTGTAATGGGTAATTATGTGCTTTTGACCAATGCTGCTTATGCTATAATTGAGGCAAGATGGGCATTCTAAAAAGTAACCTTTCCGATTTTTTCGGACTTGATATCGGAACTACGGCTATTCGGCTAGTGGAGTTGCGCTCGACGGGCGCCACCAAAAGCCTGGTCAAATATGCCTCAGTCCAGCTGGAAGCCAACCTTGGCCAGAGCGACTCCAAGGCCGACCTGGCTAAACTGGCCGAGGTTATCGCCACCTTGATAGGGCAGGCTCGTCCCACGACCAAGAATGTTGCAGTCGGCCTGCCGGCCAACAAAGTTTTCACCACCGTGGCTGATATTGATCGGCTGCCCGGTGACGAAATGTCCAAAGCCATCCAGTACCAGGCCGACTCGCTGATCCCGACTTCGCTGGCTGAATCCAAGCTCGATTGGGCGGTATTGGGTGATTCGCCCACTGACAAGACCAAGCAGGAGATTCTGCTGAGTAGCGTGCCGAATGATTACGTAGAGACCCGCCTGGATATGCTGGATTCGATAGGCCTGAACGTCATCGCCTTCGAGCCCGATAGCCTGGCACTGACCCGGGCGCTCATGACCCCCAATGCCGCTGACGCCGAACTGCTGATAGATATAGGCTGGAAGAGCACTGACCTAATAATTGTTCTGGGTGGATCACCGCGATTGATCCGCTCCATCTCGACGGGCGTTCAGGCGCTCGTCAAATCAGCTTCCCAGTCCCTGAATATCGATGAGAAACAAGCCGAACAGTTTGTTATGAAATTTGGCTTGAGCCGTGACAAGCTCGAGGGCCAGATATTCCAGTCTGTTAGCGGTAGCGTAGACATTCTGGTCAGCGAATTTGAAAAATCCATTAAGTTTTTTCAGACTCGTTATCCAGACACCAAGCTTGAAAAGCTGATTGTCACCGGTGGAGCTTCAGTCGTACCGGAATTCCCATTGTTTTTGGCTAATAAGTTTGGTCTGAACGTCGAAATAGGCAATGCCTGGCGTAACGTGGCATTTCCACGGGACCGCCAAAACGAATTGCTGGCCATATCCAACCAGTTCGGCGTCGCCGTTGGCCTGGCGGAGCGTGAAGCATGATCCAGTTCAACCTGCTACCGGACATCAAACTGCAGTACATCAAAGCCCAGCAGTTACGCCGCCTGATGACTACGATAGCTGCCTTGGTGACCCTGGCCTCACTAGCTTTGCTGATACTAATGGCTGGTCTACACTCGGTGCAGTCCGGTCGCCTGAACAAGCTAAGTACCAACATCACTCTTGACAGTAAAAAACTGCAAGCCGAGCCCCAGCTGGATAAAGTGCTGACGATTCAGAACCAACTCAATAGCCTGACGGCCCTCCATGATGGTAAGCCCGGTGTGTCACGAGCCTTCCAGTATCTTGAGCAGATCACGCCGGCCCAGGTTAAGATCAGCAATATATCGTTTGATTTTAATGCTGATACGGTCATTATTACCGGTACCTCTGACGCGCTTAGTTCCGTCAATACATACATCGATACACTCAAATTCACTACGTATACTACTCAGGATTCCACTGAGGCCACTAAAGCCTTCAGCAATGTCGTGCTAACCAGCTTTGGCGTATCCAATGATCAGACAGATCCGACACAAAAGGTCAATTATACTATCAATGCCAGTTACGATCCGGTCATATTCGACCTGACCAAGACGGTCAAGCTACTGGTGCCAGACCAGATCACTACCCGTTCTGAAGTCGAAAAGCCAACCGATCTATTTACTGCAACGCCGAGTACTACTACGGAAAAAACAGGAGCCACCCGATGAAATTAAAATTCTCGTCAAAACGCCTGGAGATAAACAAGGCCAATACTCAGACCCTGATCACGCTGGCCGTAGCCTCGTTTATCAGTGTTTTCTGTCTGATTGCGGCCCAGGCATTGTTGACGCAAAATAGCTATTTATCGAAGGTAATTGCCGCTAAGCAAAAAACCCAGCACCAACTGACCGCCAATCTGACAGCCGCTAACACGCTATTAGATACTTATCAGGCGTTCGAAAATCAAAAGGTCAATTTGATAGGCGGCAGTAGCGCCGGTAATGGAGACCAGGACGGGGACAACGCTCGGTTGATCTTAGATGCTTTGCCTAGTACCTATGATTTCCCGGCACTGACGTCCAGTATCGAAAAAGTTTTGGCCAGAGACAACTTCAAAGTCTCATCGATAAGCGGTGCTGACGATGAAGTCAGCCAGCAGGCCAGTTTATCAAGCCCAAATCCCGTACCGGTAGCAATGCCATTTATGTTCACCATTACAGACACTAGCTATCCCGCAGTGCAGCAGCTGATGACAACATTGCAAACCTCGATTCGCCCTCTCCAGATTGACAGTTTGACCCTGAGTGGTGCGAACACCAATATGCAGTTATCTGTCAGTGCTCATACCTTTTACCAACCTGGCAAGAATCTGACAATTACCAAGAAGGTGGTCAAATGAAGCAAAAAGACATCTTACTAATAGTGGCTATTGTCGTGGTGAGTGCGGTAATTGGTATAGTCTTCTCGCACTTGTTATTCCATAGCAATAAGCGAGATCAAACAGTAGAAGTGATAGCCCCGATCTCATCAGAGTTTCAGACGCCCAGCACCCAGTACTTCAACAGCTCAGCCTTTGATCCCACCCGCCTGATTCAGATCAGTCAAAATAACAACAGCGCGCCATTCTCTAACGCTACGAATCAATAGTCCGTCATGAGTGTGCTTTCAGCATCCAGCGGACAACGGATAGAAGACAAGCTGGTGGCTGCCGGTCTGCTGACGGTCGAGCAACTCGCCGCTGAAAAGGTAATCGCCAAACAGTCCAACCTGCCATTATTTGCCCATCTGGTCAAAGCTAATATGATCAATGACGAACAGCTGACCAAGGCAACGGCTGAGGCTAATAATATTCCTTACGTCAATCTTACGGCAGCCAAGATCGAACCGAAAATCTTAGCGCTATTGCCGCAGGATATTGCCGAGCGCTACATGGCTGTGCCGCTCGGTGAAATGCAGCACCGCTTGGTGATTGCCATGCTGGACGCCGATAACGTCCAGGCCGTTGACTTCCTAAGCAACAAAGTCGCACGCCAGCTCAAAGTCTACGTTGCCAGCGAATCCAGCATCCGCACCATCCTGCAGCAATATAGCTCGCGGCTCGATACGCAGATGGATGCCGGTCTGCGAACCAGGCTGAACAGCGATGCCAGCGAGGAGGCTACTGAGAAGACAGTTGGTGACGATATCAAAACCATCGTCCAGGATTCGCCAATCAGTAAAGCCTTGTCTGCCATCCTGGAGTTCGCTGCTCACAACCGGGCCAGTGACATTCACATTGAGCCTATGGAAAAGGAACTGAAAGTCCGCTGTCGCATCGATGGTATCCTGCGTGAGATCATGCGTTTGCCCAAAAATACTGAGCCCGCTCTGATCTCACGTATCAAGATATTGTCGAACCTCAAAATTGACGAGCACCGCATCCCGCAGGATGGGCAGTTTACCGTCCGGGTCGATGACAAGGCGATAGACCTGCGTATTGCCATCGCCCCGGTGGTCTGGGGTGAACAGGTGGTTATCCGTCTGCTGGACAAGAGTGGTACGACGCTCAAACTAGAGTCTATGGGCTATACCGGCCGGGCACTCCGCACCATCCGTGATGGGCTGAAGCGGCCGAACGGCATGATCCTGACCTCCGGTCCGACCGGATCGGGTAAGTCCACCTCGCTATACGCGCTGATCCAGGAGATCAAGAGTGATTCGGTCAACATCGTGACGCTGGAAGATCCGGTCGAGTACAAGATGGACGGCATTAACCAGATCCAGGTCAATGCCGAAGTTGGCCTAACCTTCGCGTCTGGCCTGCGATCTATCCTACGGCAGGACCCCAATGTCATCATGGTCGGAGAGATCCGTGACAAGGAGACTGCCCAGCTGGCAGTGCAGGCGGCGCTGACCGGGCACCTTGTCTTCAGCACGCTACACACCAATAGTGCCGCCGGCATTCTGCCACGTTTGCTCGACATGGGCATCGAACCCTTCCTGATTGCCAGCACCGTCCACACCGTGATTGGCCAGCGCCTGGTCCGCAAGATATCAGACAATGGCCGCGAGACTTATCAATCGTCCGAGCTGGAAACGGCCGCCATTAAGGCTGCTTTGGGTGGTATGCTGCCGGCGACCGACGATGCCGTGGCGGCGGCCTCAGAAGATTTCGGCTACAAACACTTGCCCTTAGCCAGTCAAAACGCTTATACTTTAACCAAGGCCACAGATTCGCCGGAAACGCCAGGAGGCTACAAAGGTCGCATCGGGTTGTACGAAGTGTTTGGGGTGACGGAAGCGATACAGGCATTAATTATGAAATCAGCAACCAGTGGTGAAATCGAAAAACAAGCCCTAGCCGAGGGCATGGTCAACATGCGCCAGGACGGTTACTTCAAGGCACTCGATGGTCGCACCAGCGTCGCCGAAGTCAACCGCGTAGCTGCCGAGGATATCGGATGATGCGAACCATGCACCAAAACTACAGCAATAAGAGAGGCAGGGAAGCGTAATGCAGGCACAACCACGAATAGAAATCCTACTGGACGAGGTCCTCAAGAAAAAAGCCTCGGACCTGCACATTCAGGTTGGATTGCCGCCAATGATCCGCGTCGACGGTGAGCTGCTGCCCGTTACTGGCGCCGATGTCCTGAACGAAGAGGGTGTCGAGCTGCTGATATTTGCGATTCTCGATGAAGACCAAAAACAGATCCTGCTAAAAGACAAGGAATTTGACTTTAGCTTTGCCTACGGCGACCTTGGTCGGTTCCGTGTCAACGCTTTCCATGAGCGCGGTAATATGGCTGCCGCCTTGCGTCTGATTCCTAATGAGATCCTGACTATCGAACAGCTCGGACTGCCGCAAATTGTTAATAAATTTGCCGAATACCCGCGCGGCTTGGTGCTGGTGACCGGTCCGACCGGCTCCGGCAAGTCGACCAGTCTGTCGGCGCTGATCCACAAGATCAACATCGAGCAGAGTAAGCACATTATCACCATCGAAGACCCCATCGAGTTCACACACAAATCCAAGAAATCAGTCATTGTCCAGCGTGAAGTGCACTACGATACCTATTCATTTAGCGCTGCGATGCGCAGTGCGCTGCGTCAAGACCCTGATGTCGTTCTCTTGGGTGAGATGCGCGATCTCGAGACTATAGCCAGTGCTATCACCATGGCAGAAACTGGTCACTTGGTCTTTGCAACGCTGCACACCAACAGCGCAGCCCAAAGTATTGACCGTATGATCGATGTCTTCCCGCCGCACCAACAGCCCCAAATAAGAGCCCAGCTGTCCAACATATTGATGGCCATCGTCGCCCAGCGCCTGGTGCCATCCATCGGTGGTGGTCGTGTAGCTGCCGCTGAGATACTCGTGGCTAACCCGGCAGTCCGAAACATCATACGAGAAGGTAAGAGTCACCAGCTGGAAGCGGTCATCCAGACCGGCGCCGAATTTGGGATGCAGTCAATGGACCGGACACTGTCCAACCTGATTCACGAAGGCATCATTACCTATGATGTGGCCCGCGACTTTGCGGTTGATAATGATGAATTAGATAGATTGATGAGAGCCTGACCTCATGCTGACCTTCAAGTACGCAGCCCGCGAGACTGCTACCGGCAAACTGGTAAAAGCCGAGGTTCAGGCCGAAAATGAGCAGTCAGCCGCTAAGCTGATCCGTGACCAGGGTCTGACGCCCACTGACATTAGCCTGCAAAAAGCTGGGCATGGCAGTTTTCGTAAGGTAACAACCAAAGATAAGGTGCTGTTCAGCCGCCAGCTATCGACCTTGATCAATGCCGGTCTGCCGCTAGTGCAGAGCCTGCGCAGTGTCTCGGCCCAGACCACCAACAAACGCCTCAAAGTTGTTCTGGAAAAAATTATTAACGACGTCGAGGCAGGGCAGGCATTCAATGTGGCCTTGCAGCGCCACCCGGCAATTTTTAATCGGGTATTTGTTAGTCTGATTGCCGCCGCTGAAACTTCCGGAACTTTGGACAAGGGCTTGGAGCGACTGGCTAACCAGCAGGAAAAAGACGCCGAGATTCTCGGTAAAGTCCGCGGGGCCATGATCTACCCAGGTATCGTCTTGCTTGTGATGGTCGGCGTCTCCGGCTTCATGATCATTAAAGTGCTACCACAAGTGCAGTCGATCTATGCCGGGTTGCCAGGCGCCAACTTGCCGGGCATTACCCGGGCACTGTTGGCTGTTTCCTACTTCGCCACGCACTTCTGGTGGGTACTATTACTTATCATAGTGGTGCTGACAATTGGGACAAGTCGCGGTGCCAAGACTGTCTTTGGGCGCAAGCTGATAGATACGCTCAAAATGAAAGCCTGGCCCATCGGACCACTGTTCATGAAGATGTACATGGCCCGCTTTGCCCGCACCGCTACCACGCTGGTATCCAGTGGCGTGCCGCTGATTCAGATGCTGGAGATTACCTCCGACGCTGTCGATAATGTCAATGTGTCCAGCTCAATCGATCGGGCTATCGACAAGGTGAAGGGTGGCAAGGCTCTATCTGAGTCTATTACTAACGATCCAAACTTCCTGGAACTGGTCCCCAACATGCTCCGTATTGGTGAACAATCCGGCTCCATGGAAGCCATGCTCGAGAAAGTAGCTGACTACTATGAAAAAGAAGTCGACACTGCCGTCAAAAACATCAGTACCATTATTGAGCCGGTGCTGATGGTGGTAATGGGTGTGATGGCGCTGACAATCGTCGCTGCCATCATGCTTCCGATCTATGGATTGGTCAACCAAGCCGGCTTTAGCGGGTAGTTA
Source organism: uncultured bacterium (assembly GCA_964236675.1). GTDB lineage: Bacteria > Patescibacteriota > Saccharimonadia > Saccharimonadales > UBA4665 > JBDSWU01. The sequence goes on from CAXSFI010000005.1 coordinate 30,330, forward strand.
CCATGTGGATAAGTGATTGCTTTTCAGACTATTGAGGTATACTATTCTAATCATAAGCATAATAATAATTAGCAAAGGGGGCATTTGCAATGCTGAATAAATTAAGGAAATCTAAACAACAAGAAGGCTTCACCATTATCGAAGTTATGATAGTATTGGCAATTGCCGGCTTAATCATTTTAGTTGTACTACTTGCAGTTCCTGCGCTTCAGCGAAATGGCCGTAATACTGCAATTAAAAATGACGCATCAGCCGTGACCGGAGCAATTAATGAGTTCAAATCTAACAATGATGGTATCTCACCTCTAACAGCTGTTTCTGATGCCACGGGCAATCTCGATGTCAATGGTGCAACTGGTAGTGCTAAAGCCGAAGGTAAAGTTCAGGCCGGTACTACCGTTGGTGTTGCGACAAGTGTGCCAACTGCTTCCAGCTCCTCGAATGGCAACATCTATGTATATTTTCAACATACTTGTGACGCCCCTACCGTCACCAACAAACGTGCTGTCTCGGTCTACTATCCTGTAGAGCAAAAGGGTGGTACCCCAGTTCTGAAGTGTATTGACTCCTAAGTGCCACACTTTGTAGTCAAAAGGACTCCGTAAGGAGTCCTTTTGCTATGTGCTACTATAGTGCTAATGATAATTGCAGCATTGCTGGTAGTAGGTTTGTGTCTGGGCAGCTTCGTCAACGCTCTGGTCTGGCGACTGCATGAGCAGGAGACCGAGACTGACAAGAAAAAGCCCAACAAAAAGTATCTCAAGGACTTATCAATCAGTACTGGCCGTAGCATGTGCCCGGACTGTCACCACACACTGGGAGTCCACGATTTACTGCCGGTGGTTAGCTGGCTGAGTGTTGGCGGCAAATGTCGTTACTGCCGCCGGCCTATCTCCTGGCAGTATCCGGTAGTGGAGCTGGCAACGGCTGGGTTGTTCATCGCCTCTTGGCTATGGTGGCCACTCGCTGTCAGTGGTCTGCAGGCAGTAGTGTTTGGCGCTTGGCTGCTTCTAGTGACCGGTCTGATGGCTCTGACAGTCTACGACATCAAATGGATGCTGCTGCCGGATAGAATAGTTTATCCGCTGGGGGCGATTGCCCTGATTATGGCTGTAGCCAGTGTGGCTAACCATCAGAACAGCACCCAAGCAATCATCAATGAACTGTTGGCGGTAGTTATTGGTGGTGGGCTGTTCTATGTGTTATATCAAGTGTCCAATGGTAAGTGGATTGGTGGTGGTGACGTCAAGCTGGGCTGGTTGCTTGGTCTGGTCGTTGGTACGCCAGCCCAAGCCATGCTGTTTATTTTTATAGCCGCAGTGCTGGGCACCGGCCTGGCGTTGCCATTGCTGGTCTCGGGCAAGCTCAGGAACAACAGCGTGATTCCATTTGGTCCGCTGCTGATCTCCGGGGCTATTATTAGTGTTTTGTTTGGCGGTAGCATACTGGCCTGGTACCAGCATCTTGTCCTCGTATAATCGCCGTTTCTGGATACTGCTTGTGCTATAATTTAAGGTATGAAGGCTGTCCGCAAGCCGTGGGGTTACACCATTGTTGAGGTCATGATGTTCCTAGTAATATCAGGCTTTATGTTCGGTGTGGCTACAAAATTTATTGATGGCAAACAGCAAAAGGCTGAGTTCCGCCAGAGCTTGAGCGATACCGCCTCGCAATTTCAGCAGATCATTAGTGACATTGGCTCCGGCAGTTATGCTTCCAATGACAATCTGGTTTGTACGGCCGCCCCACTCAGTTCGCCAAGCTTTAGCTCGGGAGCCAAAGATCAGGGCTCCAACAAAGGCTGTGTCTATCTGGGCAAGGCCATCCAGTTTGATAGCGTACCGCCAACCGGCCCGGCCGACGGCACGCACTTCACTATCTATACCGTGGCCGGTCGTCAGTATTCTAGTACCAACAACCAAGTATTAGCCACTCAATTTGGGCATCTGACCGGTGCTGACGTCTTCCAGGTGGCCATGCCTGATAGTGGCGGTACTACGCAGTCGACCTTTAAGTATGGTAGTCAGCTGACCAAAGTGCTGTGGCAGACCAGCAGCGGCGTAACGGTGCCGGCGTCATGCCCATCGACGAACCCCGGTATGATTGGGTTATTTGGCAGCTTTGGTAAATACAACGGCTTTGGTGGTTTAGTCTCCGGCGCTCAGTCGGTAGTGGTGACCTGCGTGCCTGGCGTAAGCCGTGGCCAAGACTCCGCCGCCGGCAAAGCCGGTATCGCTAACATTGTTGATAGTAGTGTCCTGCCGGGCGGCGTGCAGTATCTGTTATGCTTTGAAGGTAATACTCAGAAGGGGACTATAACTATCGGCGGTAGCGGTGGCCAACAGTTAACGGTCAGCGCAAAAGTAGGAATTAACCCGCTATGTCCATAGGTAACTTCCGTCGACAATCCGGTGACACCATCGTTGAAGTATTGATCGTCTTGACAGTGCTGAGCAGTGCCTTTGCCATCTCTTATGCTACAGCCAATCGGGCGACGCTGACGTCTCGTCAGTCTCAGGAGCACTCCGAGGCTCTGCAGTACCTCAATGCTCAAGTCGAGCTGTTGCGAACGTTTGCGCCCAACGATCCGGCCCATATTTTTACCACCACCCACGGTAGCTTCTGCCTGGCTGGCTCGCCAGTAGCTGTGGTCCGGACGACTCCAGTGGAGCTGACAGTGCCAGATGTTGCTGCTGCCGATAATCTCAGCCTATACCCCCCAGCTTGTTCAGGCGGTACCGACGGCCGGTACAAATTCAGCATTACTTACCTGCATGACCTGGCCGCCAGCCCGCCCAATTCAGCTGTACTGAATGCTGATATTTTTATTCTACGGGTCCGCTGGGATGGCCTGACTGGGTCTGGCATACAGCAGGAAACCATTAAATATAAGCTGCATCCATGAAATTAGTTCGACACAACCACCGCCACCAACAGGGTTTTACGATTATTGAACTGATGATTGCACTATCAATCCTGTCACTGCTGCTGCTGATTGGATCGGTGCTACTGATCCAGATTGGCAAGATTTATTCTAAAGGCGTCAATGCTACCAATGTCCAGACTGCCAGCCAGACCATTGTCAGTAATGTTGGCCAGGCGTTACAGTTCGGCGGTGAATTGCCGGCTGACTGCACTCCCAAGCCAAGCACGACCGATCCGACCACCTGCGCGGCTTCGGCCAGTGGCAGCACTTACGCTTACTGTATTGGTACGACGCGCTACAGCTACAAACTGAACAGCAAACTATCAGCCAGCCCCGATCCGGCTCAAAACCCCCATGATACGTATCACGCACTCTGGCGTGATACCATGTCGAGCAACGCCACCTGTAACCCGCTCAATCTGGACACAGCAGCCGTCCCCACTGATAGTGTCACCCTTAAGGACCCCATTACCGGCGCTCTAAAGGGTGATGGCCGAGAACTATTGCCGGTCAATGCTCGAATTACACGCTTTTATGTGCAGCCACTTGTCGCCAATGTCAGCTATGGTATTGATGTCTGGATTAGCTATGGTGACAATGACCTACTGGATGTTATCGGCACCGGCAATTGTCCAGCCGGGAGGAGCGCCACCCGCAGTTGTGCTGGCTACGCCCGCTGTAAAGGCGGCCCTGGACAAGAGTATTGCGCAACCAGCCAGCTAAGCACTATCATTACAAGGAGACTGCCATGAATACATTTACCAGGACAACCAGCCACAGCCAACAGCGCATTACGAACGAAGATGGATTCGCGGCGATTGTGATTGCTATTGTGCTGGTTACCGTGCTGGGCTTGCTGACTGTCGGCTTTGCGCAGCTCATGCAGCGGGCCCAAAAGGATACACTAAAACGGCAGCTTAGTAGCAGCGCCTACTATGCTGCCGAATCCGGCATCAATGACGCTGAAAAAGCGCTCAAAGACGGATATCTTAAGCCGAAAACCACCTGTGATCCGCTGGTAGGGGCCACCGGGCCTGGCCAATATCTGACCAGTAACGTGGTAGATACAGCCGGCACCTCCGGCGTCAAATACACCTGTCTGTTGATTGATCCGGCACCGTTTGATCTGCAATTTAGTAGTGTCGGTGCGCAGGATGACAATGGCCGGGTTTTTAAGGTCACCGGTATAGATCCTACAGATCCCAATGAAACGACCCCTGCCTCTATCAATGAACTGACGATTTCCTGGCAGGACGAAACTAAAAACACGCATTTTGCCCCCAATAGTTGGTACAACTCAGCGAATGCCCAATTCCCCAAGCTAACCGACTGGACGAATGGTGGCCTGATTACTGGCATCATATCATTGGCGATCGTACCGCTCGGCGACCTCAACCGGGCCAGTCTCACAGCCAACACTTACAACGCATACCTCTATCCGGTGGCAACTGCTGGCGCGGGGCTAAAAGGTAGCTCAGACTATAATTCTGGCACTGGACAGAACGGTGGCCAAGTCGTAGATGGTAAGTGTAATGCCGCTAATACGCCGCGCTACTGCAGCGTAACCATAAGTGGACTTAACCAGTCACAGTATCTGGTGCGGATGGCCTCGATTTACAATACTTCTACAATGACGGTGACAGCACGCAACACCTTCAGCGGTCCAGTTCGGTTATCTGGCGTCCAGGCAGTAGTAGACTCGACTGGCAACGCCCAAGGCGTGCTGCGCCGGGTCCAGGTCCGAATCCCGGATCAGAATTATGATTATCCGCAGTACGGTCTGGAAGCTGGTGCTGGTATTTGCAAGTTGCTAAGTGTTGAACCGACAGGAGCCGCTAGTTCTAACGGCTGTCCGTGATTTATTATGGCTGCTTTTTTGCGTGGAACTGCTCGTGAACAGCTTTCAGATGCGGATCGGTGACGTGGGTATAGATCTGCGTGGTGGCGATATTGCTGTGTCCCAGCATCGCCTGGACACTACGAATATCCGCGCCGTTCATCAGTAGGTCCGTGGCAAACGAGTGCCGCAGGGTGTGGGGGCTGACATGCTTGGTGATGCCGGCCAGCAGGGCATTACGCGCTACAATCCGCTGAACACTGCGCACTGTCAGCCGGTGAAAGTTGCCAGTCAAGTCGACCTGCTTGGTGCCGCTGTATCTGATAAATAAGGGTTTTGTGTTGTCTTCGCGCTTATCAAGGTAGCGCTGGATCCACATGGCGGCATCCGGGCTGATGAAGATCGGCCGGTCTTTCTGGCCTTTACCGCGGACCGTAAATTCGCGCCGCCCCAGATTGATATGGTCGCGGTCCAGGCCGGTCAGCTCGCTGACCCGGAGGCCGGAGCTGAACAGCAGTTCCAGGATAGCCCGGTCACGCAGGCCAGGCTGGGTGTTCAGGTCCGGCTGCTTTAGCAGGCGGATCACTTCGTCTTCGTTCAGAAAGGTCACCTGCTTACGAACGGTTCGTGCGAGTTCGATTTTGTCGGCTGTTAGGGCAGGGATATCGCGTTTGGCGCAGTACTTCAGGAAACTACGCAAGGCTATCAAATGATAGTTCTGGGTGGCTTTGCCCAGCTCATCGGAGTTGTTGGTACCGAGCCGGTTGAGCCACAGACGCCATTTGCGAATCAGTTCAGCGTCGATATCACTAACATCTATATCGCCAGCAAAGTCCACTAACCGCGTCAGATAGTGGTCGTAGTTGCGAATCGTCTTCTGCGATCGACCCTTTTCGATCTCCATGTACTCCAGAAAATCGGTTTTGAGTTTAGTAAATAGCATAACCTTATTGTACGACACAGCGCCGCGTCGTCGCAATGGACTTGCCGCACACACCCATGAGCGTTCAACTTACTGTGCGGACTATACTTGATCGAGTATAAATATATCTAATCTGGTATAATCCGCACATGACTCGCAACTATTCAGAAGAGCGCTGGGATGCGCTCAATCATCACCTGGAGGCAGTCGGTGCCCGCCAAGCATTACGCAGATATAGCAATATGCTGTCTGAGGCTAAGGGTGAAGCTATTAGTAGGCAAGCGCCTGAAGTAAAAATCGCGCAGGTCCAATTTATGGCTCAGCTAGTTGACCGACGAAAGGCTTTGCATTTAACGCAGACTCAATTAGCCGCCAAGGTCGGTACTGTGCAGCCTGTCATCGCCCGGATTGAGCGCGGCCAGGTCAGCCCCAGCCTAAACATGATATTTAAGCTACTGACTGCGCTGAACCTCACTTGGCAAGTGCAATAATTCCCATCTGTTATAATAAGGAAAAGTAAACAGGACCTCACTACTATGCAACGAACACTTATCATAGCCAAGCCCGACGCCGTCCAACGCGGCCTGGTCGGTGAAATCATCACCCGCTTAGAGCGCAAAGGCCTGAAGCTCATTGGCATGAAAATGGCCAGCCTGAATGAAGCCATGCTGCAGACACATTACGCCGAACACATCGAAAAATCATTCTACAAAGGTCTGGAGGATTTCATGAAGAGTTCACCCGTGGTGCTAATGGCCTGGGAAGGTTATGAATGTGTGGAGTCAGTGCGCGCCACGGTCGGCGCCACCAATGCCCGCAAAGCCGCAGCCGGCACCATACGCGGTGACTTCGGTATGAGCACTGGCCGCAATCTGGTCCATGCTTCAGATAGCCCGGACAACGGTCTGGCTGAGATCAGCAATTTCTTTGACCCGTCAGAGCTGTACGACTACGATAAGAGTGAGTATCTCCACATGTACGAGCCCGAAGAAAGGGCGTAGAGCCACGCCCCTGTAGTTCAATGGATAAAACAACTCCGTCCTAAGGAGAAGCTAGCGGTTCGAATCCGTTCGGGGGCACCAAACTACCACCCCACTGACAAGTGTTATAATACGGCTTATGGCTACTCAGAAACACAAATATTTCGCCGATCAGTTTGATGACGAGACCGTCCTGTATGTCTTCCACAAACACCCAGTAGTCATGCGCTACGGATTAGTGTTCGGCATGCTCGGCCCACTGGTGGGCATCATCCCCACAGCTATCAAGCCAACGCTTGGCTTCCCGGCATTCTTCGGTGGTCTGGCGGCCGGCTGCATCCTGGGGCTGTTGATCTTCGCACCATACTGGATTAGTTGGCACTTTTCAGTTTTTATCCTCACCGATCAAAGATTTATTCAGATCACTCAGAAGGGGTTATTTCACCGGGCTATCGCTGACTTAGGGCTGCATCAGATCCAGTCGGTCAACTCCGAAGTCAGCGGATTGCAGGAAACACTGCTGGGATTTGGTACAATAAAGATGCAGACATACGTCGGAGACCTGGTGATTCATGATGTGCACCATCCCGCCAAGACCCAGAAGAAGATTTCCGGCATTCTGCGCGACGCCGGCATTACCACCAATCCTTACACTAATACTAGCGCTGTCACCCCTGGCGCAAGCAGTACCAACCCTATTACATTAGATGAACAGACCGAAGAAGATTAAGAAACTGCAGCTCCGTAAAACCAGTGACGGCATTACTCGCCGGCGACTGGTGCTGAAGCGCCGTACCAAAAATGCTGAGGAACGAGTAGTCGAAGCTTTGGCCGGTGTGCCACGCATTACCAATGAAACGGTGGCCGAACACCGCGAGGATGTGCTGCGTAGTGCCCGCAAATACATTTATCCGCTGCAACACTCGCGCCACAAAGTTGTCCGGGTGTCGTTAGTACTCCTGGCCAGTGTAATAGTTTTATTTTTTGTCTACTGTGGAGCGGCTTTGTATAAATTCCAGTCAACATCTGGTTTCATCTACGGGGTGGTCAAAGTAATTCCATTCCCGGTGGCCAAAGTCGGCCCTCGCTGGATCAGCTACGAATCATACCTCTTCGAGCTCAAGCGCAACATGCATTACTATCAGACACAGCAACAGGCCGATTTCACGACCAAAGACGGTAAAGTCCAGCTGACACGCCTCAAAAAGCAAGCGCTGGCCCAGGTAACCCAGGATGCCTATGTCAAGGAGCTGGCCGCCAAAAACGGCCTGTCGGTAAGCGACCAGCAGGTGAATAATGAAGTAACATTGGTACGCAGTCAGAACCGACTGGGTAGCAATGACCGGGTTTTCAAGGATGTGCTCACTCAGTTCTGGGGCTGGAATGAAGCTGATTTTAAGCGCGAGCTGCACGGCCAGTTGCTGCAGCAGGCGGTAGTAGCCAAGCTCGATAGGGCCGCGACCGCCAGAGCTACAGCCGCACTGCAACAGCTACAGGCCGGTGCAGATTTTGCGACTGTCGCTACGGCCAATACTGATGATCTCAGTACCAAAGCCAGCGGCGGCCAGTATGCGGCCGTCGTCACCCAGATTGACCGCGACATTGCACCGCAGATAACCGCTGCGTTGTTCCAGCTCAAGTCAGGTCAGGCATCCGGCATCGTTGACAGCGGTTACACGCTGGAGATCCTAAAGGTCATTGACCGCAGTGGCAACAACCTCCACGCCAGCCACATTCAGTTCAATCTCAAACCTATCGGCAACTACACAAGACCGCTAACTATTAGCCAGCCCCAGCACAAATACATCATGCTCTAGCCAGCATATAAAAAATATTACTGTGCACAGCAAGCAGCAGGTATAAAATCAGCAGGTACTAATACATAAGGAGATGATATGGGATTATTGGACGATGTGAAAAAGGTAGAACAAGATATTATGAACAATCCTGAGCAGCGAGCCAAGATTGAACAAATTGCCAAAGATAAGGGCATCAGCCTGGAGCATGCCAAAGAGCATTTCCTGAAACACGGCGACAAAGCCTAGACCAAGACTCTACATCTAACAAATAATAAAAACTCCCTTTTCACAGGGAGTTTTTATTTAGCTAAGCGCTATTAAAGAAAGTTAAGAGTTTTCGTGACCCTCTTTGGCGGCCTCAGCATGACCCTCGGAGTCACCGTGCCAACCTTGGCCCTGACCTTTATTAGAACTGTCTGAACCAGAGTCATCATCTGAACCTGAGAAAGCCGACTTTACTTTATCGACTAAGCCTTCGTCGTCGCTGTCATTGGTACTATTACCTTTAGCGGCCTCAGCATGACCCTCAGAGTCGCCGTGCCAACCTTGTCCATCGTCTGCCATAATATCTGTACCCTCCAGTTAATTAGTACGCTTAACTGTACACACTCTGCTTATTCAGTGGTGTAAGAATTCATGCTGTCAGCAATCTGAGTAACAGCTTAAATAGTGGTGACACCTATTTAATATATCCAAAAGGGGACTGTATGACTGCACGTGAGATTATTACCGACCAAGACGCTATAGCTGACGAACCAACTGCTTCGAACGCCACTCGTGCATATGAAAGCACTGTCAGCAATAGTGATGACAGCCACAAGAAACGATTGCTATGGATATTACTGGCTTTATTAGTCCTCTTAGGCCTAATCGCATTTTTGGTCTCAGCCAACAAGTCAGACTCTGACTCTACAGCTGCGCCTAAGACCTCAAGCAGCTCTAGTAATTCCCAGGCTACCAGCTCACTAGCCACCAAATTCCAGCAGTCCGTTGCCGAATCTGATCGAACTTTCTTCTTTAATCCTGATGTCACCGACGAGCAGGATGCTACCCAAGTAGATAGCGGCATCGCTAAAATAGTCGCCTTTTACAAAGCCAATGACGGTACGAAGCTAACGGTAAACGGCTCGGTTTTTGATGGCCAAGCCGGCGACAATGGCGAGCCCCTGGCCCAGCAGCGCGCTCAGCTTATACAGCAAAAACTCGTCGCTGGTGGTGTCAAGTCGACCGACCTACAGACTACAGCCGTCAACGCTTACACCGGTCAGACAGACGCTGCAAAAGCTGAATACGCCCGCTCGGTAACAGTCACCGCACACTAGACTTTCCAACGGTACAAACCGTAAGCCTTGGATGACACTATGTTATCCACCTGTACTATTGCCACATGCAGGCAGAGTGCCTACACTGCAGGCATGAACACTACCCAATACACGATTCGATCAATCCCACAGCAGCTGATCTCAAAGGAGCGGATAAGCGTAAATCACGTCTGTGAAATATCTGCTTGATACCACCGCCTACAGTGAACTGCTACGCGGTCACAAGCACGTAGCCTCGCTGGTGGAGACGGCCAGCGAACTGCTGATTCCACAAGTGGTCATAGCCGAGCTCCGCTATGGTTTTCAGCTTAGCGTTCAGCTATCATCTCACAATCTATGGATCGCCGCCCTGGCCGAGCAATGGCAGGTCACGTTAGTGTCATTTGATAAAGACTTCAAGCACTTGGCCCATACCGACCTCATGCTTTGGAGCAGCCGAAACTAGTTAAGTCTGGAACTTTTTAGGCCCCGTTCACAGGCTAGCGATAGAGCTGACCGGGCCTGCCAAATGTTGTTGTTTCGCGTTTTGTTAAGTGTGGCTCTGACTATTGTACCAAGCCTACCATATAAATATAAGCTTCAGCATTAAGTTGCACTCTTTACAATTAAATATTTTAGTGGTATATTACGTTTTATTGATGTGCCAGCATATTTATTAAAGGTGAGTGATGACAGTCCAGCAGCAAATTCTAGAATCTAAAACAATGCAGCGTTACAGCCAATTGGCGGGCGCCTTACATATGCCATCGTTGCAGCCTGGGAAGCCAGAAGTAATCCGCTACGTTCGTAGTAATATCGATGATCGATTATTATTCCGCGTTTGGACCCGGTTGATCGCTTACGGCAGCCTTGTTTTGGTATTCATAGTCACGACTATAATGTTTTTACCGGCGCACTGGGTTGCTTTAAGATCAAAAAACTCACCTGTGGTTCTTGAAAACTGGGCTATGTTGATCTGCTTATTTCTGCTGCAATTATTCCTATTGCTAGGTACCTATATGGCCGCCCGGGCTACGTTACGAGCCAAAAACCCAATACCATTGACACCACCGGCCGGACTGCGGGTGGCCTTAGTGACTACGCGGGCGCCTGGCGAACCCACCAGTTTGGTCCGCAACACGCTGAAAGCAGCCCTAAAAGTACACTATGCGCAGGGCAGCGTCGACGTCTGGCTACTCGATGAGACCAGAAGCCGGGCTCTACGCAAGACCTGCAAGGAGCTGGGTGTCAGTTATTTTAGCCGCAGGCATGTATCCGAGTGGAACATCCAGCCAGCGGTGTCACGCCGCCCCAAGAACATCAGCGATATCACGCGGGCGACTGACCAGCGCTTTGCTACCCGTACCAAGCACGGTAACCTTAATGCGTGGGGCGAATTTATGGAGGATTACCACTATGATATCATCGCAGGTATTGACACGGACCAGGTGCCACTGCCCAATTTTTTGGAGCGGTTACTCGGATATTTTCATGACCCGGATGTGGCTTATGTTGTCGGTCCACAGGTATACGGTAACGCCGGCCCCGGGCTAAAACATTTAGTGACCCGTTGGGCAGAGTCGCAGGCTTCTTTCTTCCAGAGCACTATTCAGCGTGCGGCCAACAGCAGTGGCCACAGTATGTTTGTGGGTACCAACTATGCAGTCCGAGCCCGAACGCTGGATCAAATCGGTGGCTATTACCCCTGTATCACCGAGGATCTGGCCACCGGTCTGTCTGTTCATAGCACCCGTAATCCAACCACCGGCAACAACTGGAAGTCAGTCTACACACCGGACGTTTTGGCACTCGGCGAGGGTCCGCAGTCGTGGGGCTCATACTTTAACCAGCAGTGGCGCTGGGCAGCCGGTGCCTTCGATACTATTTTGCACTGTGCTCCAGACACCTTTCGCGGCTTACAGCGATCGGCGCGCATCCATTATGGACTTATCCTGCTATTTTATCCACTGGCGGCTTTTACCTGGCTGTTAGGTGTCACCAGTAGTATTATTTATCTCCTGAGCGGCGCATCTGCCATCTCGGTAGCCTGGAATCAATTCATTTCACTGAACATCATGTCGGCAGTCCTCCAGTTAGGCATATATTTTTGGAATCGGCGGTCTGATGTGTCACCGATGACACGACCGGGCTCTTACGGTATCCCTGGCATGGTAATCACGAGTTTATGTGCACCGGTGTATTTTTCGGCTTTCATAGGCACACTGCTGCGCAGAAAGCCGGTGTTTGTCGTCACCCGCAAGGGTAGCAGTGCCGAAAAGGACAGTTTCAAAGCCTTCGCAATTCATCTGCGCTGGGGAGCATTGCTGACGGTGGCCTTGCTAACCGGCTGCGCTGAAGGGCACACCAGTGGCCCGATGCTGGCCTGGGTCGGCCTGCAGCTGGGCGTCTGTTTTATGCCGGTTGTGCTCGGTCTGCAGTGGGCTACTATGGCCTCGAAAGCCAAAAGCTTCTTCCGCGTCAGGCTACGGCCGCGCCTGCTGACAGTCAGGGTCAACAATGCGTGATTTTGATGATGACGGCTCAGTCATGCTGGCGCGCGGTAACCCCTGGGTGTTGCTTGCAGCCACCTCGATCATTTTTGTGCTCGCTTCGCTGCCATTATTAGTACCGGCTGTCACCAACTGGCGACACAATCACCTGATAAATTCCCTCAGTTATAAGCAGCAATATGGCCACTGGCAGATTCTGGACATTCCCAAGGACGACCGCATCAATACCATCCATGCCTCACTGCTGCCGACAGGGGATGTGCTGCTGGTTGCCGGCTCTGGCAACAACCAGTCCAGCTTCAGTCAATATTCCAATGACGGCACTATTTCCGTGCTTAAAACGGTCATCTACAGCCCGCACCATAATTCATACAAGCTCATTCCAACGCCTAGTGACTTGTTCTGCAGCGGCCACGCCATGATGCAGAGCGGTAGTGTGCTCATTGCCGGCGGTACCAGTGGCTACGAGAAATTAGCCGGCCTTGTCACGCATCCGGCTGGTACTATGATAATTCACAATGAGAATCCTGATAGCCCGGTCATGACGATCAAGAAGGGTACTAAGTTTACCAGTGATAGCGGCCGAACATATGTTTCTGACCAGACTGTCACGCTCCGGCCAGCCAGCAAAGTCATCCACGCAGATGGCACCGTCACTATCACTCATAGCTCGACCAAGGTATTCGTGGAAGCCACCAAGGCAGACCGGTCGTACGTGACCACGACGACCCAGCATTACAACATTGCCGGCATGACTGGTTCTAAGGCCCACGATGTCTATGGCCAGGGCGGCCCAATGACGCTCGACAAGCAGGATTACCGCGGTGATAACAAAGCTTACGAATTCGATGCGGTGAAGGAGCAGTATGTGCGCGTAGCCGATATGAATGAATCCCGTTGGTACGCCTCCTTACCACTGCTGAACGACGGCCAGATTCTGGCTGTTTCCGGGCTGGACAATACCGGTCAGATCACTAATACCAGTGAGTATTTCAATCCGACCACCATGCAGTGGACGCCGGGACCGTCCCGCGAATTCCCAACCTACCCGGCACTGTTCCGCAGCCGCGACCCAAACGTTCTCTTTTTCAGCGGCTCCACTGCTGGCTACGGGCCGGCTGACCAGGACCGTGAGCCCGGGTTTTGGAACATTGCCACCAACACATTTACACCCGTCACCGGACTGCGCCAGCCTTCACTGGTAGAGACCAGTGGCTCGGTAGCCATGCCGCCTGCCGCCGGTAGTAATGACGGCAGTCAGAGCTGGAAAGTGTTGCTGGCCGGTGGTGGTGGCATCGGCGAATCCGACCAGTCTACCAGCCGCACCGACAGTATCGACCTCAGCGACGCCACCCCCAGCTACACGCCCGGGCCGGATCTGCCGCAACCGCTGCGTTACCTCAACCTGACAGTCACGCCCTGGGACCAGATTATAGCCAATGGCGGCACAGCTAACTACCGGGCCAAGGACAACAGCTATTCCCATGCTACCTTCGCTTTCAATGGCACCGGCCAGCTGTCCCAGCTGGCCGCCGAGCCAGTCGGTCATTCCTACCATGCCGGCTCACTGCTACTGCCCGATGGCCGAATCATGGTCTTTGGCAACGACCCGCTATACAGTGACAAAAAAGATACTCAGCCCGGTAGCTTCGACCAACGCATAGAGATCTTCACCCCACCCCAGCTCTACAAAGGCCGACGGCCCGTCCTCAACGGCAGCACGACCATCAAGGCCACCCGAGGTCAGACGCTGACGTTCTCATCACCCAACGCCGCCACCATCCGAACCGCCCGCCTGATCCCGCCGAGTACCACCACGCACGTCACGAACATCGAGCAACGCTCGGTCGCTGCGCCGGTACACGTCAGTGGCTCAACCGTCCGCATAGACCTACCGGCTGACCCAAGTCTCCTGACCAATGGCTACTACATGTTATTCGTCGTCAACCAGGACGGTACACCCTCAGTGGCCCGGCTGGTCGACATTGGCGATACCACCGGCAGTACCACTGACGCCACAGTAACCCCTATGACCATGGAGTCCATGCCTGGCATGGATATGTAGTTCGAGTTTAAACATAAGTTAGATGGCGGGCCGTAGCTTTATCTGTATGGAACTATTTTGCTGTCAGCGCCAAGTGAGTGCGCAGCTCGTCGAGTAATTATAGTTAAAGCGTAATCTTATTAGCCTTGCTAAACGCTACCATTAAATAAAAGAGAGTATGTGTAGCTATCCCAGTTCACGGAATGATCTGATAGTTGCGACTAGGCTTTTAGTAAGCATTTCATCTGTTACTATGACTTCCCAACTATCCTCGCCAGTTATTATCCGGCGTGGTTCAAATACGACTGTTTCATTTTCATCATCAGTTTTAAGCACATATTCACCAGTCGTATCTTGTGTGTGAGCGCCACCGCCTTGCTCTTCGATCATCAAAGCAAACCGCCCTAATACGGGTTTATGACTCGTTTTGATTCGTGTTGCAATCTTTTCCGTAGACTCTAGTTTTTTATTCCATGGAAGATTCATATAATTCGCCTTTATTACCAATAAATATATTATAATAAATTATCGATAATAAAGCAATTGGCGGGCCTTAACGGAAGCTATCTGGAACTACTTCGCCAACCAAATACCACTTGAAAAGCCTAATGAACTTTACGGATTGTTACCTTAGAGTTTTCACCCACTGTAGGCCAGACATCTTGTAGGGCGTCAATAATATCGTTTTTAGTCATAATTAGGCGCAAGAAGCCAGCCTTGTATTGCGAACCTACTGTTCGTACTTCATCAATTTTCTGCAATAAATTGTATACTTCTAAGGGCTGTAAGCCGTTTACTAAATCACGAAGGTTCTGGTCGCCCAAATCAACATCATAGCTATCTATAAGGTCTTTCAGTATGCCACGATTAAGTAACGTATCGTCAATGCTTTCTACGCCATTTGCCCTTGCTTGGTTTATTGCTATATCAAGGTCGTCATATTCAACGGTTGTAATGCCGTCTGTTACTTTAACGTCTGGCCCAATGACCGTACTGGAAGTTTCGGCGACACCCACTAGCTTATCAAGCACAGGGGTATGGATAATACCCGTTATTATGCCAACTTTGCCAGGAACTTGGCCTAAGCCTTTAAGCTGTTCTGCCATAGCCGCTTCTCTAATAGGGAAGCTGTCAACCGCAGCCTGTATAAATGCCTTACTTGCTTGCTTCACTTCATGTACAGGTGAACCATTGCCAACTGCGCCATAGTAAGCCCTATTTGCGGCCCAGTAGTCAGTTACGGAATCGTAGTTTGGGTTGTCTTCATCTATATCAAGCAGGGCAATTCTTTTATTAGTTCCTTTGAGTTTTTCAAGTATAGCGCCCAGATATGCGCCACCTGCGCTCTTTTCTAGCTCGTCTTGGACGTCGGCGTTTTGTTGCTCCGTTGCCGTACCCGCAACGTAAGTCGTCAGCTTTTCGTTCCAAGCCTGTCTTTCGTCTTCTGACTGAAAGCCTAGATACTCAAGGGCAACCGTATCACAATCCTGGACAGCGTCGCTTATCTGGTCTGCGAACTCGGAGGTGTGGTAGCAAAATACAAAAGAGTAGTCAGCAGCTAAGCGCTCATGCTGTTCTGGTGAGTAACCTAATGGTGTTTCGTGTTCTGTCATTTTTGTGTTTGCCTAACAGATTAAATACTAGCATAAAATAGTGTTTATGTCAATGCTATTCATGGGGGTTGGGTGGGTGGATACTGGAATTATGTCTACAAAACCAATAGGCCGTCCAACTGTAATGACCAAAGCTACTGTGCATAAATTGGAAGCCGCTCTGCGAGACGGGTTTAGCGTAGAAATGGCCTGTCATGTATCTGGCGTTAGCCGCAGTGCCTACTACGCACAGCTTGAGCGTAGCCCTGACTTTGCACACAATATGGAGCTATCTAAGCAATGGGTCGTGGAGCGTGCCAAGCAAGTTGTAGCGCAAGCAGTTGCTAAAGGCGACCTGAAAGCCAGTCAGTGGGTATTGGAGCGGCGCTGTAGGGCTGAGTATGCCGCCAATCCACCCGCAGTACCAGAACTAGAACCAAAAGCTAACCTGTTTGGGGACGGTGACAACACTAAGCTAATTACCTTAATTGCCGATACTCTAGTGTCGATAGGCGTTGAACCAGAACCCACTTAACCTGCTATAGCTAAAGCCTAATAAAGATTATGTAGTAATATAGACTTCATCTGTTAAAAACCATTGAACCTAAGCACTTAAAAGACTATTATAAATTGCAGAGTAGTCAGAAGTCTTAGGGTTTTAGTGAACTTGTCCATTATCATGGCAAGCGTGTAGTGCAGCCCCTAAGCCTTGTCTGCGCAGATTTCAACACTCGTTTTCGCTGCTGCCGAGTGTGCGTAAATCACCACAACCACCAGATATTAAGTTATTGCCCAGCGGTATTAAGCGTGGCTTATTACTGCTACCCGCATGGACAAAACACCCAGCTAGGGAAGTTTTTGACGATAGCCTGTTGGAAGTGAGTAAAATTAGTGAGCTTTCAACAGAGGGCCAGACGCTTTTTGACTTCCTATGCCTTATAGTAGACATCAAGTACAAGCACAAATATGGTAAACAGTTTGAACACAAAGACGGCAAAGGATACTCACTCGACGATACTAACAGCGAGGAAGACTTAGAATGAGCTACGCCACGATTACACCCAGGTCAAAGTGCTTTGTTTATTCTCGCAGGTCGCAAGACCGGGCTGACCGTCAGGTACTCTCAATACCGGGCCAGGCTAAGATAAACAAGAAAACCGTTGCGTTCCATAATCTAGCGCCGATTCACTTGCCAGGTGAAGACCAAAGCGCATATTATCCTGGGCGACCTATTTTTAATGATATGGTGTTGCGTATTGAAAAAGGCGAAGCCCGTTATATCGTGGTCTGGGACGCAAAGCGTGTAGCCCGTAACCCCAAAGATGCCGGAATTATTATCCAGCTTATGAGCGAGGGTAAGCTGCTGGCTATCATCACTAGTACCGCAATTTATCACAATACGCCCGACGATATGTTCACGCTGACACTAATGCTAGGTTTGAGCAAAAAAGAGTCTGACGATACAAGTGCTGGCGTAAAGCGGGGCTACGAAACTAAGTACGAACGCAAAGAGTACCCTAGCTACGCCCCTACAGGTTACCTAAATATAAAAATCGGACATTACCGTAACATTGACCTAGACCCTGAACGTGCGCCACTGATTCTACAAGTCGCCGAAGCTGCTGCCAGTGGTAGATACGACCTAGATAGCCTGTGGAAGTTCGCCCGGAACGATTTGGGCCTTACCAGCAGAGCCGGTAACCCAATTAGTAAATCAACGCTATATGATATGCTTCGCAACCAAGTTTATAAGGGAGTCTACAAGCATGGCGGTACTTGGCACGTTGGCAATTACCCACACATCATCAGCCCTGACTTGTATGACCGAGTGCAGGTTGCAATGAGCTGGTCAAAGAAACGTATAAGTCACACAACTAAGGGCCGTTTCTACCCGTTCAAAGGTGTAATGATTTGTGCAACCTGTGGGTTCAATGTCACTGCCTACACCAAAGACAAGCTACTGGCTAGTGGTATTGAACAATCCTATGTTTTCTACACCTGCACCAAGAAATCCAAGATAATAAAGTGTGACGAACCACAGTTGCCAAAAGAAGAACTGACCACTGCCATAAAAGCCGAGATTAGCGATTATGAAATTAGTGGCAAAGCAGCAGAGCAATGCAAGGCTATGCTTCACAATTTGTTCGATGATTACCAAAGCCACCAGAACCGCTATATTGAAGTTTGGCAGCACAACCAGCAACAAGCCAAAAAAGCACTTAACACGCTCGACCAGAAGTTAGAAACGGGCGTAATCACTGACGAACGCTACATGGCACGGAGCGCAAAGCACGAACAGGTCGTGGCTAGAACCACACAACAGCTTGAATCTTCTGGCAAAGAAGCCGAGAGGTGGTTAGAACTAGCTAATGAACTGTTTACTAGCGTTACTGACATTGGTGAAGTTTTTGAAATGGCTGACGAAGAAGAAAAGCGAAAAATAATGCTCCACTTAGGTTCGAACTGGACTTTGGGAAATAAAAAAGCGGCCCTCACGGTGAGAGAGCCACTTAGTTTGTTGCATAAAAGCAACCGTCATTCGAACTGGCGGGCCCGACCGGACTTGAACCGGCGATCTCCTCCGTGACAGGGAGGCGTGATAACCACTTCACTACGAGCCCTTGCGAAACTAACAGGGGTAATCATAACAATCATTGCGGTAAAAAGCAACTGCGAGATTTGGGAGAGGGTAAGCTGTGAACGAATGCAGAGAAGCCCTAGCCGAAAAGCACGTGGAGCGCTGCGAAGTGACGATATTTGATTTGTAACATTACAGTGTTACATCCTGATTTTAAAGCTCTTAATTTTAGGTGTGTAACATTATAATGTTACAAATGGATTTTGACGCGACGCTGCTACGACATCTCGGTTTCACCAAGCTGGCGATTGCTTGCTACAGCAGCCTGTACCGGAGCGGTCCGACGTTAGCAAGCGCGCTGGCCAACGATATAGGCAAGGGACGGACGCATGTCTATCCCACTCTAAGGGCATTAGAGGAAAAGGGCTTTGCGGTTAGCTTTAAGACGAATCTTGGGGCCACATACTTTGCGGCGATGCCTATTGAGACAGCTTTGGATGACTTCTTCGCCTATCAGAAGCGGCGGGTGCTGCCGATTATTAGACAACAACGACTGCGCTACCCGCCGAAGTAGGTTATACTATTTCGGATATGTGCCACCTTAGCTCAGTTGGTAGAGCGACGCACTCGTAACGCGTAGGTCGCCAGTTCGATCCTGGCAGGTGGCTCCAAATGTTCAGAGAAGCGGGTATCGTATAGTGGCTAATATGTAACCTTCCCAAGGTTGAGAGGAGAGTTCGATTCTCTCTACCCGCACCAAGATGGTACAATTATTGCTAACGCCATGGCTATTCCTAAGAAGTATTTACACGATCATCTCGTCTTGCTGCTACTCAGCATCAATGGCTTTTTGGCGCTGCTAACCGCCATATTGATGATTGTACGCCTGAGCACCAGTCACGGTAACGGCTACATCGTCCAGTACCGCTCCACCCTCGGTATCAATGACTTTAAGACCGGCAGCCTTATAGATTTGTTCAGCTTCATCGTCTTCGCCTTTTTAGTGGTCGGCGTACACACAACACTCAGTGTCCGGGCTTACCGTATCCACCGGCAAGTGGCCATTGCCATTCTCAGCCTGGGGACGTTGCTACTGGTTCTGACCCTTATCATTAGTAACGCGCTGCTTGTGTTGCGCTAGGGCGACTATGACTGACATCGAGATTCCTTACGAAAAAGATCGTCATGGCCATTACCGCTTTTTTGAGATACTGCCCGGGGCCTTGAGCTGGACACTGCTGATCCTGCCATTTGGGCTCAGCTACGTATATGTGACCATCAAGAATACCACCTTCAACGTAGCGGTAGCATTCATCCTGTTTTACCTGCTGGTCTTCTTTGTGCGCTCGGTGGGCTCGTCAGCCCGGGCTGTCGGCGGTTATCGCACTATGAAGCGTCATTTGAAGCTCAACTGGCCGGAACTAGTCAACGACCTCGAGCGGGGCAAGGTTGCGAGTACAAAGCTTGAGCGTCCCGATTGGCACTTCGAAAATATGGCTCGTGTAAAGACCTTTAGCGATCCAATCAAGCCAAGCCAGGTGCTCCATGCCGTCATTATTGCCACCGTTAATGAGTCACGTGAGGTGCTCGAGCCGACCATCCAGGCGCTATTGGCCTCTGAATATGACTGCCAGCGAGTGATTTTGGTGTTCGCGTATGAGGGCCGGGCAGGCAAACCGACTGCCGACCGGGTGGCAGAGCTCGTGGACCTCTATAAAGATAAGTTCTACGCCGGTTTGGCGTTCGCGCATCCATCTGACATACCGGGCGAAATTATAGGCAAGGGGGGCAACATCAGCTACGCTGGGCGCCAGCTCCAAAAGTACCTCGTAGCCGAGCAGCTCGACCCGGCTTCTGTGCTGGTGACGACGCTCGATGCCGACAATCGACCAGACCAGCGTTACCTGCCCGCCCTGACGTACGTGTACTGCTGCGCACCGAATCGCCTTCGAGCTTCATATCAACCGTTGCCAATGTTCACTAATAACATCTGGGACGCTCCGACGCTGATGCGCGTCATTGCCACTGGCAACAATCTGTTCTATCTGGTAGGCACCCAGCGGGCCCACATTGCCCGTAACTTCAGCGCGCACGCCCAGCCTATGCAAGCGCTGATCGACATGGACTTCTGGTCAGTCCGTACGGTTGTGGAAGATGGCCACCACTTCTGGCGCTCCTACTTTCACTTCGATGGTGACTACCGCGTCTATCCCATGAGCATCCCGATTTATCAGGACGCCGTGCTGGCCGACGGCTACCTGCGCACCATGAAAGCCCAGTTCATCCAGCTCCGCCGCTGGACATACGGCGCCTCCGATGTGGCTTATGTGGCCGATAAGGGCTTTTATCAGCCCAACCATGCCAACAAATGGGACGTCACCGCCAAGTTTCTACGCCTGCTGGAAGGTCACGTCAGCTGGGCTACCGGCGCTATCCTGGTACTGGTAGCATCCCGTATCCCGTTTCTGCTGCAACCTCAGAACATCGGTACCATCAACCTGCCCATCATCGTCGGCCGCGTTCAGACCGTCGGTATCCTGGCTCTGCTGGCCTCAGTCTACGTTTGTCTGCTGACACTGCCGCCACGCCCGGCCCGCTATCGGCGTCACCGCTCCGTGTTGATGGTCCTGCAGTGGGCATTGACCCCAGTCAGCGGTATCGGTTTTGGTTCGCTGGCGGCCTTCAACTCCCAAACCCGCCTGATGTTCAGGCGCTACCTCAGTAAGTTTGACGTCACCGAAAAAGCCGTGCTGGTGACTGGCGGCAAAACCGTCAGCTCGGATGCAGATCCAACGCGTAAATAATTATTATCCAGTGTGCATGGCCTGGTAGTGGACGCTGGCAGGCTTATCAAATCTATTAAGAGCGACGTGCGCGACCCGCGCAATCGCCGCAGGCGTTGTCTGACCATCTTTTATTTCAATCATAAGCTTTTGCATGATCGTCTCCGCCAAAGCGCCAGCGTCACTGACAGCCGTTTTGCGGTGCTGTAAGCTGGCCAGCAGGCTAACGAACAGTCTGTCGCGCATAAAGGGGCTCAGCCGGCCGTTTGTGGCTTTGACAAGCCATAAGGCACTATAATCAGCCGCTTCTTGCGTAGTAAAGACATGACCATTGCTACATCTGCGCCGGCGCCAGACTGCGTTGCGCTTTTTCTGCAAGCGAGAGTTCACAACCTGGGTTTCTAACTGACATTGTATACATACCATGACTACATAGTGTCATATGCCTGTAAATAATGCTAGTGGATAACCATGTATGAGTAGGGGATAAAAAGTCATAAAAATACCCCAGATGCTTGATCTGAGGTAGTATATTTATTTTGCGACGGGCCAATCAGCTGATTATTTGGCTGAGCTGGCGGTTGGCCGCAGTCTTCGAATTCGATTGTTTGGTTTCGAAGAAATCAATTCTTCATAAAATAGCTGGAATGCATCTAAAGCGTACGCCATGGTTTAATCCTTGCCCTCGTTTAACTTGCTAATCCTAACAAGCATAAAAATATTAGTCAATACTATTAGCTTTTACGCTAATGCTTATAACAGGGGTCAGAAACATATAAAAACGACCTCGGCGAGGAGGTCGTTTTAGGATGGTGGGCGATATAGGATTCGAACCTATCACCTCCACAACGTCAATGTGGCGCTCTAGCCAAATGAGCTAATCACCCCTACGTCTGTAACAGATGAGGGCTTATACGATTATACCTGTTAACAGAGAGATTTCCAAGTGTTCCCAAAAGGGTGCGAAAGGGCACTTTTGGGAACAACTACGCTGCTGTAGTCACTTAACGTCATCTATGGCGTCGCTGAGAAGTAGTTATCCCCATAGTGGATAGTAGGAATTACAGCATAAATAGGCTAGCCATATAATACTAACCCTGCTATGATAGTTTCAGGTGCAGTTTTGACGAGATTGTTTTACCCCGCTGGCCTCGAGAATCAGCGGCGCCAAAACAGATTAAATGGTTGGATGAAATGCGAGATCATCCAACCATTTTTTATTTCCACAGCGAGAGTGCTACTATAGAAGGGAGCAGTGACGTGGCATCACCAACCATTGAGCTCCGTCGAAGTGGCAACCAAGTACGAAAACCACGGTTGCAAGAGGGCGAAGCCCGTTAGGGACTAGCTAAAACGTCTAGGTGGAACCTCCTAAAGATCATTTGGGACCCAAGACACGGCAAAGAGTTTAGTATATCTGCGAGAATACTCAACCTGGTCCGTGTCTTTTTATTTGTGAGCAATTAACAGGGGAGAATCAGATGTCCGACTCAGATCATTCAGACCAGGCAGAACAACTGCATGCCATGCGGCATTCACTGGCGCATATCATGGCGACAGCCGTGCGCGGGCTATGGCCGGATGCCAAGTTTGGCGTCGGGCCTGTAGTGGAGAATGGTTTTTATTATGACGTCGATCTGGGCGAGGCCAAGGTCTCCGAGGAGGATTTTGGCCGGATTGAGGCTGGCATGCAGGCGATTATTCAGAGCAATGTACCGTTTGAGCGCTTTGAACTGCCGATTGACGAGGCTATCAAGTGGGCCCAGGAGAGTGCCCAACCTTATAAAGAAGAGCTGCTCAATGATCTAAAACGGGCCGGTACCACCGTGGCCAAAGATCTGAACGCCGATGAGCTCGGTACTATTGCTGATGGCGATGCTCAGGTCGAGACTGTCTCGTTTTACCGCAACGGTGACTTCGTGGACCTCTGTCGCGGGCCACATGTTGCATCGACTGGCCAGGTGGGAGCTTTCAAGCTACAGCGGGTCGGCGGCGTCTACTGGCGGGGTAAGGACAGCAATCCGCAGATGCAGCGGATCTACGGTGTGGCATTTCAGGCGCCCAAGGAACTGCGGGTCTATCTGGATATGTTGGCTGAGGCTCACAAGCGCGATCACCGCAAGCTTGGCCAGGAACTGGATCTGTTCGTCTTCTCGGATATGGTTGGCTCGGGGCTACCGCTGTTTACACCGCGGGGGACGGTCATTCGTGATGAGCTGGCGGCCTTCACCAATCACATGCGCATGATGTATGGCTTCCAAAAAGTCTGGACACCGCATATCACCAAGAAAGATCTGTACGAGGCCAGTGGCCACTGGGCTAAGTTTGGTGATGAGCTGTTCCTGGTAAAGAGCCAGGAAACCAAAGACGAGCTGGTGATGAAACCGATGAATTGTCCGCACCACACCCGTATCTATGAGTCGCAACCGCGGTCCTACCGTGACATGCCGGTGCGCTACATGGAGACGGCCACCATCTACCGCGACGAAAAGACCGGTGAGCTGGGCGGCCTGAACCGAGTGCGGGCCGTGACGCAGGATGATAGCCATGTCTTCTGCCGCCAGGATCAGATTGAGACGGAGATGAATAATCTGTTGGCCTGTGCCAATGAGCTGTATGAGACAGTCGGCATGGCGCTTCGTGTGCGGCTGAGTTACCGCGATGACAGTGATGCCTACCTTGGGGCGCCCGAGCTCTGGGAAGCGGCTCAATCCCAGCTCAAAAATGCCGTGATTGCCAATGAGATCAGCTATTTTGAGCAGACCGGCGAAGCGGCTTTTTACGGACCGAAGATTGATTTTATGGCGACTGACGCCATCGGCCGCGAGCACCAAGTGGCCACCGTGCAGCTGGACTTCGTGCAGCCGGAGCGCTTTGGGCTGGAGTACACCGCCGAGGATGGCAGCAAGCAGACGCCGGTCATGATCCACTGTGCACTACTTGGTTCGGTGGAGCGATTTATGGCAGTCTACATCGAGCACACGGCTGGTAAGTTTCCGGTCTGGACAGCGCCGGAACAGATCCGGGTCATCAGCGTCAACCAGGAACAAGTTACCGTCAACTTTACTGAGGAAATTTTCAAAGCTGCCCGCCGGCTGGGGCTCCGACTGGGCATAGACAACTCTAATGAGTCTGTCGGCAAGAAGATCCGGGCGGCTGAGCTGGCCAAAATCCCATACACCATTGTCGTCGGTGAAAAAGAGATTGAAAGCCTGGAGGTCATGCCGCGGATCCGTGCTGACATGGCCGTTCACGAAGGTGCACCTACCATCGGTATTAATGAATTTCTCAAGACAGTCTCTAATGAAGCCAAAGTGCGGGTGCTGAAGAGCTCGCTGTAACAACTATGGATGTAGAAACTGGTTTTCGGCAGCGGGTCGAGGCGCTGGTACGACAGATACCGCCGGGGAGGGTCATGACCTACGGGCAGCTGGCGGCGCTGTGCGGTAATGCCCGGGCGGCGCGGATAGTGGGAGGCGTGGCGCATTTTGGTGACCCCTTACTGCCGTGGCAGCGGGTGGTGAACAAGCAGGGCTGGCTGGCGGTAGGGTATCCCGGGGGCCGTGCCGGTCAGCGGCAGGTGCTGGAAGCTGAGGGTTACGACGTTGTCGACGAGCGTGTCGATGTGGCGACCCTGATCTGGTGGCCGGAGCTCGATCCACCGCAAAAACACTAAGTACTTTTCTGGGCTTGCAGCAATTTGAGTAAATTTGTACCAATCTGTGTAATGAGCTCCAAAAGGTAGAATGGATTTCTATGCACATACCGAAATTAGTAGTCATTGTGGGCGAAACCGCCTCGGGGAAGTCGGCGCTAGCGCTAATCCTGGCCCAGCGGCTCGGCGGCGAGCTGATCTGCGCCGACTCCTGGACGGTGCGCCGGGAGGTCAACATCGGCACGGCCAAGCCGTCTGCCGCTGAAAAAGCCTTGGTGCCGCACCATTTACTGGATATCGTCGGGCCGGACGAGGACTTTACGGCGGCGGTTTTCAAAGGGCTGGCCAACCAGGCCATCGCTGACATAGCAGCCCGCGGCATGCTGCCGATCATGGTTGGTGGCACCGGCTTGTACATCGATGGTGTACTGTTCGATTACGGCTTTCTGGCGGAGGGCGACCGAACGGCTCGTGAGCGGCTGAATGTCTTAACGAATCAGGAAATTCTGGCGGAGATAGCGGCGCAGGGAATTGAACCAGGCGATGTAGATGTCCGCAACAAGCGCCGCTTGATCCGACTGCTGGAGACAAACGGGGCACAACCGACACGTAGCGAGCTGCGCCCGAACACGCTGATTATCGGCCTGCAACCGGAACGGGCTGAGCTTGAACACCGGATCGAAGCACGGGTCGATGCCATGCTGGCAGCTGGCCTGGAGGGTGAGGTGCGGGGGCTTGTACAGGGCTATGGCTGGACGGCTGAAGGGCTAAAAGGCGTCGGCTATGCCC
Source organism: uncultured bacterium (assembly GCA_964236675.1). Classification (GTDB taxonomy): domain Bacteria; phylum Patescibacteriota; class Saccharimonadia; order Saccharimonadales; family UBA4665; genus JBDSWU01. The sequence continues at coordinate 56,046 of CAXSFI010000005.1, forward strand.
AGTGGAAAGCGTACTTTGAGGGCACTGAATCAATCAATGAGACGCGGCAGAAAATCATTAAAGCAACTCAGGATCTGGCCAAACGTCAGCGGACCTGGTTCAAGCGAAACAAAAGTATTCACTGGTTTAATACCCCTGTTAATCAGACAGAGGTTGTAGATTTGATCACAACATTTTTATCCAAGGATTAGTTTCCAACTAAGCCAATGCCTGTTACAATAGCTACATGGTTGAACAACTCTTTGGGTCAAAAACACGCGTCAAGCTACTACAATTGTTCTACAGTAATCCGAACAGATCTTTTTATGTTCGGGAGATTACCCGCAAGATCGATGAACAGATAAATTCTGTGCGTCGCGAGCTTAGTAACCTACTCAGCATCGGCATCATCACGTCCGATAACACCAACAACAAACTCTATTATGAAGTAAACCAGAAGTTCGAATTCTTTGAGCCATTGCAGCAAATCTTCGGTGGTGGCGTCAAGCCGACCAAGCCCAAGAAAGGCGCAGTGGCGATAGAAGGCGAAGAGCCGCAGGCAGAGGCCTTGTCTACGACTGATGACCACGGGTTAAAAGCTGTCGGCCACATCGACCTGGCGGTGTTTACCGGGCAGTTTACTCGTGACGAAACGACTGGCGTCGATATTTTGATCGTCGGTGAAGTCAACCCCAACGCCCTCAAGAAGTTCGTCGATGACATGGAAGCCAAAGAGAACAAAGCCATCCGCTACACCGTTATGAGCCTGTCAGACTTCCAGTACCGCCAGCAGATCCGCGACCGGTTTGCAGTGGCTATCATCGGTGCTAAGAAGCAAATCATCGTCGACGTACACAACCTACTAGCTGAATAAGGAGAACACACATGGATCTACAATTCTACGGAGCAAACTGCTTGAGCCTGACGCATAAGGGTACTCGGATCATTATAGATGACAACCTGGTTGATCTGGGTGGCAAATCTGTCACTAAATCTGAAGATGTCTCGCTGTTTACCGGCGCTCATGGTGCCAGCAAGGGCCGTATCAGCTTTGATAGCCCGGGTGAATACGAAGTCGGCGACATCTCAGTCGTCGGTATCCCAGCCCAGGCCCATATCGATGAGCCTAAAACTTCCAATGCTACCATATTCAAGTTGGTTGCCGGCGATCTGACGGTGGTCATAGTCGGGCACATCTACCCAAAACTCAGTGAAGCCCAGTTGGAACGTCTGGGCATCGTTGACGTGCTGATCGTCCCGGTTGGCGGCAACGGCTATACGGTTGACCCTGGTGGCGCACTAATGCTTATCAAAGATATAGAGCCTAAACTAGTGGTACCGACACACTACGCCGACAAGGCGCTCAACTTCCCAGTCCCCCAGCAGGAATTGAAAAATGCTCTGGCTGAACTAGCTATGGAGCCTAAAGAAACTGTCTCCAAACTCAAGGTCAAACCAGCCGAACTGTCTGATGTGACCCAGCTGGTCATCCTCGAAAAGTCCTAATCTATAAGCACATCCCTATACTGGCGATCTTTCATCTAACGATAAGTGTTATTTAGAGTAGGTGCTGGCCGGGACAGGGATCAGCAGACCTTTTTTCTTGAGGGTGCGGATGGCCTGGGTGCTGAGTTTCATGGTGACTTTTTTGCCGTCGACCATCAGGGTCTTGGTCTGGAGGTTGGGCTTCCAGACTTTCTTGGTGTGGCGCTGTGAGAAACTGACATTGCTGCCGTACTGCTTGCCTTTGCCGGTGAGATCACATTTCTGCATAAGCTGTTATTGTAGTGGATTACTTGTCAGAAGTCAACGCTGCTGTCAGGATCGTAAATTTGTCAGCGACTCAAAATGATATGTACAGTTAACTGTACAGTCTATTGTACATATCAAATTTTAGGAGGTTAGTTTTTGGACCGCACGGTCGCCTTTGGGCAGGGCTGCTAGCAATTCGTCCATGTCAAGCGCCAGATAGACCTCTGTCATCCACCTATGGTAGCATACGGGCATGGCACAATTAGTCGGCATCCTCAATGTCACACCGGACAGCTTCAGCGATGGCGGCCAGTTCCTGGCGCCGGAGGCGGCTATGGCCCAGGCCCGGCGGTTGTTCGAGGACGGAGCAGCGTTGGTCGACATAGGCGCCGAGAGTACCCGGCCGAACGCTACGGCGCTAACGCCCGCAGAGGAGCGCACCCGCCTGGAGCCGGTACTGCCGGCACTATTGCAGGAGTTCCCGGGGCGGTTATCACTCGACAGCTACCACCCCGAAACGGCTGACTGGGCGCTCGGTCTCGGCGACATTATTATCAACGACGTAACCGGCATGAACAACCCGCTGATGATCGAGGTCGTGACTAGGCGCGGCGCCAAGTGCATTGTCAGTCATCTGCCAGGCATTGACCCTCAGGCCGCCCACGATGGCCCACTGGTGGATGACATACAAGAGGTTATTGACGACTTATTAGCCAAAGAATCGCTACTGTTAGCCGAAGGCCTCGACGAAGCCGACATTATTTTGGATCCAGGCATCGGCTTCGGCAAAACGGCTGAGCTCAACCGGCAGCTACTGGAATTTGCTCGCTATGTGCCCGGCAAAACCGTCATGATCGGCTACTCGCGTAAGCGTTTTCTGGGTGACGACCGTCTGCAGCTGGCGCCGAACCTGGCGGCGGGCCGGACGGCTATTGCCGCCGGCGCCCGCTATCTGCGGCTGCACGATGTGGCCGGACACCGGCAATTGCTTTATACTGATAGCTAATGTTCGCAGGCCTGTCCGGTTATGAAATAGTCGTCGTCCTGGTGTCGATCATCTTGTCGATGGCTATCCATGAAGCCATGCACGGCTACGTGGCGCACTGGCTGGGCGACAGCACGGCGGCCGACATGGGCCGCCTGACGCTCAATCCGCTCAAGCACATCGATGTCTTCACCACGGTGCTGCTGCCGATGGTGCTGATTCTCAGCCATCTGCCGCCGTTCTTTGCCGCCAAGCCAGTGCCGTTCAACCCAGCCCGGGTCAAATACGACGAATTCGGCGCCGCGCTTATCGGCGCCGCCGGCCCGCTCACCAACTTGGTTTTAGCCATCCTGGCAGCCGGTATTTTCCGCCTGTGGGGGCACGACAAGAGTAGTGCTATTTACAACGCCATTGTGCTATTCACCGAAGTAAATATCGGCTTTTTTGTCTTCAATATGATTCCATTTCCACCGCTCGACGGTTCGCGGGTGCTGTATGCTTTTGCTCCCGAACCACTGCAGGAGATTATGCTGCGCATCGAGCAAATGGGCTTCGTGGCCATCATTTTCTTCGTGATGATCGTCTTCCAGTTTATCTCCGGGCCAATCGTGCACATTGAGTCGCAGATTATCAACTTCTTGTTATAATAGAAGGGTCGGGCAGGGCTGCCAAGCCCATTCGCGAGATAATGATTATCTGAATACTAATCATTAGGAAGTGCAATATTCATCCGGACCGTGGTACGGATATGAGCGCTTCCACCTGGGAATGCCTCAGGTGATCACCTCGCTGCCCGACACGTTGTTCTTGAACAGGATTTTTCGCATAATAGGCAGGGCACAGTACGATTCAGTCCTTGCTTGCCTCAGGCATTTTTAGCGGATTTGAGAATGTCGGAATACTTGCTCAGCTCATGCAGGGATAGGTGTATGCGCATGGCGTTATTAATCTTATCGATCAACTTTTGATCATCTATCCTGCCGAGCGGAGCGCCGATGAGTCGCTGCTTGTCGACGGTCCGTATTTGGTTAGTCTGAACGATACTGTCTTTTTGCAAGCCGCCCGCACCAGCGGGCAGAAATACTTCAAAGGGATAGAGCTTGGACAGTTTAGAGCTTGTCGGCACTATTGTAACTACTGGAGAATTTAAATTACCGTTATTGTTAGACACAATAATAGCTGGTCGTTGCTTCCGAATTTCGGAACCAACAGTAGGTTCGAGATTAACCCAATAGACCTCACCGCGGCGGATTTGTTTAGAGGCCATCGCCAATAGTTGCCTCAAAATCTTGATTGGTTTTGGCGTCCTCTTTGGCACGCTTCTTATAACCTTCGGCAAGCTCACGCTCCAGACGCGCTGCCTCATCTAAGGCAAATTTCAGTTCCAGCGATTCGGCAATCAGATGGCTGTGATTTGTGGATGCCTTAAGCTTTACTCCCAGATCATGGGGCAAGGTAATGTTGAAGCGCAATGAAGTATTCATACGCACAACTATACACATATCAATACACGAATACAATAATGCTCGAGCAGAAGATCCTGAATTAACACTCAAAACACAATCCAAGAATAACTTGTAGAACTACGGGCTTCCGGCATAAATGACTGTTAGAAAAGCTAAATTGCCGCAGAGGTGCCTGTGAGCAGTGCCAGCAGGTCGTCGGCGTCCTGATGGCTGGCTTGATCCATGCCGAGTGCCCGCTCTACGGCCCAGCCCTTTTGATCCTGCTCCAGGCTCACCAGGTTGCGGGCAATGCTGGCCGCCAGTACATCGATCTCGTCGATGTCTCCCTCGCGCTCTGCCTCGGACTCGGCTGCCAGTCGCTCCAGATCCACCCCAGGGACCTGGCGGCGATAAGGCGATGCCAACACGCGCTTGGTCAGTCGCATACCCTCTAAACTCTGCACCACATCGAAGATATGCTCCGAACTGTCGAGCTGCCGATGATTGACCGCCGCCAGCGTCAGACGGTCGGGGTCAGCAGCTGACACCGCACCGGCTGGATATAAGAAAACCGTGAGATTGCCCCTGTAGTGCTCCTTAAGCGGAGTAATTGCATGACCATCGTCCGTGTGCGTCTGCAGTTCGGCCGCTGCCGTAATGCGGGTCACTTCATCCAGCACTGCCTGGGCCTGCTCAGGCGAGGCGACTTGTTCTGGCGTTGGAATATCTTGTTCGGTCATAATGTATTTTTGTGTTTAATGCTTGTCTATAGTATCGTCGCAAAACCAAAACATGTCAATGAGTCGATATTAAACTTAAGGAAATGTATGCAGAGTTCCTTGCAACAGATGATCGTAAGGTTAAAACGTAGCGGAGTATTGTTATGAGCCACTAACCGGACTAGCTAGAGCATAGACAATCGGCTATTTCAATTTTTGAGCGATGCGCCATATTGCTGCCAGCCCAAAAATAATACCAATAGCAACAAGAATACCAAGAACCGTAGAAGCGGCAATCACGTGACCGTCAACTTGTATAGATAGCCCGTACATCTGATTGAGTTTTGTATCTGCCGCGCCATGACCATTTGCCAGGCCGTCAACAGACTGCTGCACAAAAAACTTGCGAACCAATGAAGCTGCTTGTGAAAAAGGAAGCGTGTTAATAACGTTGGCGACACCGGCAGGTAAAGAGCCAACGGGCACGTATACACCTGCGAGGAAGCCTATACTCGTTCCGAGGATGACGCTCAATGAGGCATAGGCCGACTCACTCTTTACAAATGTCACGATAAAGCTCGAAACGGCCGCAAAAGACCCGCAGAGTAATAAGAGCACGCCGTAAGTTAATAACGCATTGTGTAGCGTTAACCAGCTACCACCATTTAATACGACATACAATTCGCCAAGCACAAGAACGATCGTCGTCATTACCAATGAAATGATAAACGTTGAGCCAAAATAGCCAGTGATTATTTTCCATCGTTTAATTGGCGAAACGGCAAAATCTCTAAATCGGCCACTCGCAAGGTCAGCCACATAGACTTGAAGGGCTGCCAGCCCCGTTGTAACCGTAGTGATGGTCAGAATGCCTGCAAAAATCCAAGAAGTAATAAAGAAGTTTATGGCATCCGTACTACTTCCCGAAAAGCTTTCTCGGATATTGGTAGTTTGTAAATTACCAAGAAAAAATACATATAGTACAAACATAATTAATGGGGCAAGCAATGAGAAGAATACGCCTGATTTGTCCCGGAAGTACAATGTAATATTGCGGCGGACGAGACTTGCTATCACGATGATCGTTCCTCAGCTTGAGAATCGCTGCCAGTAAGCGCCAAGAAAACATCATCCATATTGCCATGCTGAAATTCGAAGTCCTTTATGTTCAACTCGTGGCTCTTTAGCAACCGCAACGCCTCTTTACCCGATTTGACATCAACAATGATGGTATCGGCATTGTGTGTAAAGTGTACGTCCTCTTTGCGTAAAGCATTGACCAGTTCATCATGGCGTACTCCCACAAGACGGAGCTGGTTTTTGCTAAATGTTGCCCGTAAACTTTGCGGTGTACCATGAGCAACAACTACGCCCTTATCTATCACGTAAACTTTATCGGCCCGCTCGGTTTCTTCCATATAGTGTGTAGTCAGGAAAACTGTAAGCTTGTTAGAGGCTTGCAGTGTATAGATTGTCTGCCAAACTTTCTCGCGACTCTGAGGGTCAAGACCGGCCGTTGGTTCGTCCAAGAACAGAATGCTGGGTTGGTGAAGTAAGGCGCGTGCAATGTCCGCTCGTCTTTTTTGGCCGCCAGATAACGATCCGTAACGTCGATCTAAAAATGATTCAAGGTCGATGGCTTCAGCAAGCTCCCCGATTCGACCAGCAGTCGCTTTGCCCAGATTGTAAAACGCTGCCCGACTAGCCAGGTTCTCGCGTACGGTGAGCAAAGGGTCAAGCAGGGATGACTGAAACACAACTCCAATGTCGTTTCTGATCGCATCGTTATGTTGACCAACCGTGTGACCATTGATTATAATTTCACCACTACTGATGTCAGTTATTGTGGTCAGGCAACCAATAGTCGTACTTTTGCCAGCTCCATTCGTACCAAGAAATGCAAAGACCGAACCCTGCATAATCTCAAAGGAGATATTATCTACTGCGGTGAACGAATCATACTTTTTTATTAGGTTTTTAACTATTATTGCGTTCATAGCATTATATATAGCATAGTGTTCATTGATTGTAAAAGCTGCTGAATTATCATCTGGTCGGACAGAAGATAAGACTTTTGAACTACTACTGAACAGTATAGCCGACTACTTCATAGATAACCCACTCCCCACCTGGCGTAAAGAGTTAAGAGAAGCGGCTAATACTGCTCCGCAACAGATGTATAGCTACTGATTATGTGTAGCGTAAAGTAGTTTGAACCTGTTACTCGGCTAACTCTGTTTTAAGCACAAAGCTCGCCGCTTGTGGACTAACACGCCTGGCTCCCTGCCACTCGTCTTGTCCTTCGGGGAGCGGATAATTGTACCAAAGTCTAGCACTAAGAACGTCTGCACTGTGGCATAAGGCGGCTAACTCGCCCATAAGCCTAGCACCTGGTGTGTAATCCTCATCTCGTATGCCTTCTACAAACCGCATAGCATTTGCTTGTTGAACGTCAAGCTCAATGCCGTACTGTTGCATAACCTCATTACGCTTTGCGGCTCTAGCGGCTTTATCGGGTATTTCGGGATTATCTGTAAGAGTGCCTTGTTCGTCTATTTTGTACTTAAACGGCTTTTCTAAGTCGTGCAGAAACATTACTAGTAGAGCGTCTGACTTGTCAAAAGGCAGCGGCCTAGCGGCACTTAAAGAGTCATACAATACAGCCGCCACATTCATTGCATCTGTAACGTGGTCGTAATACCCACCAGGCCAGGCTTGATGATTGTGCGAGGAGCCAGGTGCGGTTCCAAAAAGCTCTTTATAATCACTATATATTTGCCGACAACCCTCACCGTTTTGCCCTGGTATTTGCTCTAGTAAAACGTCCAGTGCTTCATATGCAGGTTGCTGTTGTTCAGGAGTGCTGTATTGTTCTGTCATAGAACTAACTGTACGATATTGACTCAATACTGGCAATAGCCCCACCCCTGAAAACCTTATTGTTGCTACACTATAAATAGGAAACTAATAAATATGCACCCAAACTCACTCACCAACTTAAAACCCTGGCAAGCTGGAATGTCAGGTAATCCGTCAGGCAGAAAACCTGGCAGCCGCAACATCTCTACAATCGTCAGGGAGCTATTTGAACAAGATGTAGCTGACGATTTCCCTGTAAACCAGCAGCTTGTGAAGATACTTAGTGGCAAGAGCAAATCATATGTTGAAGCAGTTGTAATTGCTATGACCAAGAAAGCGATAGACGGCGATGTGAGAGCCGCTACCTGGCTTGTTGAGCAACAGCAAAAAGGCGACCCCAAAGACGGTGGATTGTTCAATGCTACAAAGCTGGAAATAGAGATAGTAAAGAGCCCATCTGCACAGAATTAGCACTGAAATCTGAAATGCTATTAAGCGTATAATAAGAAGTAGAGGAATTGATACTCTACCTACAATTTAACTAACGAAGATGTTAGCTAAATAGCCGCAGTTGACTATAAACCTTATCTCTTAGAGCTTACTAAACTGCAAAAGCCATAGGATAGGTGCGTACCGCTTGATACAAGCGTGTGTGTACTTGTTTTGTGGCTATTTTTCTTTGGGGAAGAAACGCAGTGAACACCAAAAGTGAACCGCAACTAACAGATGACGATATGCTTATTGAGCTAGTTGAGCTACTAGCTCGCATAGATACCGATAAGCCGATTGCCCTATGAAACGAAACGACTATCTCCGACAATAACGGTGGTCGCATTTACCTCTGATAAAATGTATAGGTAATGCAAGACCAAAACCCGACAGATTTAACAAAACTCCGCTACGTTTTGTATGCTCGCAAATCAACAGAAGACGAAAACCGCCAGGTACGTTCTATCGGCGACCAAATAGCCGACTGTGAGAAGTTGGCTAAAGACTTAGGCTTACACATTGCGGCGACAGTTAAAGAAACGAAGTCCGCCAAGAAGCCTGGTAAGCGAGATTTGTTCACGAAGCTCTTAAAAGACATTGAGAACAAAAAATACGACGCTATACTCTGCTGGCACCCTGACCGCCTATGTCGCAATATGCTAGAGGGTGGTCAGATTATACATATGCTTGATGAGGGAACTCTAAAAGACATTCGCTTTCACAGCCACCAGTTCAGTAACGACGCTAACGGCAAGATGTTACTAGGAATGTTATTTGTCTTCTCTAAGCAGTATTCTGACGACCTTTCTGACAAAGTAAACCGCAGTGTCAGAAGCAGTTTCGGTGAGGGTAAAACGGTCGGTACTCCAAAGTTCGGTTACATTCGTAACGAGCAGACTGGTTTATACGAAATAAACGAGCATTTTGAGATAGTCCAAAATGCTTGGCAGAAACGAGCCAACGGCGAAAGCCTAGAAGCTATTACGCAATACCTAATTGATAGTGGAGTAAAGCGTGTTACGAAGCCTAAAAAGATGTCGCCAACTAGAACTATAACTCCAAGTGTGAACTCCGTTTCTAAAATGTTCAAAGACTCCTTTTACTACGGTATGCTTGTCCAAAAAAGCCAAGTGATTGATTTGCGACTTGTGCCAGGCGTGAACTTTGAGCCTATGATTGACGAAGATACTTACAATCTCATACAAGCACTTGCAAGAGGACGTACAAAAGACACTACGCTCAAAAAGCGTACCGCTTTCTACCCACTACGGCGTTTCGTTTACTGTGCGGTTTGTAATGACTCTAGTTATATGTACGTCGGTAAAAATAAGAGCAACGACGGCAAGTACAAACTAAGTTATCGGTGCGATAACCCTATCTGTATTAGGAAGCCAAAGTCGTTACGAGCAAGAAACGTCTTCAACTCTATCTATGAGCGTCTAGATAGCTTTGAACTGACAGATGAAGCCTATGAGCGTTACAGCAAGCGTTTAGACGGAATGACTGACCAAAAAGTTATCTCAATCCGCCAAGACATACTTTCTCGGCGAGGTGCAATGACACACTTAAAAAGCGAGTTGGAAAAGCGTTCACTCGGCATAATTGACCACGATAAAAGTTCAGCAGTATACCAGGCTAACGATAAACGCATTACAGAGCTAACAATACAGGTAGCCGACCACCAGGAAGCGATAGTGATACTGGAAGCGAAAGTCGCTAATCCGCAACAAATCAAGCTAAGCAAAGCCGAGTTTTTGAACCTGATAAAAACCGCTTCTGACAAGATGAAAGCTGGCTCGGCGGCGGAAAAAGACGCTCTATGCCGCATTTTATTTTTGAACCTGCGTGTAGATAACGAAAAAGTGGCCTCCTACCTCTGGAAAGAACCCTTTGCCAGTCTCGTAAAAGCCACTGAATTATCGTCTGGTCGAGAGCAACCGAGTGTCCTCGAACTGTATAATTTTATCATCGACACCTCTGAACACTACAGTAACCTGTGTAAAGAGCTAGAAGCCATAAGAAGTTATGAACCCAAAGACGAAGCACTTGTGATGGTATAATCGTTTGTATGAGCGAGGCACAAAATGGGTAATCATAGCGACACTGGGGAGCTGCTTGAAGAAGCATGGGCAATCCCAATAACAGAGATGAGCGTTACAGGTGTAGAGAGTCTTGTCGATGAATACGGCAACATGATTGAACTAGATAATCCCACTCGACTCAAAGACAGCAGCGACAGAGATGTCGACCTAATCAGAACTGAACTACCAAACAACAGAAATGATTTCATATTAGACGAAACCAAAAGTAAAAAGAAAAAGGCTGCCTGACCCCTTATTTTCGCCATTATAACTCATAAAGAAAACACGCCTCGAACTAGATGATAGGGACGTTATTAGCTATCACCTAGATATTAAAAGAGGCGGTGTTATCCGCCTCCTAAATGTTCAGCAAGTTGCATGAACGTACTATTTATCAGGTGCTTCGTTGTAACTCTGTAAGTACTGGTCGGTGTGGAGGTACAATGTATCCCATTCGTTCCCAGACTTATTGTAAAGGTCGTCCCAACCGTTGCCTGATTGGTTGTACAAATCGTCCCAAGTATTGTCAGCACCATCAGTGTTACCTGACTGCTCCTGGCTGATAGCCTTATCGACCTGTCCTATTAGCTTAGGATCGGTTAGCTTGGCTTCAAGTGCCTTAGCAGCCGCAACGTTAGTGTTGCCATTGCTTACATCGTAAGCAGCGAGTTCTGCGATACCCTGATCGATTGCAACCTTTGCCTTACCTTGCACGTCAGGTAGGGTAATCATACCGTATAGCTTCTCAGCAGAGGTTACGTCAGAATTACCGTTCGTAACATCGTATGAGGCGAGTTCGGCGATACCCATCTGTACGGCGTGTTCACCTAAAGTCTTAGCTGTCGGGTCTTTGATTTTAGCAAGTAGTTTCTCGGCACTAGCAACATCAGAGTTACCATTAGTAACATCGTAGGCTGCTTCTTCGGCAGTATTGTAATCCCCACCAGTAGGGGTGAGCGGTGCTTGCATCTCTGCCTTAGTAAGAGGCTTTGCGCTAGGAGATGCCTTTGGCTTTGGAGTTACCGAAGGCTTTACGGTTACTTTAGTCTGTCCAGGCTTAATCTCGCTGTGGCTTGAAGGCGCAGCGTTGGCACTTGCAGTTACTTTAGGCTTTGGGGCAGCAGTGGTACTGTGACCATGACCGCTTTCGCCGATACCGTAACCACCAAGTGCAGCGGCAGCTACTAGGCCAAGGCCGATAGCTCGTTCTTTATTCCGTGATAATCGTTCTGCCATAATGATGTGATTCCTTCATTAAGTAATTTTTGTGTTTTTGTTTGACTAACAACATACTAGCATAAGTAGCTTGTTTTGTCAACACAAACCCGCTGAATTCCAGTTCTAAACGCAACACTACCACTTTGCCTCAAAGACTTCTGCTG
>CAXSFI010000006.1:0-53664 GCA_964236675.1 uncultured bacterium
CAGTACCCCATAGCGTGGTTGCACTTCTGCCGCCGATAGTGCAACCACGCTATGGGGTACTGTACATGTACAAAGCGCTTCTGACGCTGTTGGCTCAGGCAGGTCTGATCGATAATGCGGCGCTGGAAGGGCAGCTCTCCGAGGCCAGCGACTATCTAAAAACCATAGTCAGTGACTGGCTGCCGACGGTACCAGCCGATCGTAATCCGGCTAAGCAGTTGGCGCTCGAGATCATCGGTAAGTCAGTCGTCATCTATTCGGGGCCAAAGCTGGCGCCGGCGGCTTACAAGTGGAAGATGGGCTTCAATGAAAATGCCAAGCACCTGGCCTGGCTGGGGAAGTATCCAGAAGCCGGCCATGGCGACCTGATCGGTTGGAGCAAGCAGCCGACTGATAAGCCGTATGCGGTCATTGAACTGCGTAGCCCGCTCGAGCACCCCAAGGTTCAGAAAGGCTTTGATTCGTCCGAACGGCTGTTATCCGGTCTGCGACCCAGCCCGGAAATAGTCGAAGTGCAGGGCGGCACACTGCTTGAGCAACTGTTATGGGCCAGCGTGGTAGGTGATTTTGTTACTATATATACAGCGCTGTTAAATGGCCTCAATCCGACGCCGGTTGAGCTAGTCGAGAGCTTTAAGCATAGTCTGGAGGACTAAATGAGTGACCAGCCAGTGCCACAATTCGATACAAGCAATTTTAGCACTGATAGATATGTCAAGCGGGTCGATAAGCCCTGGGGTTACGAGCTGCACTGGGTCGCGGCCGATGCCCCTTATATGGGCAAAATTATACACATCAATGCCGGCGCCCGGCTTAGCTTGCAACTGCATGATGAGAAACAAGAGAGCTGGCTGGTAGTCACCGGCATGGCGACCGTCATCTGGGAGAATGCCACTGGCGAATTAGTGCAGACTGAACTTCAGCCCGGCCAGGGCTACAGCACGCAGCTGGGCCAGCGCCACCGCCTGGTTGGTATCACCGACTGTGATGTTATTGAAGTTTCAACACCGGAAAAGGGCACCACCTGGCGCCTGGAGGACGACTACGCCCGCCCACACGAAACGCCCGAGCAGCGCGCCACCGAGCGCGACGAGCCGACCAGCTAATGAATAAGTTACATGTTGTCCATCGCCAGTTTATGTGGGCACTCGGTGGCTCGGCGTTAGTCAGCCTGGCGTTTTTCACCTATGGTGCACTGCAAAATCATAGTCTGGAGTTCGACTACCTGGCCTGGAACCTATTCCTGGCTTGGTTGCCGCTGCTGTTTGCACTGCGCCTGACCAGAGTATTGCAACACAAGCTATGGTCGAGCGGGGAAGGATTATTGTACAGTTGCTTATGGCTGGTGTTCCTGCCCAACAGTTTTTATATGATCTCTGATTTTATTCATCTGCAAGAGGTAACGCGCGTCAACCTGCTGTATGACACCCTAATGTTCACGTCATTTATATATAGTGGGGTGATTGTCGGGTTTAGCAGCTTGTATCTGATACACGTGCAGCTGCGCCGGCGCCTGGCCGAGCGCCCAGCTGCCTGGCTAATGGCGGCCACGCTACTGGTCTGTAGCTTCGCCATCTATGTCGGCCGAGACCTGCGCTGGAACAGCTGGGATATCCTGACTAACCCAGGTGGTCTGCTGTTTGACCTGTCCGACCGCCTGATCCATCCGGCCGCCTACCCGGCTATGTTCACCACCGTTATCAGTTTCTTTGTGCTGCTGGCCAGTATGTACAACCTGGTCTGGCGGGGCAGCCAGCTACTGGCCCAGCGTCGCTAATCTGTTACTATTTGCGATTACTACCGTAACCTCGATATACTAAGTACGTATGAAAGATGAACTAAACGCCGCAATTACTGCCGCCGTGACCGAACTATTTGCCGTCACCGCCTCTGTCGAGTTGACCCGGCCTGATGAACAGTTCGGTGATTATGCCACCAATGTCGCCCTGCAGCTGTGCAAGCAGCTCGGCCAAAATCCCCGGGCCATCGCCGAGACACTGCAGCCCAAGCTGGAATCCAGTCTGGCGGCCTGGGTGACCGAAGTGACCATTGCCGGCCCTGGTTTCCTCAACCTGCGACTGAGCGACGAAGCGCTGATCCGGCTGTCTCAACCCGTCGAGCCAGCCAGTTGGCGCGGCAAAGTCGTGGTGGCCGAATACTCCGACCCCAACCCATTCAAAGTCCTGCACGCCGGCCATCTCTATACCAGCCTGGTCGGCGACGCAGTCGCCAATCTACTAGAAGTGGCAGGCGCCACGGTCCACCGGGTCAACTTCGGTGGTGATGTCGGCCTGCATGTGGGCAAGACCATGTGGGCCATCCTGCAGGAACTCGGTGGTGAGCACCCCGAGCAGCTGACTAGCGTGCCGGTTGACCAGCAGTTAAAGTGGCTCAGCCAATGCTACGTCAGCGGTAACGATGCCTATGAAGATAACCAGACCGCCAAAGCCGAGATAGTCAGCCTCAACAAGCAGGTTTACCAGATACATGCCGACCACGACACCGCCAGCCCGCTGGCCCGGATCTATTGGACCTGCCGTCAATGGAGTTATGATGGCTTCGATGCGCTGTATGCCCAGCTCGCTATGCAACCATTTGAGAAATATTATCCGGAGAGCGAAGTGTCTGATCTCGGGCTGGCGACCGTCAAAGCGCATATTGGACCAGTCTATGAAGAGTCCGACGGGGCAGTCATCTTCCGCGGCGAACCGTTCGGTTTATTCACCCAGGTGTTCATCAACAGCGAAGGCCTGCCGACCTACGCTGCCAAAGATGTCGGCCTGATCCAGCACAAATATCAGGACTACCATTATGACAGCTCATTTATCTTCACCGATAGCTCTCAGAAAGATCATGTAGCAGTAGTCATGAAGAGCGTCGAGCAGTATGAGCCCGAATTGGTCGCTCGCACCATCCACAAGACACACGGCCGCATCAAGTTGGCCGGAGGTATGAAGATGAGCAGCCGCAAGGGCAACATTGTCACCGCCAGCGCTATCCTGGATGCCACGGCCGCCGCGACTCAGGCTGCCCGGCCGGACGCCGAAGGCCAGGCAGACACTACCCTCGGTGCCGTCCGCTATTCTTTCCTTAAGAACCGCATCGGTGGCGACATCATCTACGATCCTGCTGAGTCAGTTAGTCTGGAGGGCAACAGCGGCCCATACTTGCAGTATGCCCACGCCCGGGCACGGTCTATTTTGCGCAAAACAGAGGCTAGCCTCATGGAGCTGACAGATCAAATCCTGGAACCGGCCGAGCGCAGCCTGGTCCGCAAGATCACTGAGTATTCAGAAGTCCTGGAGCGAGCCATAGATGAGTTGCTACCGCACCACATCTGCGGCTACCTCTACGAGCTGGCTCAGCAGTTCAACCGCTTCTATGAGCACAACCGGGTTATCGACGATCCCCGGCAAGACCTGCGTCTAGCGCTAGTCAGGCGTTACGCCGACACTCTGAAAGCCGGGCTATTGCTGCTTGGCATTGCCGCCCCTGAACAAATGTAATAGGAGTTATATATGCAACAACTCAATGACGACGAACTGAAACAAAAATTGACCCCGCAGCAGTATCACGTGCTACGCGAGAAGGGGACTGAAGCGCCGGGCACGGGTGCGCTGCTCAATAATCACGCTTCTGGTGATTATGTCTGCGCCGCTTGTGGTCACGTGGTTTTCAAGAGCGATACGAAGTTCGAGAGTGGCAGCGGCTGGCCCAGTTTTTATGATCCGGCTAACACCGAAGCGGTCAAGCTGGTGGACGACTCTACGCTAGGCATGTCGCGTACCGAGGTGCAGTGCGCCAATTGTGGCAGCCATTTGGGTCATGTCTTCAATGATGCTTATGACCAGCCAACTGGCCAGCGCTTTTGCATTAATTCGGCATCACTGGATTTCACTAAGAAAGCCGTCTAGAAATCCGAGGACTGGTAGTATTTGGTACCCCACGTCGCCATTTGCCTCAGCACCGGGATCAGGTCGCGACCTTTTGCGGTCAGCGTGTATTCGCAACGGGGCGGTACCTCGGCGAAGACTGCGCGGGTAACAATGCCATGCCGTTCCAGGTCATCCAGACGCTGGCTAAGGGTGCGCGGGTTGATGCCACCTACGGATTTCTCGAGCTCCCCGAAGCGTTTCGCCCCGGTTGTCAGATCGCGCAGTATCAGTGCCGTCCATTTGTTGCCAATAATGTCCATGGCACTGGCAATGCAGCCAATGTGCGGTTCGAGTGGCTGTTGAGGCTGGAGGCGGGTGGAAAATTTCATATGTGAAAATATTACTTTACAAAGTATAGTAATAAGCCCTATACTGGAGCCTACCAATACTATACATAATATACCATAGGAGTTCTTAATTTATGAAATTACAGATTATTATCGGATCAACCCGTCCAGGCCGCATGACTGACCGGGTAGCCAAATGGGTTTCCCAGCAGGCTAGTACGGTCGAAGGTGCTGAAATTGAAATTGTTGATCTGGCTGATTATGGTCTTCCGTTTTTCGACGAAGCCATAAGCCCGCGCTACAACCCGAACCGTCAGCCCAATGAACTTGCCCAGAAATGGCTGGCCAATCTGGCGGAAGGCGATGCCTATGTGTTCGTCACTCCTGAGTACAACCACTCTGTTACCGGTGTGCTAAAGAATGCCCTTGACTACGTCGACTACCAGTTCACACACAAACCGGCTGCCGTTGTCTCACATGGTAGCGTCGGTGGCGCACGTGCCGCCGAACAGTTAAAGTTGATACTTTCTGAAGTCGGCCTGGTGGTCATTCCTCAGGCAGTCGCTTTTGTGGGCATTCTAGGTATGAACCCGGTCATTGAAGAAAATGGTGATCTGCAACAGGATGTCAAAGACCAGCCATATGGTCCTCAGACCGCTCTGGCCGGACTGATGACTGAACTGAAATGGTACAGCGACGCTTTGGGCGCAGCTCGGTCCTAGCTACTAGTAACATAGTTATTGACTATTAATAGTAAGACTATTAGAATGTTAGTATGAAGACTGTTAGTTTTTCGCTCGACGAAGCGACCGCCCAAGGTATTGCCGATCTGGCCAAAGAGGTCAAATTGTCTCGCAGCGATGTGGTGCGGATCATGTATGCCCGGATGCGCCTCGAGAAAAGCTTCGAAGAAATGCAGGCTCAGGCGGCGCCAATGTTGCAAAGACTAGGTCTGGAGACCGAAGATGACATCGCCGCCTTCGCCAAGTCCAAAACTTAAGCTGGTTCCAGATACGGGCTTTTTTGTTGCCGCGGCACTCAAGAATGGCTACGCTCGTGGCTATTTGGTCGGCCGTGGCTCGCGGTTTTTGACCTATGAGCTGTATAGTTCGGAAGCCATACTGCTGGAGCTGCAAGACACACTTGAAAACAAATTTGGCTTTGAGCGGAAGCAGGTAGTGCGAGTCATGCAAGAGACACGGGCTGTGCTGACCATAGTGCACCCGTCATATAAAGTCAGCGTAGTTCGTGACCCTGATGACGATAAGATCATTGAGTGCGCCTTAGAAGCCCAAGCCGACATCATTATCGCCTTTGACAAGGATCTTCTGGCGCTGAAACAGTATCAGGATATTAAGATTATTCATCCATCATCATTACAATATCTGTTCCCAGCCGCGCCTTGAGGCAGAAAGTCAGTTATACTGTTTAATTATGATTGATAAAAGCGCATTGCCAACCAAACTGCTGTGGGTAGATCTGGAGATGACCGGCCTCGACAGCCAGCAGGATGTCATCCTTGAGATCGCTGCTGAGATTACTGACTTCAGTTTCAAAACGCTGGCCAGCTACGAGGCAATCGTGCGTCAGCCGAAGGAGCTGGTAGCCGAGCGCATGCAGAAGAACATCTGGTGGGCCGACTATCCGACGAACCGCGATGAGTTCCTGCGCAAAATGGACAGCGATGCCAGCAAGCCGCCGGAGCAGGTGGAGCGCGAGCTGATGGCGCTCATCGAAGAGCACTGGGGCGGAGAACCGGCCATCCTGGCCGGTAACAGCATTCACTCTGACCGCGGCTTCATTAAACATTGGTGGCCCCAGCTCGACCTCAGGCTGCACTACCGGATGCTTGATGTTAGCTCGCTCAAGATAGTCATGCAGGGCAAATACGGTGTGGAGTTCGAGAAGAACAATCTGCACCGGGCTTTTGATGACATCCAGGCCTCGATCGCCGAATTACAATTTTATCTGGAATGGTTGCAACATGGATCACAAGACAGTTGAAGATTACGTTCTGAGCATGCCGAACGCCAAGCTGGAGTATCCCTTCGGTAAGGATGTGGCTGTCTACAAGGTGCAGGACCAAATGTTCGCTCTTATCAGTGAGACCAAAAGCCCACTTCAGCTCAGCCTCAAATGTGACCCTACCCTAGGTATATTACTACGCGAAAAGTACGAAACCGTCATGGAAGGCTATCATCTCAACAAAAAGCATTGGATTACCATTGTGCTAACCGGTCAGCTGAGATGGGAAGAAGTCCAGGCCCAAATCCGTCATAGCTACATCCTCGTCTCGGGTATTACAGACTTCAAGGATCTCTAGTTGACAGGCAGGCTGAGCTGTTGCAGCAGTAGCACGGCGGTATTGTAGTCTTCGGTCAGCAATTTGCGTCCGACCGGGCCAGGCGTTTGCTGGTAGGCTAACTTCAGGGCGGCGGCATAGTCAGTCACCTGGCTCTTCATAACTGATTGAAAGGTGGCATCGTAAGTGCTGGAAGCCAATGCACCTGTTAGCTGCTTGTCTACGGCGCTACTGACTTTCAGGCTCTGCTGCTTGAGGGATATTTTCTGCGAGTGCTTCGCCAGGTAGCTCGTCAGTTGCTGTTGCTCACTAGCAATAGCTAGCTGACCAGTAACGGCAAAATTTTTGTTGCTAAGCGCGATGACTGGTTGCTGATTGGCAGCAGTGGTCAGGTGAATGATAGCCTGCTGATCCTGGACTACGTGCAGCATAGCGGCCTTGTTGCCGCCGCCACTGAGCAAGCCTTTGACTATTGAAAAGAGGATAATCAGCAGTATCAGGCCGACGCCGACGATCAGCACCCGGCTCAGCGTTGACCCACCGCCGAGTGGCAGGCGCCGCGGCGCCTGCTGCGGGTTGGTGATGAAGTCGTAGTTGGGCTGAATGCCTGGCTGTTCGGGCTGCATGCTCCTATTTAACCATAAGAGAGATATCGAACACCAGCTATCTGTAAGTAATACTTTTTGATTTTAAGTATTACTTATGCTACCATAGTAATATGTCATATACTAATAGTATTACATCTAAAGGCCAGGTGACCATTCCTAAAGAGTTTCGCGACCAGTTAGGTCTTGATACCATTGGAAAAGCGCAGTTCAATCGCAATGATCGGGGTGAAGTAGTTATTAGTCGTCCGAAAACACCAATGGAAGCCCTTGATGAGATCCGTGCCTTTCTCGCTAAGCCCGGTTTTACCGAAGTGCTATCAGAACACGAAATGTTAGTACTGAGTCAGATTCACGACTGATGATATTCCTTGATACAAATGTTATTCTGCGCTGGCTGTTGGCTGATGATCCTTTGCAGAGCAAAGTAGTGGAGCGCCTGGTCAACCGCGCGCAGGCTCGTGAACTTATCGTTACCGACGTAATCCTCGCCGAAATATTTTACGTAATGCGGGGCAAGGGCTACACACGTCAGCAAATTGGCCAGGCTATTGACTTGCTACTCGAGTTGCCGATGTTTAGCATTGAACGCCATGATGCATCAAAGCTATTGCCGGGTTTGCTGGTGTCTCATCCCAGCCTTGATTTCGCCGACTGCTATTTACTGGCGCGAGCCCTCCAAACCCAGCAAACATTACAAACCTTCGACAAAGCCCTCCAAAAAGCCTACGCCTCCCACTCCTGATCTGCTTGCCCTGTACAGGGGTGACCAGAGGTAGTACCCTATAGGAATGGATGCTGTAGACGAGATTAAAAGCCGGCTGGCGATCGAAGATGTGATTGGCGAGTATGTCCAGCTGAAGCGGGCCGGACGCAACTGGAAGGGACTGAGCCCATTTAGTGCGGAGAAATCGCCGAGCTTCGTGGTCAGCCCGGACAAGCAGATCTGGCACGATTTCAGCTCGGGCCGGGGTGGTGACGTGTTTAGCTTCGTCATGGAAGTCGAGGGTCTGGACTTCAAAGCCGTGCTGGAGCTGCTGGCCCGCAAGGCCGGTATGGATCTGGAACAGTTCCGTGGCCCTGGGTCAGGCAGCAATGGACCGAGCAAAGAGCGTCTCTACGAGCTCCTCGAGCTGGCGACAAAATTTTATCAGGTCCAGTTCAGCAAGAACAAACAGTCATTGGAATACGTCCTTGGTGAGCGTAAATTCAGCAAAGACACGGCGCTGGCATGGCGACTGGGCTACGCCCCCAACACCGGTACGGCGCTCATGGATTTCATCAAAAGCAAAAACTTTACGTTCGACGAGGCCAAGCAGACCGGTCTAATCACGCAGCGTTATAAAGGCAGCGGCGACATGTTCCGCGGCCGGTTGATGATCCCGCTGCAGGACGCCCAGGGCCGGGTGATCGGCTTCACGGCTCGGCAGTTGGACTCCGACCCTAACGCTCCCAAATACATCAACACGCCGCAGACCCCGCTCTACGATAAAAGCCGTCACGTTTACGGCCTGCACCTGGCTAAAGAGTCGATCCGCAAGGGCGGCTTCTCGGTGTTGGTCGAAGGTAACCTCGATGTTATTGCCAGCCATCAGGCCGGCGTAAAACAAGTCGTGGCTACAGCGGGGACGGCTTTAACTGAGCCACATTTGAAAACCTTAAGCCGTTTCAGCGGCGACATCCGCCTCAGTTTCGACGCCGATAAAGCCGGCGTCGCCGCCACCGAGCGGGCCATTCCCATTGCTTCCAAGGTCAAGGTCAGCCTCAGCATCATCGACATCCCCAGCGGCAAAGACCCCGATGAGCTGATCAAGCAGGATCCCAAGCTCTGGGAACAGGCGATTGACAACCACCAGTATGCCCTGGACTGGCTGATCAAGCGCTATACGAAGCTACTGGACATTACCGGTGCTCAAGGCAAGCGCCAGTTTAGTGATGTGCTCCTACCGGTGGTCCGCGGTCTGAGTGACGACGTGGAGCGCGACCATTACCTAAGTACGATCGCCACTATCATAGGCGTCAGCCAGGACGCGCTGGGTAAAAAATACGATAAGACCGAAGGTGAGGCGCGCCAGGTTCGCCGTAAGCAGATCAAGGCCACACCCCAGCAGCTCGACAAGCAGGCTATCGACCATCAGCGTCTGCAGGACAACTTCCTGAGCCTGATGCTCATGCGGGTGACGCTCCGCGAATTTTTGGAGTTAATAACCCCGGAGGTACTCTATACCGATCCCGCCCGCAAGCTGTTGACCTTCCTCAAGGCCAATCCGGAGTTCAAAGGGAAGCCCGATGGTGTGGGGGAGCTGAAAAATCTGGCTAGTTATGTTAAAATAGAGTCATTACTCTATGAGGAACTCTACCAAGGCCTCGAGCTCAACGAGCTTCATTACGAAGCCGCTCGATTGCAGGCCCGGCTGGTAGAAGCGTATGTCAAACACCAGAAACAAAGCCTGAGCAGCCAGCTTGCGGATACCGCCGCCGATGAGGCAAAAACCCGAACATTACTACAAGAAGCCAGGCACTACGACGAACTACTAAAGCAGATTAAGAAAACCAGTAAATAGGAGACCGCCCATGGCCAAAGCACCACAGAAACCTGATAACAACGCCGCTAAGAAACCCACCGACAAAAAGGCCACCAAAGCCGACAAGACCGCTGACAAGCCCAACTTCGATGACGTCAAAGCCAAGCTGGTAGAACAAGCCAAAAAAGACGGTAACATCGCCCAGAAAGACATCATCGCCGCTATCCCGGACACCGCCGAGAATGCCGAAGTCCTCGACGGCCTTTACACCGAGCTGGCCGACTTAAGCCTGGAGATTACCGCCATCGGTCCCGATGTCGAAGCTTTCACGCAGGAATGGGTCGAAGAAGAGGAAGAGGAAGTCGACACCGCCGCCGCTGTCTATCTGGATGATGACGTCGCCGACGACTCTGTCCGTTTGTATCTGCGTGAGATCGGTAAAATCCCGCTGCTCAACGCCGAGCAGGAGCTAGCGCTGGCCCAGCGCGTCGTTTCCGGTGACAAAGACGCCAAAGACCAGATGGCCGAAGCCAACATGCGTCTGGTGGTGTCCATTGCCAAGCGTTACGTCGGCCGTGGCCTCGACTTGCTCGACCTGATTCAGGAAGGCAACACCGGCCTGTTGCGGGCCGTCGAGAAGTTCGATCCCGACAAGGGCTTTAAGTTTAGTACCTACGCCACCTGGTGGATTCGCCAGGCCATTACCCGGGCCATCGCCGACCAGGCCCGCACTATCCGTATTCCTGTGCACATGGTCGAGACTATCAACAAGCTCCTACGCACTCAGCGTCGCCTCACTCAGGAGCTGAACCGCGAACCTTCCAACGAAGAGATCGCCAAGGCCATGGAGATAGAAGTCGACAAGGTCGAACACATCATGAAGATCAAGCAGGACATCTCCAGCCTCGATGCCAGCATCCGCGACGACGAGGAAGACTCCGTCCTGTCCGACTTCATCGAAGACGAAGACACCGTCTCTCCCGAAGAGTCGGCCACCGGCCAGTTACTAAAGGAACAAGTCAAAGACATGCTTGGCGCCCTCACCGAGCGCGAGCAGAAAATCCTGAAGCTGCGTTTCGGCCTGGAAGACGGCAAGTCCCACACCCTAGAGGAAGTCGGCCAGGAATTCTCCGTCACCCGCGAACGCATCCGTCAGATCGAGGCCAAAGCCCTAGCCAAGCTCCGCAAACACCGCGACGCCAAAAAACTTCACGACTACATTAAATAATTCTTAAATTTACGCATGAGTACAAAACTGCAAATCATCGGCTTAGCCGGCACCAATGGGTCAGGCAAGGACGCCGTGGGCGAGATCTTAGCCGCCAAGCATAATTATCTGTTTATATCTGTTACAGATCTGCTGCGTGATGAGCTGGAACGCCGCGGCCTGCCACCGGCCCGCGAACACATGCGCACGCTCAGCGCCGAGTGGCGCCGCGAGCTTGGCCTGGGAGTGCTGATAGACAAAGCTGTCTCGCAGTACGACAAAGTTCGCGACCAGTACGCCGGCTTGGTCATGGCCAGCGTCCGCAATCCGGGCGAGGCCGACGAAGTCCACGCCCTTGGCGGCACTATGGTCTGGATCGATGCCGACCCCCGCATCCGTTACGAGCGCGTCACCAAGGCCGTCCGCCACGAGCGCCGGGCCGTCGACGATCAGAAGTCCTACGACCAGTTTTTGGCCGACGAACAAGCCGAAATGCATATTCCCAAAGGCGGCGACAGCGCCAATCTCGACATGTCCAGTGTGAAACAGCGCTGCGACCTGACTATCGATACTACCGCCACCAGTCTTGGTGACATGCCAACCCTAATCGGCCAGGCACTGCCTGCCTTACGCCTAGTTTTGTAAACTAAGGTTAATAATGAAATTATGTGTAGTGCAGCCGAACGGTCGGCCGTGCAGCAACGGATGTCCTCAATCAACAGGTTATGAAATGCAAAGAAAATACCGGTGCGTTGCTCCGGGAGTACCATTACGCCAAGTGGCGTTGACCGCTAAGCTACTGTACGAAACCCAAAATTCTTAACCAGCGCTTATAACTAAAACACCAGCTTTTGGGCTGGTGTTCGTCGGCAGAGCCAGGCTGATTAGCGCTGAGCGATAATCAGTTCAGGCTGGGCCTGAGCTGCAGGTGCGGCGGCCTGCTCAGCGGCTGCAGCAGTAGCCGATTCGGTGGCCTGCTGTTCGGTCTGAGGACCAAAGACAGGGGCTTCAACAGAGGGGGGAGCGGTCTGGCTGGCGCCAGGTGCTTCCACGCCCGCCCGGCGCAAGCTAAAGTTGGCGAGCTTGCTACGGATACGACCGTAACGGCTGGTTGTCTCTGCGCTGTCATCGACGATTTCGGCAACCGGAGCTGCGACTTCGTTGACGGGGCCAGCAACGGTTACACGGCGGTTGTCAGTAATCTTGAAGGCAGGCTCTGCGGGTGCGGTGCCGGCTGTCTTTCTGGCAGCCTCTGATTCGGCCTTGGCTGCCTGAGCAGCTGCCTGGGTGGCAAGTTCCTCGGTGGAGTAGTTGCGATTGCCAAATTTGTCATGACTACGGTTATCGGTAACTTTGAAAGCGCCTTCATTTTCCTGATCCTGATTAACTTCAATCTTAACGACTGGAGCAGCAGGTGTTTCGACGGCAGGAGCGGCTGGCTGAATGGCGTCACCATTCTTGTCGATAATACGGCTGCTCTTAATGTTAAATGATAGCTTTGCTTGCTGATCGGCGTCAGCTTCCTCGACTAACTGTTCCTGTAATTTGGTCTGTAATTGTTCACTCATTATTTATTTCCTTATTATTTTTGTTTTAGTTGAGTAGTAACATACTAGCATATTATTTGAAAAAAGTCAATAATAATGTATCATATCAATAATGACTGAAAAAAGATTACTGACAGTGACATGTCCAAGAAGTGACTGTGACGAAGAATTTAATATCAGATTTTGTAATGTTCGCTGGCTCTTGATAAATAATCGGGGTACTTTTGGAGCGGAAGCGTTACTATATGGGCTCATCAACAATGAAAAACGGGCTTGCGATCGAACGGATTGCAAAGAGGTTATGATCGGAAATGCTGTCATGGAAGAAGGATACCTCATAGAACAGTTAATTGAGAAAATTGACCCTGACCTTGTGACTGAAATTACTATTTAAGCTTTATGAACTTGTCGGTGGAGATCAATGACCGCCCGGCGGCTATGCTTGCGGGTGTGGCGTTGGAGGAGTCTGAACAGGGTGTAAAGGCTGGCAGCGGCCAGGGCAGTCAGCCAGTCGAAGGCGCTGAGGGCGTGAGTGCTGAAGTAGGGTTGTATGAGCGGATTGTAGATGAGGTTGAAGATGAAAAAGAATGATAGGGCAAAGGCCAGCAATAGCTTACGGTTGCTCCACAGGTAACTGCTAAAGAACTTTTCGTGGCGGTCGGAACGCTCGAACATCAGGTAGACGTAGAGGCAGAGGACGAGCGTGACGTAAGTGAGGCTGGTGGCTTGGTGGTAGAGCGGTAGGGTGGGGTCGAGGTAGCGGGGGCTGAGGTGGTGGCGGGCAAAGAACAGCAGGTAGTTGCCATAGCTGAGAACGGCGGCCAGGACGCCAAAGCCGACAAAGCCGCCGACGGCGGCGCGGTTGACGATGTGGTCGCTGATGTTACGCGGCTTTTGGTGCATCAGTTTGCCCTGGGCCTGGTCCCAGCCTAGGGCGGTGATGGGCAGGATCTGGGCGACAATGTCGATGGCCAGGATTTGGATGGCAGTGATGGCCGGGGCGACGTGGAAGGCGGTCGTGGCAGCCAGGCCTACGAGGACGGTTAGCAGTTCGCTGGCGTTGCCGGTCAGGGCGCAGCGGGCGGCTTTGCGGATGTTTTGGTAGGTCAGGCGGCCTTGCTCAATGGCGCTGACCAGAGTGTCGAAGCTGTCGTCCAGCAGGACGATCTCGGCGGCGTCTTTGGCGACGTCGGTGCCGGTACGGCCCATAGCCACACCGATGTCGGCGCGCTTGAGGGCCGGGGCATCGTTGATGCCATCACCGGTTACGGCCACGACATGACCACTGCGTTTGACGATCTCGACGATTCGCAATTTATCCTCGGGTGCTACCCGCGAGAAGACGGCGCCGCCCTTTTCTACCAACGCCAGGATTTGACTGTCGGCCAGACCAGGCAGGTCACTGCCAAGAATGGTTACTATGCGGTCGCTCAGCTCAGCTTTCTCGGCTATGGCGGCGGCTGTTACCGGGTAGTCACCGGTGATGATTGAGACTTTGACATAGGCTCGCCGAGCAGCCAACATGGCGGCCGGGACGGCTTCGCGCAGCGGATCGACCATGCTGACCATGCCTAAGAAGGTGAACTTCTGCTCGACTGCAGCCATGTCAAATGGCTTAGTCATGCCTTTTGGCAGTACCCGGAAGCCAAAGCCGAGGTTGCGCATGGCAGCGTGGGCCTGGTCTTCGTTGAATGTACTATAGAAGTCGCGGTCGGCGGCGGTCAGCTTACGGATATGGCCGTGATCCCAGATATCGGTACTTTTGGCCAGCAGGCTCTCCGGGGCCCCTTTGACGAAGACAACCGTCTCGTCACCGCGGGTACGGACTGAGCTGAGCAGCTTGCGCGCTGAGTCGAACTGGAACTCTTTGATCTCGGGCTGGTCGGTCTCCCACTTATCTATATCCAGGCCGGCTTTGCGGGCCAGAGTGATGAGCGCACCTTCGGTCGGATCACCCACCACGTACCAGTTGACGTGCTCAGCATCGGGAGCATTGACATGGGCGTTGCTGGCCAGGGCAGCGGCGGCAAAAAATAATTCCAGCTCAGCCAGCTTGGCCTTGGACAGTGGTTTGCCGTGGGGGCTGACTATCTCGCCGTTGGCCTCATAGCCCGTGCCGGTCACGCCGTAATAATCGCGGCCGATCAGCAGCTTTTCGACGGTCATTTCGTTCTTGGTCAGGGTGCCGGTCTTGTCAGTCAGAATGTAATTGGTGGCGCCCAGGGTTTCGACGGCCGACAGCTTTTTGACCAGGGCCCGCTGCCGGGCCAGGCGGCTAGCGGTCTGGGCTAGGGTAATATTGACTTCTGCTACCAGACCAGTCGGGATCATGGCTGCACCAATGCCGATGCCGAACAAGATAGCAGCATGCAGTCCCAGATCTGACTTGAAGGCGATCCCGGCCAGCACAATCGCTAGAATAACGGTGCCCTGGGCAATGCGAGTCGCTAGGTTATTCATCTCTTTTTGCAGGGGTGATGCTTCTGAATGAGTCGCCTGACTGAGCGAGGCAATCCGGCCCAGCTCGGTCTGCATACCGGTGGCAATGACAATCCCATGCGCGCTGCCCGTGGCGACGGTGGTACCCATAAAAACCAGGTTGTGGCGATTGCCCAGCGGCACCTCATCTTCGATGGCATGGACGAATTTGCGGCTGGGGCTGCTCTCACCGGTCAGAGCAAAATCATTACTGCTGAGCTCCTGCTCATCCAGCACCCGCAGGTCGGCCGGTGCACTGTCGCCTTCTTCTATATAGACAATGTCACCGAGTACCAGTTCGGTGGAAGCTACTTCCTGCAGGGTGCCACTGCGTACGACCTTGGCCTTGGGCACCAGCAACTGCTCCAGGCTTTTCATCAGCGTCTCGGCTTTGTGCTCCTGAAAGAAGCCAACTAGAGCATTCATGACAGCAATCAAGATGAGAATTGTCGCCGTCTTATTGTCCCGCAGGTAGAGTGCAAACAGGGCGCTGACCAGCAGCATAATGACCAATAGATTTTTGAACTGTCGCACCAAAGTGGTCAGGGCAGTCTCATGCTTGGTGCGGTGCAATACATTCGGACCGAGTTGAGCCAGACGGGTCGTTGCTTCCTTAGTGGTCAGCCCTTTAGGGCGTGAATCAAGCTGTTCCAGGACATCGCTAACAGGCAGACGGTAATAGTTGAGCCGTTTCGGCATATTCATACATAAGCATTATACCTGTAATGGACTGAGTTGATGACGATTAGGCTTGTCGTAGTAGCTAACTGTTCCCAAAAGTGTACTTTGAGACCCTTTTGGGAACAGTTAGGCTTTGAGGCATGATCAGGGTATGGACTAATGGCTAATAAAATGCGATATTATCAGAGATGAAATCTAAAATCGAACTACGATCTGAGCTAAAAGCTGCCCGGGCAGCCATGAGTCTGCCCGAAGCTATAGACAAGAGTGAGCTAATTCTAACGGGCGTCCTGACGATCCTCAAAAATCTGAAGTTCAACAGCCTGCATTGCTACGAACCAATCGCTAAACTTCGTGAGGTCGACATTTCTGAGCTCTTCGATCTGCCTGATATAGCGGTCTACACCTCACGTAAGCTAGACGGTGAATGGCAGATCGTATCTGTTATCGATGACATCGCTAAGCCTGAGCCGCTGCTCGACGTCATCATCGTGCCAATGCTCGGCTTTGACAGCAAACTACAGCGTATCGGCTATGGTGGTGGCTATTACGATCGCCTATTAGCCCAATACCCTCGAGCTCTCAAAATAGGGGTCTGCTACGAAACCGGATACTATGAACAACTGCCAACCGAGCCTCATGACCTGGCGCTTGATATAATAATTACTGATACCAGAGCAGTTATTGCTGTATAAATCCTTTACTTAGACTCCAATCCGAAACGCAACAACGGCACTGAAGTGAACAAGTATTGGTATGGGTTCATTCAGTTAGCGATTCTTTTGACTACGGTTCAAAACTACTCGTGTTAATTTGCCACGTGTTGTATCAGCTGGCGGCAGCCTAACGACTAATTTGTAGTCTTTACCACGCCCCAATGAAACCATCAGAAGTACTAGTCCTATAAAAATCAGAGGGAATAGTAGTCCTGGTATCATCTTTCCCTTTTGCTAAACCCATGTGCAGGAACATAGCCGAGAAGAATAGTAACTATTCCTACCCCTCCTATAAATAGGATTCTAAAATTCCAGTCTATTATGAGAGCGATTGTTACTACAATCAGCTCAATTACTCCTAAGATTATTAATGTTTTCTGAAGTTTCATAGATATTTAATACTCTTTTTACTTGCGCTTGGCTCGGACGTACCTACCGATTAAAAGAATACCAGCTACAATGACGACGCCTGTTACGAAATGAATTAGGAATGCCTCTGTCATGATCCACACACCTGACTTTCTGCTACAGTCGTTATGCCTACTACCCCAACACCAACCGCTAATGAAGTGCCGAAGCTTAGAGGAGCGAATAGCAATCCAACGCCAACTGCCGTGTCACCCAGTAAAAACCCCGCGTGGCAGTAACCTCCATAGTAGTGGCTTAAGAAATTGTTGAATGAAAAAGTTCCATTAGGATCTACCTGATTCACCGGATCATCTCCAGCAAATACGTAGCCTGGATTCTGTCCACTAGGATCAAGTTGCGTCCAACGAGCATCAACACTATTGTAGTAACGCACACCGAACTTATAGAGTGCCGTACTTGCGTCGTAGTAACCGCCATTAAAACGAATTGGGTTTGAGATACTACCTGTGGTGCCAAGACTTGTACCGTACGGGTCATATTTGTAAGTGGCTTGGACTATAGGCATTTACACTTATCATCTTTCCCTTTTGCTAAACCCATATACAGCTCCTGTTAATCCAAGAAGAAATATTGCCGTGTACCATACTGAGCCGTGCATCCCATCGGATGTTTTAATAGTATTAAACGCTATAAATGCTATTACAACAGCTGCAGCAGCACTTGCATAATAGAAAAATCTGTATATTTTTCTATTTGAGGAATTAGAGGTCGGTAAACGATTAGCAATAATGAAATCTTTCCCGTTTATTAAGGACCATGTAACAAGTGCAAAGAATGATATTAATCCAGCTAGTATGAAGAAAGTGGACATGTAAGTTTACAATCCCCTAAAGGTTAAGAAGCCATCCAGGAAGTTAACGGCAGTTTCCGCAGCTGTGTTTCCAGAAGCTTTGTAAACGCCTGCAGCACCCCCAATTGCACACTACGCTAACTTTAGAAGAAACTATTTACGGCTTCTCCTAATACTAGTTATGCTTGTTATCAACACTACACCAATAATGCTGATTACTACAATTGTACTACTGCTTTTTGCATAGGTGAATAATGGAATAATCCACTTGTAAAAAGTAATACGAAGACTGAACTAGTTATCAGCGCTCTTTTCGATGTATTACGCATAAATACATCTCGTTTTTGAACATCTAGTCGTGTTCAAAATTCGTGATCTTCCCATTTATGTAGTATGAAGATTTGATAGATTAATATACTCCCAAACATTGTGTCACCGGCTATACACACTAACTGCATATAATTTAAAAGGCTGATGTAGAAGTAGAATTAGCTCAGCAAACCGAAGCCGGTAAACTGGCCGGAACTACAAGAGTACAGAAAACGGTCTTCCTGGGGCATAAATAGCCGCGCGTAGCTTATACTGGTAGTATGGCAGAGACTCCCAAGAAGAAGCTGGTAGTAATAGATGGTAAATCGGTGTTTTACCGGGGTTATTATGCTATGCCTAACCTCAGCACCAAGGACGGCACGCCGACTGGCGGTGTTTTCGGCTTCGCAACCATGGCACTGGAGGTAGTGCGCCGACTGAAACCTGACTACGTAGCGGTGGCCTGGGATAAGCCCAAAACCAACATTCGGCGGCGGTTGGAGCTCTACCCTGAATACAAAGCTGGGCGCAAACCAACGCCGCCTGATTTTAAAGTTCAAATTCCGGTGCTTCATGAACTACTGCAGGCCTTTGGCTGGCCGCTGTACGAACTCGACGACTACGAGGCTGATGATATTATGGGCGCCTTGGCCGAGCAGGCCACCGCTAAAGGCATTGAAACGCTGCTGATCACCTCTGATATGGACATGCTGCAGCTAGTCAACGATACCGTTCACGTCTTCGCACTTAAAACAGGGCTATCTAATATAGAATTGTATTCACCGGCTAGTTTCACGGCCAAATATGGCCTGCGTGTCGATCAATTCCTGGATCTCAAAGCGCTCAAAGGCGATTCGTCCGACAACATTCCAGGTGTCCCGGGTATCGGTGAAAAGGGCGGTGTCGAGCTGCTCAAGACCTACGAAACGCTGGATGGCATCTACGAAAACCTCGATTTGCTCAAGGAAACCACTCGCAAGAAGCTGGTCGCCGGCAAGGACCTGGCTTATCTCAGTAAAGAGCTGGCCCGTATCTGGACCGACGCTCCGATCCCACTTGATCTGGAGGCAGTCGATGGCAGCAAGTGTCATCCCGATGAGGTGTTGCACCTCTTGCAAAAGCTAGAATTCCGCAGTCTTGCCCGACAGTTACCGGAAATCATGCAAGTCCAGATCAGCGACAGCGGTACGCGTATGACCGCTAGCCTGGTGGTTGGCAAAAATACTATCATTGATACTCTCGCTAAACTCAAAGATTTTCAGTTACCGGTCACCGAAAACTTGCTTATTCATTCACGCTCGGCTGGCAATCACGGCCGCAAACCAGAGGTGCTGATCCTCAGTACCGATGGCAAGCAGACCTATACGCTCGATATGCGTAAGCTTGACTCTGAGGTGGTAGCTAAGCATTTTGCCGACAGCTCACCGCTGGTGGGCTATGACATCAAGTCATCACTAAAAGTCTTACTCGAGCTCGGCATGGGCTACCTGCCGCCCGTCGGCCACGACGTGCTCATAGGCGCCTTTATCCTGAACGCCCTACGCCGCGAGCAGACTCTGACTGAGCTGGCCCAAGCCGACCTCGGCTACGAGGGCTCGCCCTTCGAAGATCTGGATGCCGACGAGATCATCACCCGAGCGCCGGAGATCATCGCTGTTATCAAAGCTCTGCACGACCAGCAGACCAAAGATATGAAAGAGATTCCTAAGCTAGTAAGTTTGGCAACAGAGGTCGAATGGCCCGTTATCCCAGTACTGGCCCGCATGGAGTATCGCGGCATAGAGCTGGATGTCAATTATCTTAATAAGTTCGCCGCTGAAATCGACGACCTGATCTCGGACTACGAGCAGCAAATCTATGGCCACGCCGACCAGGAGTTCAATATCGGTTCACCGTCGCAACTGGCTGAAATTTTATTTACCAAGCTTGAGCTACCGGCCAAAGGCATCAAGAAGGGCAAAACTGGTTATAGTACCGCCGCCAGCGAGCTCGACAAGCTGCGCGGCCAACACCCGATTATCGATCTAATAACACAGTACCGGGAAGTCATGAAGCTGAAGAGCACCTATGTCGACACCTTGCCGTTACAAGTCGATGAACATTCGCGTCTGCACACCACCTTTGCCCTGACGGTCGCTGTCACGGGTCGCCTGAGCAGCAATGATCCAAACTTGCAAAACATCCCGACCCGTACCGACCTCGGTCGCCGCGTCCGCACGGCTTTCGTGGCCGGCAAAGGCAATAAACTGGTTAGCGCCGATTACTCGCAATTCGAGCTGCGCCTGGCAGCCGTGTTAGCTGGCGACACCGAGCTAATAGATATGTTTAACAGGGGTGCTGACATCCATACTGCTACCGCCGCCCAGGTTTATGAGCGGGAGTTGGAAGACGTCACCAAGCAGATGCGCCGGGCCGCCAAAGTTATCAATTTCGGCATACTATATGGCATGAGCCCCCACGGCCTGGCCGTGGCTGCCAACATGAATTTTGAACAGGCCACGACCTTCATCAAACGTTACAAAGACCTGCGCCGACCATTATTCGATTATATGGATCACCTGCTGGAAGTCGCCAGGGAAGAAGGCTACGTCGAAACACTCTTCGGCCGTCGCCGGCCAATGCCCGACATCAAATCGTCCAACTTCATGGTCCGACAATCAGCCGAGCGCCAAGCCATCAACATGCCTATCCAGGGCACCGAAGCCGACCTGATGAAGCTGGCGATGGTAGAAGTCGACAAGCAGCTCCAGGCCAACTATCCCGACGCCCACCAGTTGCTGCAGATCCACGACTCCATCCTCATCGAATGCTCCGCCAACGCCGCCGACGAGGTCGCCGAACTCCTCAAAACAGCCATGGAGAACATCTACAAACTACCCGTAAAGCTTGACGTCGACGTCACCATTGCTGATAATTGGGGCGAACTGTAATGGATGAAGTACTGGTACGGCAGCTGACCCGGCAGCTCAAGCTGCTCAATTTCTGGATTACACTATTTGGTACATGTATGCTGATTGGCTTTGTAATTCTGGCCATTTTGATTTTCAAAGTCATCACCTTTACCCACGACGTTTCCAACAAATTCACCAGCTTGCAGCAGCAGACCAAGCAATCGCTAAACATCCAGCAAAAACTGTGTAGCACCTCCGGTGTCGGCTCTCTCCTCAAAAAAGAAACAGGAAGCTGTAATTAGGATTATTAAATTATGAGTGAGAAACTATTTCATATAGGCATCAAGGCAATGATCGAAAATGCCGAAGGGCAATTGCTGCTGTTTAAGCAGGATGTGTCGCATACGCATAGCATACCCACCGCTGCTTACTGGGACTTTGCTGGTGGCCGCATGGACGAGGGCGAAACTGACGTGCTGGTCACGTTAAAGCGAGAAATCCAGGAAGAGACTGGTATCACCGAGATTGAGTCGGCTGAACTATTCACGACGGTCATCTCAAATCACCAGATTAAACTGCCGGATGGGCAATTGATTGGTTTAGCACTAATGGTATTCAAAGTGCATCTCAAGCCAGGCTCTGAAATCACTCTCAGCGATGAGCACACTGAATATGAATGGGTTGACCGCTCCGAGGCTAAAATCCGCCTAGCCCATAAATATCCCGCCGGGTTCACTAACCTCCTATAAGTCGGTGTCAGGGCGGTGACGACGACGGGCACGCTGGCTGGCGACGATACGCCCGCCACGGGCTCGCATTAGGCGAAAGGCCAGTAGGGCAACCCAGATACATAAGCCAAAATCAGCCAAACTGGTTACTAGTCCGAGGACGCTAGTATGGTGCCGGGCATTAAACAGAGCGATCAGGGCTATAAGAGCTTCAGTAGCAATCAGTAACTGACAGAGCCGTCGGCTGCGTTTCATCTGGGCCCGGTAGCCAAGCTGCCAGACGGTGCCAAACATGATTACTATCAGCATAAAGTAGCCGATAGACGTCAGGGCATTAGTCAGACAATTGTTGCTCCGTGCGCTGCAGACGCTGACAATGGAAACGGTCTGAGTGCCGATATTGAGCAGGCTTACTATAATGAACTGAGTAAAGCTGGCAATACCGGTTTCGTAGGTTAACTTCATTACTATCAGTATAACGCCATAAAAATAGGATTTTTGTTGCAAATTATCGATAATAGTGTTAGTATAAGTATATTCATCGAGATTACTGAGGAATAACAGTTATGTTGCGTTACCTAATCGGATTATTTGTCACCATCGGCCTGATCATTCTACTGATCGTGCTGCTGTTTAGCGGCGGCAACGACAGCAGTCCTACCAAAACTGTCCCGAATAGCTCAAAAACACTGTCTAGTTACGCTGGCACCGACGCGCAGGTGCGTCTGACCATCGACGGCCCGATCAATGCCAGCCAGGATCACCGTCAGGTTCAGATCACCGTCGACAAGAACAACACCACTTACAATCAGTTTACCGGTTATGACGGCACTGTCACCAACAGCCAGACATTTGCCACCGGCCAGAATGATTATTCGGCATTTCTGCACAGCCTGGAGCTACTGAACTTCACCAAAGGCAACGCTAGCGATAAAAGCTTGAAGAGTGAGAGTGGGCACTGTGCCACCGGCCAGCGCTACATATTTGAACTCATTCAGGGCGGCCATGATATTGAGCGCTTCTGGGCGACCAGCTGTAATGGTCCTCACAGCTACGACGGTAATGTTACATCGACGCTACATCTGTTCCAGGCGCAAGTTCCCGGCTACAATGATCTGGTATACTCCTTCGGCTTCTAAGCCTGGTCAGCGTATACTAAGCCTATGATTCGCGCAGTTATTTTTGATTGCTTTGGGGTGCTGACAACCGACGCCTGGTTGCCCTTCAAAACCAAGTATTTTGGCCATGAACAAGCACTGCTTGACCGGGCCAGCGAGCTGAACAAGCAATCTGACGCCGGATTTATTAGCGCCGATGATTTCGTGGTCGCAATAGGTAAAATGGCTGGGTTATCGGCAAGGGAAGTCGAAACAGCCATTTCTAATAACGTTCCGAATGATGAGCTGTTTGACTACGTTGCCCAGCTCAAAGACACCTACAAAATCGGCATGCTCAGCAATGCTTCGGCCAACTGGATCACTGATTTATTTACGCCAGCCCAGACGGCGCTGTTTGATACTATCTCGCTGTCTTACGAAACGCATTTTACTAAGCCGATGGCCCAGGCCTATGAAACGGTTGCGGACAAGCTGGGAGTTATGGTCGGCGAATGTATTTTTATAGATGATCAGGAACGTTTTGTAACTGGCGCCAGCGAAGCCGGCATGCCGGCCATCTGGTACCAGGACAATCAACAGCTTATGACTGCGCTCGATCGGCTGCTAGCCACCGATTCGAAACGATAAACGCTTGTCCAGCTGACAGCGGCGTTTGATCTCAGGGCTGCGTAGCCGCAAGGTATTGACTAAAGCTGCGCTGCTGGCCGTCACTACTATATCTTTAGGACGAACCTGTACTTCAACAGTGGTCTGATATTCATCCAGCACGAACTTTTTGAGGCTGGCGCTCTCTGGTGGCTCATCAAAATTCTTGTCGCCGAGTATGGTAAATAAACTATCCATGGCCTCTCATTATACCTGCATGGCTACCAGTGCTACAATGGAGGTCATGCCAGAGTTACCAGAGGTCGAAACCGTCAAAATTGGATTGCAGCGCTTGCTGCCGAAGCGAACCGTAGCCGCTGTAGAGATCGATACGCCCAAATCGTTCCCCAATGCGCCGCAAGATGTGCAACAGTTTTTGATCGGCTCTTCGGTCGTAGAGGTCAAGCGCCGCGCCAAAGTGCTACTGATAGCACTGAGTAGCAAATATTCATTAGTGATCCACCTCAAAATGACCGGACAGCTGGTCTTTCGCAGCGGTACAGAGCGGTTTGGTGCAGGCCACCCGAACGACAGTTTAATCGGTGAGCTGCCCGATCGTTCGACCCGCGTGACATTGACATTCGAGGATGGCAGTAAGTTATTTTTTAATGATCAGCGCAAATTTGGCTGGGTACGGCTGATGCCGACTGTAGAAGTCATGAACCTGGATTTCTTCAAAAAAGTTGGACCGGAACCGCTGAGCGCCGACTTTACCTGGGAAGTGCTGCGTGACCGAGCCCTGCGCCGTAAAAACTCTAATATTAAAGCTGTACTACTCGACCAAACCGTCTTGGCCGGTGTTGGCAACATCTATGCCGATGAATCGCTGTGGGGTGCCAAAATCCATCCGTCCATGCTGGTCAGAGATCTACAACCGGCTCAGTTTCATGTTCTATATGATGAACTGGTGGCGGTGCTACGGTTGTCGATAGAAAAAGGCGGCTCAACCGATAAGAATTATGTCGACGCTGAGGGCAAGCGTGGCAGTTACCTGGACTTTGCCAAGGTTTTTCGGCGTGAGGGTCAACCGTGTCCTCGCTGCGGCACCACGATCATCAAGAGCCGGGTGGCTGGGCGGGGCACCCACATCTGTCCGTTTTGCCAACCGCGCCTATCCAGCTAGTCTAGTAAACAGGCTAATCATGGCGGCCACATTCTTCACGCGGTAGCGGGCAGCCGTGACACCGCTACCGACGCGTAAGCTGTAAGCCCAGTCAGGCATGGCCTTGAACATGCTTTCATCGGTATAATCATCGCCGGCGGTTAGGATGAAATCATAGTCTTTCTGGCTGAGATACTGCTTGACTGGTGTGCCTTTATTAGTATCCTTGTGCTTGATCTCCAAGATTTTCTTGCCAGTATGGGCCTTGAGTCCATACTGTTTCAACAGCGGTGCCAGAGCTTTGCGGAGGAGAACCAAATTCTTCTGGGCCTGGAAAGGCGGTGACTCACGGCAGTGCCAGACCAAAGCGGTAGTTTTCTCCTCCACGAAGGCATAGGGCGTGTCTTCAGCGTAGCTGTCCAAGATGGGCCGCAGGGCAGCTTTCCAGCTGGTGTCAGCGGCGCTGGTGGCTTTCCAAACCTTGCTGCCAGGCTGACGGATGAAGGCACCGTGCTCGGCGATCATACCGACGCCGGTACTGCTGAGCCAGTCAGTCAAGTCAGCCCGGCTGCGGCCGCTGATGACAAAGATGTCATTCTTGGGGTCAGCCGCCAGTCTTTTGAGGGCTGCCACGACTTCTTTGCGCGGCTTGGCATCCTCGGGTCGTGGCATCAGCTCACTGAGCACACCGTCGTAATCGGTAAAGATGGCCCGCCGCTGGGCTCGGCTATACTCAGCAATTAGCTTGCGCTGCGCGAGCGCATACAGTGGTAATACAGGCAGCAACGCCGGTTTCTGCAGGGCTCCCATAAAATCTTTGGCCCAGTGGTGGATGGTGTTACTGGCAATCTGTTCATTCATGGCGTCGAAGCGGCCAGTAATATCGATCTTGCGCATACTAAGCGCCTTTTCCAGGGCTCTAACCAGTGTTTCGGGTTGTTTCATATTCACCAGGAGTGCATCGTGCAGTTCCTGGGCAGCCCCGGCGGTGTCACTGAGGATCAGGACACCGCTTTTGCGCTTACTGGCGACAAATTCTTTGGCAACTAAGTTCATGCCGTCCCGCAGTGGCGTCACAAAACCAACATCGGCAATCTGAAACAGGGCGGTGACTTCGTGGAAGGGCAGGCCTCTGATATAGTCGATGGGTTGCCAAGATTTGGTGCCAAATTGGTCATTGATCTCGGCAACGAGCCTGTCGACATCTTTGGCGAGTTTTTGGTAGGCAGGTACGTCGCTGCGGGATGGAGCGCCGACTAGTACGAAGACGACTTTTTTACGTTGCTTGGGGTTACGCTGCAAAAACTCTTGATAGGCCCGCAGGCGTTCTACAAAGCCTTTGGTAATATCCAGGCGGTCGACGCCGGCTATGACTTTCAGACCGACATATTTGGCGCGCATCCGGCGTACGGCTCGTTTTACATCTGGCAGCTGATAGGCCTTCTCGAATTTAGTGTAATCGATACCAATTGGAAAGTCGGTAATCCGGACGCTGCGGCCATGCAGGATTAGCAGTTCATCGCTGACTACACCAAGCCCAAATTTCTCAATGCACTCTGAAAAAATAGTTACATTGACCTTGGTCTGCAAGCCAATCAGATCAGCATTAGTCAGGGCCTGAAGTAATCGCTTGGCTTCCGGTAATTTGTTGAGCTCTTTGCAAGCGGGAAAAGGGGTATGCAGGAAAAATCCAATATGGTTATGGGGCAGTTCTGATCGCAGCATCTCAGCTACCAGCATCAGATGGTAGTCCTGAACCCAGATCGTGGCCCCAGTTTGTGTGACCGCCAGGGCCGCCTCAGCAAAAATCTTATTAGTTTCCCGGTAGACTCGCCACCATCGTTTATGGTGACCATCCTCGTTCATTTTCATGCTATGCAGCAGCGGCCAAAGTAAACTGTTACTATAGCCATTGTAGAAGTCTTCGATCTGTTTTTTAGTTAGAAAAACTGGTTTGCAGTTGTACTTGACCAATTCTTTGGTAATGGCTTTTTGATCGGCTTCGGTTAGGTCGTCGCTGGCAATGCCCGGCCAGCCAATCCAGACATTTTGCCTGCCTCTGACGTAGCCGCTGAGCCCACTAGACAGACCACCCATGCTGGTTTCGTAGGTGAGGCGGCCGTCAGTTTTTTTGACAGTTACAGGAAGCCGATTGGAGATGATCAGTACTTGTGCCATAAATAGCTCTCCCTAGTGTACCCTAGTCGTCTCTGTTATAAAGCAAAAAATCCCACACTTGTAGCAATGAAAGTGACAACTTGACAACTTGTCACTTTCGACTATACTTCAGATATGAAAACTTTCACCGTTGCCGAACTCAAAGCTCAATTCTCCAGCGTGATAGCCGATTTGCGTGATGGTGAAGAGATTGCCATTACCTATGGTCGCAACAAAACTCCGCTGGCGACACTCGTGCCAACTCCAAAAGTTAAGCCCGATTATTCGATTGCCATCGGTGATCTGGAGAAAGCGGGCTGGACGTATGAGATGCATGACTTTGAAATGACCGATGAAGAATTTTTGCGTTCGTGAGCTACTTGCTCGATACCCATGTACTGATATGGTTTAGGCTTGAATCAAAGCGCATTAGTGCGGATCATCGGGCAATTCTTAACGACCAAGCCCAGGTGAAATGTATAAGTAGTATCACTATCTGGGAAATCAGCCTGAAGTATGCGTTAGGTAAACTTAACCTTGGCGGACAGAGTCCTGAAATGTTCTTCGAGTCGGCATTGGCACTCGGCTTCCAACTTGCCGAACCAACACCTCAGCAGTTTGCTTCTTTTCATAACTTGCCAGCTATGCCTGGTCATAAAGGCCCCTTCGACCGTATGCTCATTTGGCAAGCTATGCAGTCTAAAATGACGCTGCTGTCATCCGACACCAAGCTTCATGATTATCAGATCAACGGCCTCAAGCTCGCCTAGGTGCTATCATATTGAGACTATGATAATGGTACTGACTGGGAGCAATGCTTTTGCGCTGCAACATGATCTACAGAAGATCGTGGCTCAGTTCGTGGCGGAGCAGGGGGAGCTGGCGCTGGAGAGAGTGGACGGCGAGGAGTCGTCGTATGAGCGGATTGCTGAGGCGCTCAGCAGTCTGCCATTCCTGGCGACTAAAAAACTGGTGGTGTTGCGAGCGCCAAGTGCTCAGAAAAAGTTCGTTGAGAAGGCCGAAACGTTGTTGGCCGATCTGCCGGAGACCAACAACGTTATCATCATTGAACCCAAACTTGATAAGCGCTTGGCGTACTACAAATACTTGAAGAAAAATACTGACTTTACAGAGTACAGCCAGCCGGACGAAAATGGACTGGCGGCTTGGCTACAACGTGTGGCCAAAGAGCAGGGTGGCTCGATAAGCTCCAATGATGCGCGATACCTGACGGAGCGGGTTGGAGCGAATCAACAATTATTATTCAGTGAACTTAACAAGCTACTGCTGCATGACGCCCACGTGACCCGGGCATCCATAGACTTGCTCACCGACGCCACGCCGCAGAGCACCATCTTTCAGCTGCTGGAAGCGGCCTTTGCCGGTAATACCAAGCGAGCGTTCGAGCTGTATGCCGAGCAGCGGGCATTGAAAGTCGAGCCACAGCAGATCATTGCCATGCTTGGCTGGCAGCTGCATGTACTGGCCGTGGTGAAGACAGCCGGCGACCGCTCGCCGGAGATGATAGCCAAAGATGCCAAAATGAGCCCTTATGTAGTCCGTAAGAGCCAGACTATTGCCCGGCGTCTCAGCCTCGCCGATCTCAAAAAGCTGATTGCTGATCTGTTAACTATTGATCGTCGCAGCAAGCGCACGACGCTTGATCTGGACGAAGCGCTACAGCACTACCTTATAAGTCTCAGTAGTCGTTCATTGTAAATGCCGATATACACAGATTGGTACAAATTTACTCAATTTGTGTATGAGCCTGATTAGTGATCAGTTCTGACCGAAGCCAAAGGGGATTATTTTTTCTTGGCAGCTACTTTTTTAGCAGGAGCAGCTTTTTTGACGGCTGGTTTAACAGCGGCTTTCTTAGGCGCAGCTTTGACTGGTTTGACGCCGGCAGCTTTGGCCTTGGCACTGGCTTGCTTCTTTAGGCGAGCAGCTTTGTTCTTGTGAATGACACCCTTTTTGACGGCTTTGTCGAGGTTGCTCTGGGCACTGGCGTGGCCGGCAGCGCTAGGCTTGCTGACGAAAGCCTTAATGGCGCTCCTCAGGCTGCGCTTAGTTTTGCTGTTGCGGATGGCTGCTTTTTTGGCAGTTTTGACGCGCTTTTTGGCGGATTTGATGATGGGCATGCTTGGGTTCCTTGTTTTATTAATTCTAGCTTATGCTTGCCAGGAGTTCGGGAATCACTATAGAGGGGTGTTGTGGATTTGTAAAGTGCCACCAGTGTCCCAAAATAAGGGGGTCAGTACCATAAACTGTGGATAATAATGCTCGACAAGCACTAGCGGCTGTGGTATTTTAAGGACAACCAGACTAGTCATACGAGGCTAGCGGTCAAACAAAAATCCAACATGGACAATAACGAAAACCCGCAACAACAGCTACTTACTAAGCTCAAAGACGCCAATTATGTATTGGTGACGGTGGGCCGCGATCCATCGGTCGATCAACTGGCCGCGCTTATAGGTCTGACCTTATTGCTCAACAAGGCAGGCAAGCACGCGGCCGCCGTCTTTAGCGGTCAGGTGCCATCAACCCTGGAATTCCTGAAGCCTGAAGACACTATTGAAAAAACTACTGACAGCCTGCGTGATTTTATCATTGCACTCGATAAGTCTAAGGCCGACAAGCTGCGCTATAAGGTTGAAGATGATGTAGTCCGAATCTTTATTACTCCCTATAAAACCTCTATCACTAAAGACGATTTAGATTTTAGCCAAGGCGACTTCAATGTTGACGTCGTGATAGCGCTGGGTGTGACCAGGCAGGAAGATCTCGATGAAGCCATTATTGCTCATGGCCGCATTCTGCACGATGCGACAGTTGCTACTGTTAATATTTCGGCTGAAGGTGATCTGGGCAGCATTCATTGGCAAAATCCTAAAGCCAGCAGCCTGAGTGAAATGGTAACTGAGCTTGGCGGCCAACTGGGCGCCGACCTAATAGATAATCAAATTGCTACAGCGTTCTTGACAGGCATAGTCGCTGAGACCGAACGCTTTAGCAATGAGAAAACTAGTGCAGCGGTCATGAGCGCCAGCGCAGCTTTGATGGCAGCCGGTGCCAATCAGCAGCTGGTAGCTAGCCAGCTGGCTGCCCCAGAAGCTCCACCTAAGCAGGGTGAATCATCTGATGAATCTAACGACAACCAGCCTGACGACAATCACCCAGACCAATCTAATGATGGCGAACGAGCCGAGACCGAAGCCGAAGAGCCAGCCGAACCGCCTAAAAAAGACGACGGTGAAATCGCCATTGACCACGCAGAAAAGACTGATGAACCAGTTCCAACCGAAGCCGAGGTTGTCCAACCGGCCTTTGAGCATGAATCTGGTGGTTCAAAGCTGATCATCGAGCCACCAACACTTGGTGGTCAACTGACTGCCAACTCTGAGCCTGAGGCATTGGAGCCTAGCAGTGACCCTATGAGCGCGCCGGCCACTAATGGTCAGGACGCAATGTTAACGCGTAGCACGCCAATGGCATCCACCAAACCTCTAGTGTTACCGGCTGATGAGCCCGAGCCACAATTTGTTCCAGCACCAATCCTGACCGCTACGCCCCCACAGCCTATGGCCGGGCTGGCCCCGCTGGATACTGCGGGCACTCAGACACTGAGTGAGCTAGAGTCAGCGGTGCACGCCACGCCTGATTCGCTTGATGCTGCCCGAGATGAGGTAATGAAAGCACTCAACAGTGATACAGACCAACCGCTTGAACCAGTTCAGGCCCTTAATGCTCAGCCCATGGCCGACAGCTTACATGCTCCAGAGCCTGTCGTAATGCCCGAGATGCCTGATCTGCAGCAACCTATCCCATCATTGCCTATCCCGAGCGTATCCACGCCAATGCCTGATCCAGCTGCACTGGCGTTCGACCCATCAGCTTTCGGCATCAGTAGTGAACCGGGTGCTTCTATCCCTGGCACGCCGGCTGCGCCACCAGTACCACCACCGATTCCGTTCAATTTTGGTACGCCACCAACGCCACCAACCCAATAAACTGCTACACTGGAGCCCATGCAAGGCTTACTGCTCGTCGATAAACCCG
The DNA here is from genome assembly GCA_964236675.1 of uncultured bacterium. GTDB lineage: Bacteria > Patescibacteriota > Saccharimonadia > Saccharimonadales > UBA4665 > JBDSWU01. The sequence goes on from CAXSFI010000006.1 coordinate 30,515, forward strand.
CTGGTTGGACGTCATTTGACGTAGTTAATTATGTCCGGCGCATCGTGGCCGGGGTAGAAGGCAAGAAGCCCAAGAACTGCAAAGTCGGCCATACGGGCACCCTGGATCCTTTCGCCACCGGCCTATTGGTGCTGCTGATCGGCAAGGACTACACCCGCCGGGCCGGCGAGCTGTCCAAGCTCGACAAGACGTATGAGGCCGTTATGGAGCTCGGCAAGACCAGTACTACCGGCGATACCGAAGGGGATTTGACCAGTATCTCGGCTGAAGTTCCCGAGCAAACCGCGATTGAGGCGGCATTGGCCCAGTTTATTGGCGAAATCAATCAAATCCCGCCGGCTTATTCGGCCATAAAGATTAACGGTGTCCGGGCTTACAAACTGGCTCGTGATGGCAAAGAAGTTATTATTGAAGCCCGCAAAACCACTATTTATCGGTCTGAACTCATCGATTATGCGTACCCTAAAGTTAGCTTCATGACAGAGGTAAGTAGCGGTACATATATCCGCACATTGGTCGAAGATATCGGCGCTGCGCTCGGTACTGGCGCCTACACCGCTGCGCTACGTCGTACTACGGTTGGCAAGTACACTATTAATGACGCGGTTCAGATTGAGGCTTTAAACCTGGCTTTGCTGGAGAAGAGGCTGCGCACTTTTTAGGGCTTGCATCAATTTGAGTAAATTTGTACCATTTTGTGTATGAGTACTCACCGACTGCAAGTCCCATTAGAAACCGAACTCTATGAGCAGCTTGAGAAGCGGGCAAAAGCGCTGGGCTTCGACGGCATTGCGCCGTACTTGAAAGTTTTAGCCAAAGCCGATGCCGAACAGCGGCCAATCCACTTCGATGACCCCATACTGGAAGAAACAAGCCGCATGGCCCTTAGAGTTATGGAAACCTATCTATATGAACACCGGGTAGCTGCTCTCAGCGATGAAACCGAGCATTTTAAATATCTGGATGACGCACTCAAATATGTAAGTGATCGTATCCGACGAAAAGCCAGCATCGAAGCTCTGACTGCGATGGAAGTCGACGAGGATGAAGCCAGTTAGAGGGTTGCATAAGGGCCTCTGATCTGTTAATATGGGGCTACATGATTACAACTGACAAGAAAACTGCCGCTATCAAAAGCACGCAGACTCACGACAAGGACACGGGTGGTTCGAGCGCACAGGTAGCTGTGCTGACCGAGCGTATCAAGGAGCTGACCGAGCACTTGAAGGTCAACAAGCATGACTTCATGGCTCGCCGTGGTCTGCTGCAGATGGTTGGTAAGCGCCGCCGCTTGCTACGCTACATTGCCGCCCGCGACAGCCAGGCTTACCTGGACCTGATCCAGAAGCTCGGCATTCGTCGCTAACGTGCTTAGACTAGGGTTCCTCCGAGGTGAGGGACCTAAGCTTGTGCACATTAACCTTTGAGTAGTTCGACTTTGGGCAAAGCCACAGATATATGCGCATTTTAGGCACAAGGCCGCGTAGTATATTTGCACTTTGATCGAAGTCTCCTAGGCTACTCAAGTAACAGAAAGCAGGTCTGAATGGGACAAACTATCAACCCTTTTGGTAAAGATATTATTACGGTTGCAACTGAGTTTTGTGGTCGCAAGCTGACCATGGAAGTCGGCCGGGTGGGCTTCCGTACCTCTGGTAGTGTCATGGTACGTTACGGCGATACCGTGGTGCTCGGCACGGCTATGGTCAGTCCGAACCGTCTCAGTGGCTTTGACTACTTCCCCCTGAGTATCGATTATGAAGAGCGCTTTTATGCCGCCGGTAAGATCAGTGGCTCTCGCTACATTAAGCGTGAGGGTCGGCCATCCGATGAAGCTATTCTGATTGGTCGGCTAATCGACCGACCAATCCGCCCACTGTGGCCCAAGGGCTACCGGCACGAAGTGCAGGGCGTGGCTACGGTGCTAAGCATGGACCCGAGCTTCCGTCCCGATATGATTGCCATGATTGCCATGAGTGCAGCCTTTATGATGACCGGCGCGCCCTACGATGGGCCGGTAGCAGGGCTACGGGTTGGCTATGACGCTGATGGCAAGCTTGCCGCTTTCCTCAGCCTCGAACAGCTAGAAGTCGGTGGCCTCGATTTGGTCGTTGCCGGCACCAAAGACGGCGTCATGATGGTCGAAGCCGGTGCTTCCGAAGTGACGGAAGAGCAGGTAGTGGAAGCGATTGAGTTCGCCCACAAAGCCATGCAGCCCGCGGTTGCCCTACAAGAAGAACTGATCAAGAAATTATCGATTACCAAGCAGAAGTTTGAGCTCGATCTGCCCAATGAGGACATCCAAAAAGCAGTCGACGACTGGGTGGAAGGCAAACTCGGTGACGATCTGCGCCTGCCATATCCCGAGCGCAACGTTCTAGTCCAGACTCTGCGCGACGAAATGCATGAGCACTTCACCGAGCAAATGGATACCGAGTACGCTGTTGATCGTCGTACCTATGACGACGCCTTCACCCTGGCCGTACACAAAGATGTCCGCAAGGGCATAGTCGAGGACGGTGTTCGCCCAGATGGCCGTAAGTTAACAGAGGTGCGAACCCTAAGCAGTGAGGTTGGCATCCTACCACGGGCCCACGGTTCCAGCTTGTTCACGCGTGGTATGACTCAGGGCTTGAACATCGTAACGCTGGCGCCGCTCAGCTTCTCGCAGAGCATAGACACTATGGAGCGCGAAGGCGAGAAGCGCTACATGCACCACTACAATGCTCCTGGCTATACTGTCGGTGAAGTTAAGCGCCTTGGTAGCCCTGGCCGCCGTGAAATTGGCCACTCATACCTAGCGGAGCGCGCCCTGCAATCGGTGATTCCAGATGAAAACACTTTCCCCTATGCCATTAGAAGTGTCACCGAGATCATGTCCCAGAATGGTTCGACCTCGATGGCCGCTACCTGTTCAGCCTGCCTGGCTCTCATGGACGCTGGCGTGCCTTTGACGGCCCCGGTCAGTGGCATTGCCATGGGCTTGATCATGGACGGCGACCGGCCGATCATCCTGACTGACATTGCAGATTCCGAAGATTTTGCCGGTGATATGGACTTCAAGACCGCCGGTACAGCCAAAGGCATCACGGCATTGCAGATGGACATGAAGGTTCATGGTCTGCCAGTGCCAATCCTAAAAGAAGCGCTGATGCAGGGCAAGGCCGGCCGGGCCCATATCCTGGCCAGCATGCTGGAGACGCTTGCTGAGCCCCGTGCCGAGATGAGCCCGTACGCGCCGCGCGTCGAGACTATTCAGATCAACCCCGACAAGATCCGGGAAGTCATCGGCAAGGGCGGTGAAGTCATCCAAAAGATCACGTCTGAGACCGGCACCAGCATCGACATCAAAGAAGACGGCACTGTCATGATCGCCAGCCCGGATGTCGAGAGCATCACCGCTGCCAAGCAGTGGATTCGCAGCATTACCGATGACCCAGAGGTCGGCGGTATTTACACTGATCGCCCAGTCGTATCCGTACTGGACTTCGGCGCCTTTGTGAACATTATGCCTGGTAAGGATGGCCTGGTGCACGTCTCAGAGATTTCTGAAGAGCGTATCGAAAAGACCTCAGACGTCCTCAAAGAGGGTGACCTAGTAACGGTAAAACTAATCGCCATCGACGACCGCGGCCGCCTGCAGCTTTCCATGAAAGCCGCCGCCCGCGAGCTAGGCAAATAAGGAGAATGAGATGAAAAGTAAACAAGCAGTAAACTACGGAGCGTCAGGATTTTTGTTGACAATCGTCGGTTCCTCCACTGGAGCAATTGCAACAAATTCTCATAATACTACTTTGCGAGCAGTAGGCATCGCAGCCGGATTAATCGGTGCGCTTTTGATGGGCATCTCAATTGGTATCCAAAAGAAAGAGAAATAGAACAATGGCTATGCAGTCGTTCGATTCTTGGCACAAAACGAAGGCCGGCTACGCCGCCTTTGCGGTGTTGGAATTAAGTCTGGTCTATCTGTTCGCTAGTCTAGCTATTGACCGGGGAAATCTCTGGTACTATCTATTAACGCTACTGTTTTTAATCGGAGCATTGCAAAATTTGTTCAAACTCTTTAAGGATTTTAAACATGCCCAGTAATCAGCAACAGTTAGCTGCGATCGCCCAGGCAATCATTGATGATAAGGTCACACCGGAGCTGGCGGAGCAGGCGACACAGTTAGTGTTTGGCGACGGTAATCCGGAGTCGGAGATAGTGTTTATTGGCGAGGCGCCGGGTAAGAACGAAGATCTACAGGGTAAGCCGTTTGTTGGTGTCTCGGGAAAGTTTTTGGGAGAAATGCTTGAAATGATCGGCCTGAAGCGAGATGATATATACATCACTAACATCGTGAAGTATCGGCCGCCCGATAACCGCGATCCTAGCTCCCTCGAGAAGAAAGCCTTTCTGCCATATTTGCAGAGCCAGTTAGAAGTTATTCAGCCCAAAATTTTGGTGACCCTCGGGCGCCACAGTATGAATTGCTTCTTACCGGACCTACAAATCAGTAAAGTCCACGGCCAGCCCAAGCGTGTCAAACTGAGTCTTAAGCAAGATTCTGATGACACACTTGAAGTGGTCATCCTGCCGTTGTACCATCCGGCCGCAGCCCTGTACAATCCGCTGCAACGACAGACGTTGATCGATGACTTTGCACTCATCCCAGCCATCATTAAGAAACTAAAGTAATAATTATCTCTAAATAAAGGAGAACAAATGGAAACATTTAACCCGAGCGACTTACAACCGCCTCAGAAAAACAACAACGACAAACCTCGCGGCAACGGCCGCTCCGGTGGCGGCGACAAGCCAGCCGGTGGCCGCGGACGCGGAGGTCAAGGTGGCGGAAGCCGCGGCGGCAACGGCAATGGTCAAAAGCCAGCCGGCATCACCAGCAGCCTGACGACCTCTCGTGGCCAAGCCGTACGTGCCCAGCGCCGTACCCAGGCCGATGCCCAGCGTATAGCCAACCAGTACCTGACGGCCGAGAACTCCAGCCAAGGTCAAACTAAGCGCGCCAACTTCATTGACGATAGCCCACGGCTGAAAATCATTGGTCTCGGTGGTATGGACGGCGGTGGTTCGAAGAACATGATTCTTGTCGAATATATGAATGACGCCGTTATTTTGGACTGCGGCAATGACCTGGGCGTTGACTTGCCCGGCATCAACTACGGCATTGTCGACACGACCTACCTGGAGAGTATCCGCCACAAGCTGCGGGCCTACATCATTACTCACGGTCACCTCGACCACATCGGTGGCCTGCCACACATAGTGCCGCTGTTCCCGGCGCCTATTTACGGCTCCAAGTTCACCATCGGCCGTGTCGAAGAAATCTTCGAGAACTTCGGTCTGCCAATGCCTGAAGGTTTTGAGCTTAAGACCGTCACCATGAATGAGAACACCCACGAGCGCCTCAAGATCGGCGAATTCTTCGTGGAGCTCGTGCGCATTACGCACTCCATCCCAGGCTCAACCTGTATCGTGCTCGACACACCGGTCGGTCGCATCATCAACACCGGTGACTTCCGGCTCGATCCCAACCCGCTTGACCACGAACGTTCTGATATTGAGCGCCTCGAAGAACTCGGTAATGAGGGTGTTCTGGCACTACTCAGCGAGTCTACGACGACTGAGCGTCCCGGCCGTACGCCCAGCGAGTCGACGATTGAGCAGACATTTAGTGACATCATGGAGAATGCTCCTGGTCGTATCTTTGTAGGTTTGTTCTCGACCAACATGAACCGCGTCCAGATGATCATCAACTCAGCCGTCCGCCACAATAAAAAAGTGGCTATGGATGGCCGGTCGATGGTTAGCACGCTGGAAATGGCTGTCCGTCACGGTTTCGTTCGTATTCCTAAAGGTACGTTCGTGCCAATTGCCTCCGCCTCCACCATGAAAGATACCGATCTGGTTGTGGTCTGTACCGGTTCGCAGGGCGAGCCTTCATCTGCCTTGCAGCGTATGTCCAACGGCGAGCATCGCCACGTCAAACTCAAAGAGCAAGATACGGTTATTCTTTCAAGTACGCCAATTCCATACTCAGGTAACGATGCCAAGATCCGTTCGATGGTCGATGACCTTTTGAAAAAGGGTGTCCATGTTCACCGCCACGAGACTCGCGAAGTCGATGGCATCGGCCCGCTGCACGTCTCCGGTCACGCCTCGCGCGATGAATACGCTGACATGATCAACATGACCAAGCCGAAGTTCTTCATCCCCATCTACGGTGACTTTACTGCCAAGAAGTATCATATTGATATAGCCATTGAGCAGGGCATTCCCCGCGCCAATACTCTGAGCGTCGGTAACGGCGAAGTCATTGCTCTGACCCCCGACAAGATGGAAGTCATTGGCGAAGTGCCACATGGCACCATGCTGGTCGACCAGACGGGCGCCATTGTCAGTAACGTCGTCGTCAAAGACCGCGTGCTGCTGGCCGAAGAAGGACTGGTAGCCGTAGTCTTAACAATCGATAAAAAGTCCGGCAACCTCATGACCAGCCCGGATATCATTAGTCGCGGCTTCATCTACATGCGCGACAACGAAGAGCTGATGAACGGCTTCCGGATGGAGCTGAAGCGTGCTGTTCAGCAACGCTTCAAGCGCATCGATCTGGACCGCTTCAAGGCTGAACTCAAGGACCATGTTACCCATTACCTGTTCGAGCAGACCCAGCGCAGTCCAATCGTCATTCCGGTGGTCAATATCATCGGTGGTGGCGGCGGTGGTGGTGGCAACAAGCCGGATGCCAAACCCGGTGAGCTGCAGCCCAAAGCCAAGTCTCCTGAAGAAGTCGCCGCCGATCAGCAGAAACGTTTCCAGGAGATGCGGGCCCGCTTGCTAACCCAGGACGCCCGCATCGACTAGGTAGCAGCTACTTGTCAGCGGTAAGTATTAGCGGTATGATAGGGGAGTAAAGAGCTCCCGTGAAAAAAGAAACATCTGCCAAAAAACGCGTTGCCATTAAGCCCAAGCACGCCAAAGCTTATCGCAAACGGCACTATGCATTACTGGTCACTACTTTAGTGGCCGCTTTTGCGTTGTTTGGGCTAGTGATTAGTATCCGGATACAAGTCCATGCTGGCAACACCAATGCCCACGACTTTATTGCCGGTGCCTTCGGCAGGCAACCCAGTAGACAGCAGGCGGTGACTTCCAGCTATGGTTTCAGCTTCAAGTATGATCCACGGCGACTCTACGCCAGCGCGGTCGATGGTTCGACCGGCAAACTCTACATTGGCTATGAGCTGGCCAGCGAGCGGCCCTATCAGACCATCAAGCTGTCGACCAAAGCAGTCCCTCGGGTGGCCAATGATCCTGATACGGTCAGCCTGGAGTATTATCAGGCTGAATTGCCCGGCCAGTCGCTGGCGGCCATTGAGCGAGCTCACATCGCTACTAAGCAGAGCGGGGTAGCATCCCCAACTATCACTAGTACTCAGACAGTTGGCTCCAATGGTCTTAGCTTCCAGCGGACCACATGGAACCTGGCCGGCAGCGGGCAGTTAGCCAGCCAGCTCAACTCGCATTTTGTCAGTTACACCACGGTGCTGAACGGTCAGCCGCTCATTATCCGGACCAACAATCGCCTGGGATCGGCCCCCAGCAGCATCGATATTGATGCCATCGCCCAGTCGCTGAACACTGGTCAGGCCTCTGTCAGCTACCAGGCCCCCACTCCCGCAGTCAGTGCCAAACTCGCCGCCAACCGCTCGCTACTTGATAAGGTCTTTTTCTCGCCAGCCACCGCCGACAGCGTTCTCGACACGCAGGATATCAGCGCACTTTATGCACCGGCGGTCGTCAAGATTTACAATGCCTACTGCACCGATGTTACGCTTAATGGCCAGCTCTACCTCAGCAATGTTTGCGCCGGCACCAGCGGTTCGGGCTTCTTCGTCGGCAGTGATGGTTACCTGGCGACCAATGGTCACGTGGTTACCGAAAACCCCAAAGACTTAGTTATAGAAGATGCTTATACCAAAGCTGCTGCCGGCAATGGCAAACCACTAATCAGCCTGGCTCAACTGGCTGGGCTAGACCTTAATGAACTCAGCAATATTACTGATGACCAGACGCTGCTCGACAACATATTTAGTGCTGTCTATAGTCTGCCGGACAGTGATTTTGCCAAGACCAATAACATGCAGAATCTACTAGTAGGATTGGACAGTAAAGACCCCGACGTCGACCGGCTATTGGCGCTGACCAATGCCCGCCAGCAGTACGCCGGCAATGATGATGTCGTCCAGGCTAAACTCATCAGCGCCGATTATCGGGCAGCCGACGGCATCAAAAAATACCGCAATTCAGATGTAGCTATTTTAAAGCTCGACGGCAGCAATTACCCAGTTGTCACGCTCGGTGACATAGCAGAAGTCAGCCAGGGCAGTTCGCTCAGCATCCTCGGGTACCCCGCTGCCGCCAGTAATAACGGCATTGTCGCCGCCGACCAATCAGCTGTTACGCTGACCGCAGGCAAAGTCTCGGCCATTAAGAATGCCAACGGTGACAGCCATAAGCTCATCGAGACTGAGGCCACCATCGGCCATGGCAACAGCGGCGGACCGGCTATTGACGACAGCGGCCATGTCATCGGCATCGCCACTTACACCATCGATGGCGGCGGCCAGGGCGATGGTACCTTCAACTATGTACGTGACATACAGGATCTCAAGAACCTGGCCGATGTCTCTCATCTAACCTTTCAGACTCAGAGCCAGACGCAAATAGCCTGGCAGCAAGCGATTACGGCGTTCGACAGCGCCCACTACACCAAAGCACTCAGGTATTTCAGCCAGGTTAGCCACCTGTATCCGCAGCATCCGACGGTTGGCGATTTTGAGCAACGGGCTCAGGCTGACATTAGAGAGGGTAAAGAGGTTAAAGATCTGCCTCTTGGATTGATCATAACTGGTGCCGCCGTGGCAATGCTTTTAGCTTCTTTGGCCGGAGTGTTAATTATTCGCCACCATGGTAAGCACCAGATCTATAAGCTGGCCAGCGGCCAGGTGAGCGCCCAACCAGTTGACCCTGCAGCCGGTGCCGTCGCCGGTTTCTATTATCCAGTCCAGCCAGCAGCATCCAAGGCCAAAACGCCGCTCCACCGCAAATATTCTGCGCGCAGTCTGCACCATTGACAAATGCTGTAATTTTTGCTATAGTAAAGTTATGACTCATGAACAAGATACGACAGATCCAAGTGACGCTTCCAGCTTCGAAGATCGGGTATACCAGGCTTTGCCACAATCTCTGCAAGAAGTCCAAGACGAATATTTTGATGACCCGGCACGGCGGCAACTGATGGGTTCCGTGGTTACAAATGCCGCACGGCTGGCACTCGATCCGCACAATTCCGATACGTTAGCTGATTGGCATTCAGCCCAAGACGCTCTAATGGCTTTTGAACAATCGCAAGTCGACCCAACGGACAGGGGAAACGACTAGCATATTCGTAGGTAAGCGGTTATAATAAACAAACTAAATGGCACAAAAGAAAAAATCAACCAAAACCAAAAAAGCCCCTGAACCAGTCGCCAGTGAGCGTTCACCATTCTGGGCTTATGCCGGCGCAGTCGTCCTTATCTTGTTAGCTGTTTTTATGCTAATCGGTGGCTTTGGTACCGGTGGCAGCTTGCCGATCGGCTTATTCCACGCTGGCTACTGGGCCTTTGGCTGGGCAGCGTACCTGGTGCCAGTGGCCTTGGCGTATTGGGGAATCTACAAGTTTACCTCGGAGGACCGGCGGATTCCACTCGGCAAACTGGTCAGCATGCTCTGCGTATTGCTATTCACCAGCAGCTGGTTCAATGTTATGTTCGTCAACAAAGACAGCAATAGCCTGTACAGTGGTGGCCACGGCGGTGCAACCGGCCGGCTTATAGGTGACACCGTGCTAAACGCTCTGGACAAGGTCCCCGCCAGCCTGCTGTTCTTCGTAGCCACGTTACTGTCAGTATTTTTTGCTTTCGGCATATCACCCAAAGTGTTGCTGGGCATTACCAAGCTATTTCAGCGGCCGGAGCGTGACACAGCAGAGGAGTCCGAGCTGGGCGCCCTCAAGGCCAAGGCGGCTACGCAAGCTGGCTTCAAGCTAAACGAAGGTGTGCCCGTGGAGCATCACGGTGCCCAATTACCGGAAAAGGAAACGCCCAAGTTAACCTCCATGCGTAACACCGCCCAGAAGCTGACCGTAAGCGAGAACCACGAAGCCCTCACCACGGCCAGTGACCCTGACTGGCAGTTCCCAGGCATCGCCTTGCTCAACCAGAAACAGGACAAAGCCGACGCCGGCGATGTCAATGGCAATGCCAAGATCATCCACGACACTTTTGCCAATTTCAAGATAAACGTCGAAATGGAGGGTGCCAATATCGGTCCGCGGGTGACCCAGTACACCCTGCGGCCGCCGGCTGATGTCAAACTGACCAAGATTACCGCCTTGGAAAATAACTTGTCACTCGACCTGGCGGCCCACTCTATACGTATGGAAGCGCCAATCCCGGGTAAACGCGCCGTCGGCATTGAGGTGCCGAACATCAAGGGTGCCACGGTCCGTGTCGCCAGCTTGCTAACCAGCAAGGAATGGGCCGATTCACCCGGGCCGCTCAGTTTTGTTATTGGTAAGGACATTGCCGGCAAGGCCGTGGTGGCTGACCTGGCCAAGATGCCCCACCTACTGGTCGCCGGTCAGACCGGCTCTGGTAAGTCCGTCATGATCAACACCTTTATTACCAGCTTGCTGTACCGCAATTCGCCTGCCGACCTCAAGCTGATCCTGGTCGACCCGAAGCAAGTGGAGATGGCTCCTTATAATGATATGCCACACCTTTTGACGCCAGTTATTAATGATCCTGAGAAGTGTATTAGCGCGCTGAAGTGGGCAGTGGCAGAGATGGAGCGCCGGCTGCGGACCATGGCTGAAGTCGGCAAGCGGAACATCATAGAGTACAACACGCTGAAAGAAGAAGAGGGCATGCCCTACATCGTCATCGTCATCGATGAGCTGGCCGACCTGATGATGATGGCCGCCCGCGACGTCGAAGCCCTGATCGTCCGCTTGGCCCAGAAAGCCCGAGCCGCCGGTATCCACCTGGTGCTGGCCACGCAGCGGCCGTCAGTAGACGTCATTACCGGTCTCATCAAGGCCAACGTGCCAGCCCGCATCGCCTTTACGGTGGCTTCGCAGATCGACTCCCGGACCATCATCGACCAGATGGGTGCCGAGAAGCTGCTGGGCCGCGGTGATATGTTGCTGCTGACATCTGACATGGCTAAGCCGAAGCGTGTCCAGGCGGCACTGATCGAGGACGGCGAGACCGCCAAGATCACCGACTTCATCCGCATGCAACGGCCACCACAGTATGACAACGAGATTATTAGCCAGCCGGTGCAGATAGGCAAGGGCAGCAATGTCATGGAAATGGGTGGCGGCATGGACGCCGACGATGATATGTTCCGCGACGCCGTGCGGGTAGTGATTGAGAACAAAAAAGCCAGCACCAGCCTGTTGCAGCGCCGCCTGCGCATCGGCTACGGCCGGGCTGCCCGGGTGATCGAGCAAATGGAAGAACAGGGGATCATCGGCGCGGCTGACGGCTCCCGGCCGCGGGAAGTCCTGGTGAGTTCGCTCGACGAAGTTTTCGGTGGCGGTGGAGCTGGTAGCGGCGACGATGTGCCCGGTTTTGACGGCGATATCTAGGCTGTAACTTCTTAGATCAACGAACCTGTGGATAAGCCCTTGCATTGTACTGTAAGAAATTTTACTATGAATGTAACAACAAAAAAGAGCAAAAATTAGTTCGCAGTTAACGCTCAAATAACTAGCAACTCGCACATTCTAACTCCCGCCCTCACAGCGGGAGTTTTAAGTGTAGCTCGATTTTAGCTGGCTAGGCGCTGACGAGGAAGAGCTAGACGACCATCAGTGTTCCATTGGTCTTGATCTTGCAGCTGGAAGCCAAGTCGGGCGGCCCGCTGGGCGATCTGCTGGTTGCGGGCGGCGACTGTCTCGGCCGCTAGCCGGTAGTCGCGGTCATCTAGCGGCCGGCCTTCGTGCCGCGCACGTAGCAGCCCGTTCATTATAAAATCTTCAGATCGCCTAAGTGGGGAAGTGATCCGGCAGTTGACATCGACACCAATCCCGATATGTCGCCCTGGTGTTAGCGAGAAGTAAGCTAGTCGAGGGTCAATAGCCTCAGCTGCCAGGCTGGTCGGGTCATAACCACGATTGATTGCCAAATGACTCTCATCGCGTAATAGCCTACCCGACAGATGATTAGCCGCCACCATGTAGGCCTGATTGATCATGGCTCCACGCCGCCACGATTCTGTCGGTGGAACATGCATTAAACCCTGGTAGACTTCTTCGCCATTCGCTGGATTGGTTTTGAGGTGGTGAATAAGGAGGGCGGCCGCCCGACCGTATGGCCGGAATCTATCGCTATAACGACACTTATAGCCAAAACGATCGTAGTTCCAGTTTTTGATGACCTCGACGTTGCCGAATCCTGTCTTGATATCGGTTGGTGGCTGCTTAGCTCCAACTATGAATGACACTACTAACGCGCTTCGAATAGCACCTTGCACAAAGTGGCGATCCTGAATTGACTCGACGCCCATCATCGGCTCGTAGGTTTTGGCACCGGTAGCGGCGACGTGATAACGCGACTCCCCGGCGGCGATTACCTGGTTGGTAATGTCGTCATCGGGGTAGAGGTCGGAGGTGTCGGCCGCGAATACGTTGACCCGATAGAGCTCTTTGGAGCTTTTGAGTGGTTCGACCAAGATACCATCATCGAATTCATAGGGGTTAGAACAATCGACGGTGATAATACCGTAAGGTTTTTGGGGCTCAGAAGACTGCGGATCTATCACAATCGGCGTAATCTCATGAGCCACAGGCATAGCGGTATCATAACTAATCGCAACCATAACCACAATGTGATATACGTCATAGCCAGCCGCCCAGGATCCGGCCGACTTCTTGTAGACCAGCGTGCTACTGGAATAGCTAAGCTTGAGCACTTCATTGACATACTAAGTACTGTATGATTAAATATAGACATGACAGAGCAACTCAACCCCGAGCAGCAAACTGGTTATGAACATGCCCTTGTCTTGGCTCTGCAAGCCAATGCTGCCTTTGATGAGCGTAAAGCCGCCGCAACCCAGCTTGCCCAACAGATTGAAGCAGATCCTAACCAAGAGTTCCAGCATAATAGCCGGGAAATGACCGCTATTGCCACAGCCGACGAAAACTTTAAAAACTTCCAGTTCGCCGCCAGCGTACTTATGCCACCCCGACCGGCTTTTGAGACAAGAGACACCAGCAATCAAACCGAAACCAGCGGCTTTGCTAATGAAAGCGTCTGGAAGTCGATGACTCCTGAACAGCAGGCTAAAGCCAGTGCGCTGCGCACCGCGCTGGCAGCAGGCGAGCTTAAAAAGTACGGCGTGACCGAAGACAGTCTCCGAGTTGTGGCAACTGTGGCAGGTAAGTTTAAACTTATCCATACGGGTACAGGCATTGATATGGCTAATCTTGGCCGAGGTTATGACATAGCTCGTAGCTACGAGAGTGTGATGTCCCAAAACAATGACAAGACTTTTCAAGTTGAAGTTAACGGCGTCATTTATGATGCTCGCAAGGGTATGACTGACGAAACCTATTATGCCAAGGTAGAAGATGCCCGCGAGCGCGGTGACATCCTGCCAGATAGCCACAAGATGTCTGTAATCACTGATGGGATCTGGACATGGACGATGTTGACTGGTGAACCTCCGACCACTGACGGCGGAGTGCTGATTCGGCGCGTACGGGCAGGCCTGGTTGTCCGCAGTGATACGTATATTCGCCGTCCTAACCGGATTATGCGCGTCTGCCCCGTAGTGGAGATTGAGTAGATTTCTCTTTATTTTTTAAATTCTATATAATTACCTGCTTGGATACGCGGTTTGCTAAATGGTACGCAAAGTTGACTAACAGGGGTGGATCGGGTATACTGGAACGACTATCAACTTCAGCTCGTGGCTACAGGCATGCGGGCTGTCCCAGATGAAGATCTGGATAACCAAAGGGAGTTCATTTATGAACGAATACGAAATCGCCGTATTGTATCACCCTGACCTGGAAGTCGACCTGAGCAAGGCCGAGGACAAGATCAAGAAAATTGTCGCCGATAACGGTGGTGAGGTGACTGCAACTGACAACTGGGGCAAGCGCAAGCTGGCCTACGATATCAAGGGTAATGAGCACGCTGTGTACGTGTTCTATACCGCTATGGTGCCGCCACAGGGCGTCATGAAGATTGAGAGCACACTAAACATTACTGATGAGGTGATCCGCTTCCTGATCACTCGGCCTGACCTCAAGGCGATCGCCAAAGCCGAAGCCGCCAAAGCCATCAAGGCTGAACAGGCTGCCAAGCGTGGTGACCGCACAGACAGCGATGATGAAAAAGACGAAGACGAAAAGTAATTGTTATAGTGGCGAAGCTGCTGAAATGTTAAATATTGCTTAAAATTGCAGCTGAAAGCTTGACGACTTTTAGGCACCAGGCGTAGGGTAGATATACAACCAACAAGACATATGTCTTATAAGAAGGAGGATGTCAATTATGGCACGAAGTCTCAACCAAGTAACACTAATGGGTAACCTGACCCGCGACCCAGAGCTGCGGCAGACACCGAACGGCCAAAATGTGACCAGCTTCAGCCTGGCGCTGAACCGCAGCTACAAGGACGCCAGTGGCGCCTGGCAGGAAGCCACCGACTACATCGACTGTGTGTCGTGGGGGCCACTGGCCGAGCGTGTGGCGCAGTACCTGAGTAAGGGTCGCCGCTGCCTAGTGCAGGGTCGGCTGCAATCTCGCTCTTGGGAGCAAGACGGCCAGAAGCGCAGCAAAGTAGAAGTGCTGGCCAGCGACGTAACCTTCCTTGACTCACGCGGTGAAGGTGGCGAGAACGAAGGTGGTAGCGGTGGTGGCAGTAGCTACAGCAACAATGGTGGCGGTTCGAACGATTCTGCTCCGGCAAGCAAGCCAGCACCCAGCAAGAAACAAGATGATGTCGTCATCGAAGACATCGGTGATGAACCAATTAATTTAGACGATATACCTTTTTAAGGATTCAGGAGATAGATAATGGCAAAGATTTTTAAACACCGAACAGATGTAGCGTACTTCGATCACAAGGACTTCAAGACGCTCCAGCGTTATGTCAATGTCTATGGACAGATCGAGACACGTAAGAAGACCGGTCTGACCGAGAGTCAGCAGCGGCGCCTGAGCACCGCCATCAAGCGGGCTCGGCACCTTGGCCTGATGCCTTTCGTCGCTAACAACTAAGGAGGCGATAATGGCCCTAAGCATTACGAATTTGAAGAAAGGCGTCGTCTTCCAATGGGAGGGCGAGCCGTTTCGCGTGGTTGACTACAACCAAAAGGTGATGGGCCGCGGCGGCTCGATTGTGAATGTGCGCATCAAAAGTTTACTCGATGGCAAGGTACTCGAGAAGACATTTAAAGGTAACGAGCAACTTGAATCGGCCGATGTTAGCACTCAAGCTGTTCAATACCTGTACACTGACGGCACTAACTTTTTCTTTATGAATGAAGAGACGTTTAATCAGTTTGAAGTATCGAGTGATTTGGTGGGTGATGGTGCCGGTTACCTCAAAGAAGGCGACAAAGTGACGCTGCAGTTCTTTAATGATCTGCCGATCAACGTCGAATTGCCCAAAAATGTGCCGCTCAAAGTGACCTATACAGAAGATGCCGTCAAGGGAGACACCAGCTCGTCAATCACCAAGGACGCGACACTGGAGACCGGCATCACTATTCGCGTGCCAGCTTTCATTAAGCAGGGCGACGTTCTGTCTGTCGATACTGCCACCGGCGCCTACCGCGAACGCGTCAAAGGCTAACAAGTGTCGAATCCATCTATTGAATTGGCTCGTAGCACCGGCTGGACTAACAGCCTGTGGCAGGAGGCAATGCCCATTTTAGATGAAGCGGCCGGCCTGGCAACTGAAGGTGTTGAGTATCTCGATCTTAGCTATGGGCTACCCAAGGTTGGTAAGGTACTTCGGTTTCGGCAAGCAGGCCTAACTCCTTACGAGGGCCTGGCTTATGACGAAACCAGATTCGATATTCGAGTAGTCCTGGAGGCACATAAGGTATGGCACGGCGCGCAGCTACTAAGTCAGTGGTCATCAGTTATAGTCCATGAAGCTATCCACTGTGTCAGGTTTGAGAACGGTTATAACCTGAACCACTCGCCGCACGAACCTATGGCAAATGAAGCTTTAGCATACGTGGGCGAGTATATATATGCTGATGAATATTGTACGCATGGTGTTCGTTCGCTACTGAGCGCTGACGATTTGCGGCCCAATCGGAAGCTTGAGGCACGGTTTCGGGAAGTTGCCCGTCTACCGCCGGAATCGGTAGCTGCTCGAAGCTGGTCCTATGAGAGGAGTGTTCATAGCAGTCTTTCTGACAGCAATCTCTATGGGGCGCAACGACTATATGCTCAGTTGCAGGCTGGTCACGAATTGCTGGATCTGATGCCCAGGCCAGCCGAAGAGGTGTTGGGCTTATGAAGCCACGGCTGGACGTGGAAATGGTACGCCAGGGGTTGGTAGCCAGTAGGTCACAGGCCGAGAGTTATATTAAGCTAGGGCAGGTGACGGTGAATGGCGGGGTGGCTACCAAAGCAGGCTTTGGGCTACGCGATACGGATGTTATCAAACTGACGGCCACGGAGCAGTACGTCAGTCGGGCAGCCTTGAAGTTGGCCAGCGTAGCAGAGGCGCTGTACATTCAGTTTGACGGGAAGACGGTGCTGGATGTTGGCAGTAGCACCGGTGGCTTTACGGAATATGCGCTAAAGCACGGCGCTAAAAAGGTGATTGCTGTCGAGGTTGGGACCGATCAGATGCATCCAACCTTGCGGGCTAACCCACAGATACAACTGCATGAGAAGACCGACATTCGCGACTTTCGGACCACTCAGAAGATCGATCTAGTGCTGGCCGATGTCAGCTTTATTAGTTTGCGTGAGATTTTGCCGAGCGTCGCCCGGCTGTGCACCCCGGAGACCCGGCTGGCCGTCATGGTCAAGCCGCAGTTTGAAGCAGCCCAGAGCTCACTGAAGCATAAGGGTGTCATCAAGAATGATAAGATGCGGCGCGATATCCTGAAGGACTTTGAATTCTGGGCACTGCAGCATTTCCAGATACTGAACAAAGCTGATTCGGAGGTTAGCGGCAGTAAGGGCAATAAAGAGCGCTTTTATCTGCTTAAAAAACTTGCATAACGGCGGGAAAGCGCTATACTAGTAATCAAGCGTATTGAGAAACAAAAACGCCAAAAAAACTGGTACCTTGTGACGAAAGAGAAAATACAGATTAGATGACGCGCCACGCGCTGCGTTTAGCTATTTTCAGGTGCGCAGGTACCGGTTTAAGACCCAAATAAAGATTAAAACAAGAAAACATATGAAAAAGCATGTTCCAGTAGCGTTTTATAGCGCGCGCAGTGGTGTCTATTATGAGCGACGGCTCCGTAAGTCAACGCAGTTTGTGGTGGGAGCATATGCGTTAGTCATTGGCATAACCGTTTTGTTGGTTAGCCAGGGCGTTCGCATGAACAACCACCATGCTATTGCTGCCAAACCCGCTACCGTTACCACGCTGGTAGCGAAAACCGATACGGCCACTCCAATAGCTAGCTACAAGCCGAAAACGCCAGTGGCACAGACCGAAACTGATCGCCTTAATACCGCTGTGGCGGCGGCAATCGCCCAAAACCCAGCGGCTGCTTGGAGCGTGGCGGTCTATGATATGCAGGCCAAAACCTGGCTGCTGCGTAGCAACGCATTGCAACAGATTGACTCAGCCAGCTTATATAAACTGTACGTTACTTACGGCTTGGCGGAAAAAATCCCGGCTGCCCAGTGGTCTGGTATTCAGCTGCCAGGCCAGACCGCTGGCCAGAATCTGCAGACCTGCGTCGATCGCATGCTGCGGGTGTCAGATAACAGCTGCGGCGAAGCCGTCGGCGCTTATGTGGGATGGTCGGCTGTCGATAAGTATGTACACGCCGCTGGTTTTACCGGCACTACGCTTAACCAAAAAGCCGGCCCGGTTACCACGGCTGATGACACGACACGCTTTATGGCGGCTTTGTATCAGGGCAAATTATTTGATGCGACTACCACAGCCTTCGTACTGAACAGCCTGCACAATCAGCTCTACCGCAGCGCCATTCCGGCCGGCTGCCCAAGCTGCACCACCTACAACAAGACCGGCCTGGAAAATGATGTCGCCCACGACAGCGCCGTGGTTGTATCTGGCGGCCGGACCTACGCCGTGACCATCATGTCCCAGACAAGTGGCTCATATGCCAAGATTTCCAACATTGAGCATGCCATCCAGTCCGTGCTAGGACCTACCACGTCTCCTGTTACCCCTTAGATAATCTTAACGCTTGAGCTTTCTTAGGAGGCTCGTTACACTACCAACATGTATTTTGCCTCCCGGTTGCAAGCTGGACGGATGCTGGCCAGCCAGCTGGTTCCTAAGTATCGCTATGAAAACTGCGCCGTAGTGGCGCTGAGTGACGGTGGCACCATGGTCGGAGCACAGATTGCTTCGCAGCTGCACTGTATACTGACGCTACTACTGACAGCTGAAATCATGCTGCCACGGGAGCCCAATGCTATTGCCGGCATTACTTCTCAGGGCAATGTCGCCTTTAACCAAGTTTACTCCAAAGGTGAGATCGAGGAGCTGCTGGGTGATTACTTTAGCTTCGTCGAACAGGAAAAATTCAATAAAATGCATGATATGAACCATTTGTTGGGGCTGGGCGGCGTCATTGACCGAAAGTTACTGAAGGGCCAGAACATAATACTGGTGTCCGATGGTCTCAAAAGTGGTTTTGCGCTCGATCTTGCTATGGAATTCCTGAAGCCGATTGACTACGAAAAGCTGATCATAGTCACGCCCTTTGCCAGCGTCCAGGCTGTTGACCGGATGCATATACTGGCCGATGAACTCATCTGTATGAATGTGCTTGAGAACTATATCAGCACCGATCACTATTATGACACCGATGATGTGCCGGATCATGCGGTGGTCATTAAAACCATTGAAGATATTGTCCTCAACTGGAAATAAGCTACTAGTTGAGAAGTTTTTTGAGAGCCGCCACGTCCTGAAGCAAGATCAGTGATTGCTTGTTCAGCAACAGGCCTTTGCGCTCCAGGGCTGACAGCTCGCGGCTGGTCGTCTCGCGGGTGGCGTTGATGGAGCTGGCAATGTCCTGGTGGCGCAGCGGAACTTCAATGAGTGTACCATCGGGAGTGGTTTTGCCGAAGCGGCTGCTCATGGTCAGCAGGAAAGAGATGATACGCTCGCGGACGGTACGGTACTCTAAGTTGAGAATGCGTTCACCATGCAGTTTGTACATTTCGATGGTCATATCGAGCAGCGGGGCGAGCGCATCGGGGTGCTGTTCGATAAAGTCTATCAGCAGCTCGCGCTTGATCTGCCAGGTAGTGGTTGGTGCCAAAGCCTGATAAATGATGTGGCGTTCTTTGCCGGTTAGCGCCCAGATGAGTGGGAAGACTTCGTCTTCTTTGCGAATAATCAACAGGTTCTCTTCATTGTACTTGGTGATGTCGTAGGCTTTGACTAACCCCTGATAGATATAAAAAACACCCGGTGGCGTATCACCGGGACGAATAATAAAATCGCCCTTACGGAACGTCTGTCTGACGCCGTGGGCTTTGAAGAGTTCCACAAACTCAGCGGTCTGTCGCAATGTGGCCAACATGCACATATTATGATGTAGACGTCACTATAAGTCAAACTTATTTCTCGGGTGAAAATGAAACATAGCTAAGTTGTGATGAAAGTCTCATCCAATCAGTGATTATTTTCACCATTTTTTTCCGTAAAACAGACTATGATGATAGTGGAAAGAGAAGGAGGCTTAGAGATATGGTATCTGTAAAGTCAGTCGAAAAACAACTCAAAAGTATAAAGTTCAATCTGCACTCGTGGGGAAAGTCAGAAATCCGTGAATTGCCACACATTTTGATGTCCGACGAAGTGATATACGAATGTGTCAATGGCATGTACGAAGGTGGGTTTGCATTACTGGTGGCCACTGACTCCCGCGTCTTATTAGTCGATAAAAAACCGCTCAATTATCTTACCGTCGAAGACATGCGTTTTGAGATGATCAATGAACTCGACTATAGCCACCGCCTGATCGGTGCCCAGATCAACATTAGTGCCGGCGCCAAAAACCTCAAATTCAAAAGTTATAATCAGCAGCGCCTGCGCAAACTAATAACCCATGTCCAGCACGAAATGGCTGAAAGCAAGAAGCAGGAGTCTGCCGGTCAGAAAGATCAAAAGCAGCACCTGGAACAGATCAATCAGCAGCTGCAAGCTTACCTGATCGCCCAGCATCAACAGCAGCAGTCACTGCGTGATCAGCTTCAGGCAGCCCAAACGTCCAGTGGGTCAGGGGGGTCCGAAAATAAGGGTGACAGTGCTAACAGCACCCCAAGCCCATTGCCCGAACTGCCAAAGCCCAGTCCGGAACTGGCCGATTTCCTGTTTGCCCAGAGCTTACTGAAGCAATACCGTGAACAAGAAGCTGAACAGCCCAAAGTAATAGAAGCGACCAATGTTAGCACCACTCCGCATGAGATGCCACTGTTGCCAGCAACCGATGCCCCTATATTGGCCGCTGACACTAATACGTATACGCCGCAAAATTCAGCTGCCAGCCCACAGCTGGCTGACCTGTACGCCGAAGGTATGAAAGAGATTTTTGGTCGCCGACCTGAGCAGGCCGCAGCTACCAAACCTGCCGAGCCAAGCGTTGCCAGCACCGCTGCTACTAATCATAATCCGCTAGAGATCAATCCGCTCAGCATCGCCTACTCCAAGCTGCCCATGGCATTACGCAATCGTAAATTTGGACGACCATCATTCCACGCGCATAGCCAGTCAGCATCCACTCCCACTCCCACGCAACCACTTCCTGCCAACTAGCCCCAGCTTACTTCACTTTGAAACATTGAAACGAAATTCAACGATGTCATCGGGCTGCAGTACGTAGGTTTTGCCTTCGGTACGGACCTTGCCGGTCGCCTTGGCGGCGGTCATGGTGCCGGCTGTCATCAGATCCGCATAACTAACCACTTCGGCAGCAATAAAGCCGCGTTCAAAATCACCGTGGATGACGCCCGCCGCCTGCGGGGCAGTGGCCCCTGTGTGGATAGTCCAGGCTCGGACTTCCTGCTCGCCAGCCGTCAGATAGCTTTGCAAGCCCAGCGTCTGATAAGCCGCATGGATCAACTGCACAAGGCCGGATTCGGTCTGGCCGTAGCTTTCCAGCATCTCGGCGGCATCGGCTTCGTCCAGGTCCTGCAGCTCGGCTTCCAGCTTGGCGCAGACGAACAGTGCCTGGGCCGGCGCTACCAGCTGGCGCAGCCTTTGCTTGTGGGCATCGTCGCTCAGGCCGGCTTCGTCGAGATTGAACAAATAGATGACCGGCTTCATGGTCAGCAGTTGCAGATCAGCCACATGCGCAGGTTCAATGTCTGGATGATTCCACAGCGGATCGCCAGCATCGAGCCAGTCTTTGATCTGTACATAGGTGTCCATAACTGGCTTGAGTTTGGGGTTGGCCTTGGCCTCCTTCTCGAATTTCGGAATCCGCTTAGTGACTGTCTGCAGGTCGGCCAGCACCAGCTCGGTGTTAATGACAGCTATATCTTTACCCGGATCACGCTGCTCGTCGACATGAATGACATTGGGGTCATCAAAAGCCCGCACCACCTGCACAATGGCATTAGTGCTACGAATATGACTCAAAAACTGGTTGCCCAAACCCTCGCCGGTCGATGCTCCGGCCACCAGCCCGGCAATGTCCACGAACGTCACCGTCGCCGGCTTAACAGGGGCGTTATCGTATAGCTTTGACAGCTCCCCCAGCCGCTCATCCGGCACCGGCACCATACCCGTATTCGGCTCAATAGTAGCAAACGGATAATTCGCCGCCAAAATATTACTGCCCGTCAGGGCGTTGAACAGGGTGGACTTGCCTACGTTCGGCAGGCCGACGATACCTATCTCGAGTGCCATAAACCTGTATCTCTTTTCATATCTGTTAATACTAACATGACTTTACTCTCTTATTGCTCGGTGAGTTCTATAATGTTAACAATTATTATACAGCTGAATCGTAGACCTTTAGCGGCGGCGAGCTTTGCTACGTATCTCGCGCTTAGGCGCGGGTGGGTATACATCGTATTTAACTGGTGCTGAATTGCGCACGGCATATGAGTCTTGGATAACGCTTTTCTCGACAAATAAGGCCTGTTGAGCGCCGCGTAGTCGCTTTCGTAATGTTTGTGATTTGCCTTCAGTAGTGGCCCTGCCCATTGCTGTCTCAACCTTAACTAAGAGGTCTTCGACGGCCGCGACTTTAGTATGACCATCTGGTAAACTAGAGAATTGTTCCAATATAGCTTTAGTTTCTTCCGAGGCACTTTGATCAAGAAAATCCAGGGCAATATCAAGGCTTTCTGCCTGGTCTACTGGCTTTTCGAGGCCACAATCTATTTCAGACCCGGTCAATTTAATAGACAAGCTTCGCTCATTGTCGCTCCAGCCAGCGTTGCCTAATCGTCCTTCCAGTTCGTTCCACCCCTGCTCACGGCGACCAGCAGAGAAGTGCATTTCAGCATTTCGTGTGGCAGTTAGTACTAACGGGTCTTCAGCACTAAGTCGTCCTTCCTGGCGGGCATCTGGGTAGGACACAGCAAATGCCTCGCTTGCAGCCAATCCAAAGTCTGTAGGAGGAAACACTTCGGACGGTTGAAAATTTGGATTGTATCCGGTGGGATTCATTTCTGATTGTGGCATGTATTTATGTTTAAATTGGTAAATATATATTAGCAAGAAATAGACAAAAAGTCAATAGATATGTCTTACATTCTAATCCCAATCGTAACACGACCATTTAGCCTCAAAGACTCGTTTCGGAGTTTTGTAGTCCAGTGGTTTCCTTGGTCTAGTATTGAGCTGCTGGACCGCCAGGTCAAGCTGCTCCTGAGAAACATGA
>CAXSFI010000007.1:0-34698 GCA_964236675.1 uncultured bacterium
ACCTCCTACGGTTACAGTATTAGTTTAACGGTTGCGTTTGATGTTAGAAGTTCCGAAGGAGTTTGGCAAAACCGGGCGTGGTATACTTATAAGCGTAATAAAGCATAAGAATGATTATCTAAAAAGTCACAAAAACAGACATGGATGACATACGCCGGCCTCGTCCCGCGGGCGCTCAGACTGAGCGTTCTGCCAGCATGCCCGCACGCCAGTGGAATCCGGTGACTCGCCAGTGGTGGATTCCACCAACTCCAGTCAAAACTGTGGCTACCCAAGCGATCAAGCCGGTAGCTGTAACGCAGCCGATGTCACCATCACAGCCTAGCAGGCTGCCGGCGCCTTCAGTACAGCAACCGCATAAGCCGAGCAGGGCAGTGCCGGTCGCTAAACCGGCAATGACGATTAATCTGCGACTGCCCAGGCTGCCTTCGCGGCAGTCATTGCGCGGTCTGCGTCAGCGTTATTTCGGCTTGAAAGGCTGGCAGCGTTACTGCATCTCACTAGTGATTTTGACACTCATTGCCAGCTTGCTACTGCAAGTGGTGCTGCCATATTTTGATCAGCGTTTTCAGTCGCATACTTACGCCATGTCGGCCGCTGATAAGTCGGTGATCGCCCAGCCCAACGACGCTATGGCCAAGTATCTGCAACGCGATGCCAAAAGCCAGACGTATAACTTCAACGCCGCGTTTTCGCCAGCCGCCGACTCCGGCTATCAAGTCACTGCCGGCGGGCCCAAATCCAAGGCTGTGCTGCATGATGATCTGGCGCAGGGAGTAACAGTGACTGACGCCTATAATGACGTCGACTTTACGATGACGCCCAACTTTGCAGCGCTAGCGGGCCATCAGGATAAAAATCAGATTAGTTATCCAATCTACAAAGGTGATGGAGCAGTGGTCTACACGGCGGCGGCAGCCGGTGTCAAGGAAGACATTTTGCTGCGCCAGCAGGCTGGTGACACGCTGATATTCAGCTACACTTTGGGCCTTAGTGACCAGTTTGTAGCCAAACTATTGCCCGATGGCTCAGTCGGGATTTATGGTAGTAGTCTGCCGCTCGGTAATGTCAGTACTAGCAGCGACAAGGACGCGGCGCTACTGCAAAAAGCCCGCAAAAATGCCAAAAAAGACAAGCTGTTGTTCGATCTGCCGGCGCCAGTCATCACCGAGAACGCCAGCCACAAAAGTAGCGCCCGGGCTGTCTACCAACTCAAGGGTGATCAGCTCAGCGTCAGGGCTAGCCACCTCAAGCAGGCCAGCTATCCACTCAGCATCGACCCGACGGTCCAGATCTCCACGGTCAGCGAATTCTACCGCAATACCAGTATCGAATCCAACGCTGACTTTGACGTCACCAACAACCAGATTACTCGCGGTAGCCTCACCGGTGGCACGACCGCTACCTGGACCAGCACGGTCACCATGAATCAGGCGCGCTTCCTGGGAGGGGCCACGGCTTACAACGGCTACATGTATGTGGCCGGCGGCTCCAGTGCCGCCTCGACGGCTAACATCGCCGGCAACAGTACCAACATGATCGAGTACATACCGATTAGCACGGCCACGCCCTCAGTGCTCGGTGTCTCGCCGACGCTGACCTGGCAGTCCGGCAACAGTATCGGGCTACCGGCGGGTGGCTTATCGCGCTTCCAGATGATTGGTTACAAAGGCTTTATCTATCTGATTGGCGGCTCCAAGACCGACACCACTTGTGCCAGCGGTAATTTATCGACAACGGTCTATTATGCACCGGTGCAGGTCAACGGCGTGCTCGGTAACTGGCAGACTACTTCGGCACCGAGCACGGCTCGTTGTAGCTTTGGAGCCGCCGCTTACAATGGCAAAATTTATATAGCCGGTGGCAAAACAGACACTACAGCCGCCAGCGGCACGTACGATGTCAGTTATGCCAGCGTCAACCCCGATGGTACGCTGACTTGGACCAACAACGTCGCCGTGACGCTGCCAGCCGCCCGCTATGGTGCCGACCTGCAAGCCTACAACGGCTATCTCTACGTGGTAGGCGGCAGTCTGACCGGTACCCTGACCAACACCGTGCTGTATGCCGCGCTCAATACCGACGGCAGCATCTATGGTAGCGGCTCGGCCAACTGGAAGTCTACCAATGTCTTCGCTACGGCACGTGAAAATTTTGGGGCGGTTTTCACGGTGGTCAAAAACGGCTATATGTACATTTCCGGCGGCTGTAAGGCCGTCAATGCCAGTCAAACTTGCAATACGGCTGGCGACGCGATGACCGATACCCAGCTGGCCCAGATCAATGCCGACGGCAGCCTGGGCCAGTGGGCCACCACTACATCGCTGACCAGTGCGAACATTGGCGGCACCGAAGTTGTCTGGCGCAGCACCATCTACAACCTTGGTGGTTGCGCCACCACCAATGCCGCCAGCTTATTCTGCACGACCTCGTTGGCCACCACCCAGTACGGCGCCATCACCACAGCTGGCCAGGCCAGCGTCCTGAAAACCTCGGCCAACAACCTGCCGACAGCCTTATTCGGAGGCACGTCGGTCGTCAATAATGGCTATCTATATATTGTCGGTGGTTGTATTACCAACAGTTGCCAGACTGGTACCAGTGATACCACTAACCTGACATCCTATGCACCTATAAATAATGACGGTACCCTGGGCGCCTGGACCACCGGTACGCAACGGATCAATACCACGAAAGGCTTGGCTGAGATTGCCGTGGTCGCTATTAACGGTACGCTGTATGCGTTTGGTGGTTATAGCTACAACACGGGTGGTGGCGCCGTGGCTGGCAATAATACAATCTGGACTATTACGCCGAATGCCAACGGCTCCTTACCGACGGACTGGGTGGCCAATAGCCGAACAATGAACACTAATGAATACGCCCTGAGCGCACTCTACTTCAATGGTTATATTTATACGTTCGGCGGCTGCGTAGCCGGCGCCACCACGTTCGGCTGTAGCACCTATTCTGGTGCTGTAACGCGTTACACAGTTAGTGGTACGACGATAGGGGCGGGGAGTACCACAAACCTGGCCGCTATCCCCACGGCGACTCAGAACTATCCCAACGCCGCCATGGGTTTGGCATTTTATGAAGGCTATATCTACCTCTGTGGTGGCGCCAACGGTAGTGGCGGGGCCGCTAATGGCGCCGGCCAGACCCAAAAATGTATTTATACGCAGTTTACTTCGACGGGGACCATTACCCAGGCTTGGGCCCAAACGGCCGGTTCCCTCAATGTAGGCACTTCGCCAGATCACCCTATCCGACGTGGTGCGGCTTATGCTTCCAACGGCTACCTGTACGTCTATAGTGGGCATGATGGTGTCACTGGTACGCCTGTGGGCACCATTAACATCGGTAAGATTAATCCCAACACCGGTAATATCGATTCCAACTTTACGGTTTCAACCACGAACTTTACAGCAAAATGGGATGCCGCCAGCGCCTTCGCGAACGGCAATATATACACCATAGGCGGCTGCACAGCTGGAAATCCACCAACTACGTGTACCACGCGTGCTACGGCTACGGAATATTTCCAAATTTATAATGCTACTAGCTCAGCCACTCGAGCTATTTCCAGCGGTCCTGCTATTGGTACGGCCGCGACAGGTAACTCGGCTGTCGCTAGCAACGGTTACCTATACATGGCAGGAGGCTGTAGCGCCTATGCGGTGGCTACCACGACCTGCACGACCGCCCAGGCTAGCACCCAGTTTGCGCCGCTCAATCCTGATGGTTCGATAGGTACCTGGGCGAGCGGGCCGAGCTTGCCGGCAGGGCGAGGCTTTGGCTGCATGGTAGCCCAGGGCGGTACACTGTACTACATAGGCGGTGCCAACAGCGGTGGCACTGCGCAATCCAGTGTCTATTACAGTGCAACGACGGGCTCAGCTTGGGGCAGCGGTAGCTGGGCGGCTGTCACGACTGATGGTACGACAGTAGGTACACTGCCGGCGGCCAAAACCGGGCTGAGCTGCGCCACTTACAATAACCGCATCTATGTCACCGGAGGCAGTGCTAGCGCCACCACCTATTACACTCCGGCGCTTGCCACAGGCGGCGGCGTGATCAGTGGCTGGACTACCGCCGCCAATACTTTTACGACTGTTCGCAGCTATCACACGGCCGTCGCAGCCGGCGGTTATTTATACGTTATTGGCGGCTTTGACGGCACGAATTATCTGTCAGACGTACAGTTTTCGCAGTTAAATACGAGTACCGGCGCGCCGGGAGCTTGGAATTACACTTCAGACCTGCCTCTGAAAGCTGGGCAATCTGGGGCCTTTGCCGCAAACGGTTACATCTACGTCCTCGGAGGAACAACCGGAACTGCCAGTACCAACTGTCTGTCTACTACTTTCACCGCCTCGGTAAACAGTACCGGAGACGTGGGTTCCTGGCAGCAGGGTGTAGCAACTAGCTTTAGCGCCATTTCCGGCCAGGGCACAGCCTACTACAACGGCTACTACTACCTAACGGGCGGCAATGATTGCACGAGTAATGCCACGACCGTATCGTACGGTGGTGAGCAATCGCAGGCCATTCGAAGCATCTTCACCAGGTATATTGATATGGTGGGCGATGCCACACCACAGAAGTTTGTCTCTAATGGCACTAATGCCGCCGTCAATGGCGCCGACATAGAGAAGTGGCGCATGACGTATTCATCCAGTCGCCAAGCCACGAATGCCTTTGGTGCCCCTACGGCAATCACTACCATTCCATTTGGATCAAATCCCTTTACTATCTCAGCCATCGATGGGACGAGCACCAACCAAGGCGTCGGCCGCTACTGGTCGCTGACTTTTGACATCGATCAGACCCAGTCATTCAGCTTTACTGATGCCGACACGACCCAACCGGCCATCAAATCGTACAGTTTCTATTACTCGCCCTCTGGCAATACCCGGCTGCGCAACGGCCGTATCTTCCAGGATCAGACCAAACAGTCGTTGGATGCCCACCCGTGAGTAATGCATACAAACGACCAGACCAGTTGCCCAAACGGCTTCAGCGTGAAGTCTGGGTAGCACCGGTCCGCCAACCGGTAGCACTGGCCTTGCCGAAAGTCGACGGGGCAGTGGCCAACCGCTTTCGGACAGAACGACCGGCGGCGGCACCAGCAGTGCCGCATCACAGGCCCCCGGCAGCAACAATCCCAGAATCTGTGCCGGTACCGACCTTTGCTCCCACTACTGCTATGCCTGTCACTGACAGCGGAGGGCCAAGTGTTATCTCAATTCAGATTAATCTGCCCAAACTGGCACTGCCGAACGTCAAAACCAGCCTTAAGCAGCAAACCAGCCGTTTATCCCAGGCCCAGCGGCGCCGTCTGAAGCTCGGTGCGGCCATTATAGCGACGCTTATGCTTGTAAGCAGCGTCGGGCTTGCAGCGCAGCATTTTTTAGCTCACCGGTCAGCTGTAGCCGCCGCCAAAGCTACCTTGGCCAAATCGGCCGCCGCCAGCACTGCCGCCAAGCCAACCTTCCAGCCGTTGGCCCCCGTTGACTCGACTAATAACGGCATCCACGGCACCCCCCAAGTGGCCTATGACGGCAAGCGCAACACCTACAGCTTTACCGACACGCTGGCCGGGCAGGCGATAGTGGTCAGCCAGCAACCCATCCCAGCCACTTACAAGACGGCTGTCGACGCTGTTAGTAAGATAGCCGTCAGCCTGAAAGCCAGTCAGACCCTTGCCACCAGTAGTGGAGCTGCCTTCATAGCTAATGATGCGAAATCCAATGCCCAGACGATTGTTTTTAGCAAAAACAACTTGCTGGTATTCGTCCAAAGTCCATTCGCGCATACCAGCGACCAGTGGCAAGCATATATCAATGGTTTACAGACTCAGTGATATAAAAGAGCTAGCCGTATAATACTAGTTAACAGATCAGACTATGCTACGGGATATCCCAGTCCCGAAAGTGATATACTAGCTATAACGGAGACGTATAAGAGACATGAAACCAAAAATCATTGCAGTTGTGAATCAAAAGGGCGGGGTCGGCAAAACCACCTCGACCATTAACATTGCCGCCCAGTTGGCAACCGAGAAACATAGCTGTATGATCGTCGACCTTGATCCACAGGGCAATGCCTCGTCAGGCCTGGGTCTGAGCAAAGATCAGCTGCCCAATACCATGTATGAAGTGCTGTCCGGCACGGCTGCACTAGCCGAGGCGGTTGCTGAAACCAACGTCGCACAATTGTTCGTGGTGCCTAGCAATGCCAACCTGGCCGGTTCAGAGATTGAGCTGGTCGGCCGTACCCAACGCGAGTTCGTGCTGCGTGAGGCACTAGCCGCGGCCACTTATGAATACATATTGATTGACTGTCCGCCGTCGCTGGGACTGCTGACTATCAACGCGTTGACAGCGGCCGACTCGGTGCTGATCCCGGTCCAGGCCGAATATTATGCGCTGGAGGGTTTATCGCAGCTGCTGAACACGATCCAGGCGGTGCGGGCTAGCACTAATCCTGGGCTGGAGTTGCTCGGCATCGCCCTGACCATGTACGACCGCCGCAACTCTCTCAGCGAACAGGTCCAGACGGAAGTCAAAAATTACTTCGGAGATAAGCTTTTCAAGACCGTTATACCGCGCAATGTGCGCCTGGCCGAGGCACCCAGTTACGGGCGAACAATTTTTGAGCACGACAAGTGGAGCAAGGGTGCTAGGGCTTACAAAGCTTTGGCCCGCGAAATCCTAACTCGAACAAAATAACAATACTTGGCGATACGAAGTGCTGTCCGGTTGGGTGTGGACCATCAGCGTTGGAGTCTCACTGAATTAATCCTGCTCTTAGGTCTACTTTCAGATTGTCATATTTTTTGGAGAATAGCCTTGAAATAACACCTTAGAAAATAGGCTATTCTCCAAAAAATATGACAATCTGAAACCTGCCGAAACACAATCAAATTATTCTACTGCAGTGAGCCCTTAGGTCAATGGCCCACTAAGGCTTAGCGGAGCTGCCGTACAGGAATGTGATTAATCGAAGAGATGAAGCAGTTTTTCGAGCTCGTCATCGGTTTTAAAGCCGAGCTCCAGCCGGCCGCCACGGGCGGTGCGACGGATATGAACTGATGTGCCAAGGCGCTTGGCGAGGGCCTTGGTGGCTGGAGTCTCGGTATCGACGCGGGCGACGGCAACAGTTTCCGCACCGGCGTCAGCTTTGATGCTGGTCACGTAGCGTTCAGCCTGACGGACGCTCCAGTCGTGCTGCAGGATCAGCGCCAGCAGCTTGGCCTGCTGGTCGGGGCTGGCCCGGAGGGCCAGAATAGCTCGGGCGTGACCCTCGGAGATAGTGCCGGCGGCCAGGGCAGCGCGGGCGGCTTCCGGCAGCCGCAACAGCCGTACGGTGTTGTTGATGGTAGAAGCGGCTTTGCCAAGCTTGGCGGCTATGGTCTCGTAGGACTGTGAGAACTGTTCGTGCAGGCGCTCGATGCTGACAGCGGTCTCCAGGGGACTGAGGTCGACGCGCTGGACATTCTCTATCAGGGCCAGCTCAAGCTGTTCCAGCTCGGCGGCGGTCCGGACGATGGCTGGCACTGTAGTCAGCTTGGCTATCTGAGCCGCCCGCCAGCGGCGTTCGCCGGCGATCAGGGTGTAGACGCCCGCGGCGGCCGGTGTAACTACCAGCGGTTGGACAATACCGTAGCGCTTGATAGACGCCGCCAACTCGGTCAGGGCCTGCTCATCGAAGTGCCGACGCGGCTGATAGGGGCTGGCTTGGATGGCACCAACTTTGAGCTTCTCGATGCGGTCAGCGGGTGTTAATAAGATAGACTTGTCAAAGTCATTGCTAATCAGGGCTTCGAAGCCGCGCCCCAGGCCGCGCCCCAGGCCGCGCCCCAGACCTGACGATGGTTTTGCATTAGTCATATATATGAATATAGCACGGAGTGCTTAGAAATTCTTGGCCTGGGACAGTGGGAAGACGCGCATTGCCAGCTTGCCGACCACTTGATTGGCGTTTATCGGCCCAAAGGCCCGCGAATCGAGCGAGTTGGGGCGGTTATCGCCGCTGACAAATAGCTGGTTGGCGGCCAGAGTGATGTCGATATCGCCGGAAGTAGACGGAATATTTTTGCCGTAAGGCAGCGTCTTGTCAGGGTCAAAACCTTTGGGATTCGTATTATTATATATAGTGTAATTTCCATTCTGCACCACCACCCGGTCGCCCGGCAGCCCAATGACCCGCTTGATAAGTTGCTTGGTATCCTCTTGGCCAAACTGCGACAGGCCACTCTCGCTGAAAACGATTATATCGCCGCGACCGGGGATATAGGCGTGGTGCGTGAAACGGGACCAGGTGCGCGGAACTTTCCAGATTATCAGCTTGTCAGTGTTTTGCAGGGTGCTTTCCATGCTGGGACCGTCGACCTGGTAGGAGCGGAAGACAAAGGCGATCATCAGCAGGGCGATGACCAATGCGGTGGCCAGGATACCGACAGTGGACAACAGTTCGCGGAGCACGCCGTGATCGGGCTTTGGAGCGTCATTCGTGACTTTTGGGGTGATTGGCAATGGGGTGACCGTCGGAGGCGGTGGTGGAGCTGATACTGACATCGTGCTGTCACTAGGTGGGGTACGCACTGATGAATTGCTGGGTCGAGGGGGATTAATATCATTATTCATTCAGCTTTTAACTATAGCACAATCAGCAGGTGCTGGCTGCCTTTTGAAAAGGGCTTTACACATAAGCAGTATGTGGCTATAATTGAGGGACCAAGAGATGGATGCGTCAAGATTTAAAAGGCGAACAACACAAACACCACGCCAATTTACCAAAGTTAGTCCGGAGGCACTGAACGGAGTCGTCAGCCCCCAGATGATTTCCAGGCGTCCTGTTGCCGCTCCACTTGCACCGCGGCCGGTGCAGCAGCCACAGCCGATGGCACCAGTGCGACCTCCAGCCGCCTCTGTGCTACCGCCCACTCCGGCGGCTGTCGCAAGCCCTATCGATATGAGTCTGCCCGGTGGCACCAGCGCTCACGACCGACTTAACCGGGCCCGTAACTTCATCGCCCGCGGCAAGTGGTTCGCTATCCGTAAATGGGCGCTGCGCGGGGCGATTGCCGGTCTAGTCCTGATTGTTGCTGCCGGCGGCCTATTATTTTCGCAGGGAGCTTTCAAGCTGCATAAAGTCTTCCAGGGCGGCACCACTACCGCTGCGTCGCTCAAGGCTAATGTCGACCCGCAGTTGCTAAAAGGCGAGGGTGATGGCCGTATCAATGTCTTGCTGCTGGGCCGTGGTGGCGGCACGCACGAGGCTCCCGACCTAACGGACACCATGATTTTGGCCAGCATTGACCCCGTGAACCATACGCAGAGCCTCATTAGTATTCCACGTGACCTGTGGGTGGCTGTGCCCAACGCCGGCACCATGAAGATCAACGCTGCCTGGGAAACTGGCGAGTTCAAATATCTCGGCAAAGTTGCCCCCGGCTCGACAGATCCCAAGGCTATCCAAGCCGGCTTTGATCTGGCTGATCAGACTGTCGAGAACGTTTTGGGTGTGCCGATTAACTACAATATGATTGTTGATTTTGATGCTTTTCAGCAGGCTATCACCACCGTAAATGGCGTGACCGTCAACGCTCCAAGTGACTTGAATGACCCAACTATGGCCTGGCAGAATAACAAGAGTCCCATTCTGGCCAAGGCCGGCCTCAACAGCTTTAATGGTGCCCAGGCCCTGAATTATGTCCGTTCACGCGAAACTACCAGTGACTTTGCCCGCGCTGAGCGGCAGCGGGCCGTTATGCTGGCCCTCAAAGATAAAGTTCAGACCTTGGGTACGCTCAGCAATCCGCTCAAGCTGTCCGAACTGATTAATGATTTCGGCAATAATATCAGCACCGACCTCAGCCTGAGCAGTGCCCAGCGTATGTACGGCATCATCAGCCAAATCAATGATGCGGCCACGGCTTCAATTGGCCTGGCAGACAAGCCTAACAACTACATCACGACCAATACCATTGCCGGGCAATCAGTCGATGTGCCGACTGCCGGTATCAACAACTACAGTGCTGTCCAAAGCTATGTCCGCACCCAACTCAGGGATGGTTACATTATAAAAGAAAAAGCCAAAGTCATGATCTACAACGGTACCACGCTGCCCGGTATAGCCACCGCTACTGCCGCCACCCTCAAATCATATGGCTATAACGTGGTTGGTGCTGCTAACACGCCTAATACCGGCTGGACCCAAACGCAACTGGTTGACCTCAGTAATGGCAAAGATAAATATACCCAGCACTACCTCGAACAACGCTATAATGTCAAAGCTAGCAATAAAATGCCCGATGACACAATAGCTACAAATGGCGCCGACTTTGTTATCATTGTAGGTAGCGATGAGGCCCTTACTACACAAAATTAAGCCGGCGAATGGTTTTGCCCATGTTTTTTACCTGGTGCTACTGGTCGTACTGCCGATCAGCATTTTTATTTTCATACGTCTCAATTTCTTAAGTTTAGCTCTGGCGGTGGTCATTTTGGCCAAATGGCGGATGCTGGCGGTCAAACCGCGCTTTTGGGCTTCCAACATCCGGGCTAATTCGGTCGACATTATGGTGGGCATCTCGACAGTTGTCTTTATGAACCACACCACCAATATCTCGCTGCAGCTGGGCTACGCCGCACTGTACGCCGTCTGGCTGATAGTCATTAAGCCGGCAACCGGCTTGTTTATGATCTCGATCCAGGCCTTTCTGGGTCAGTTCTGCGCCCTTATGGCGGTCTATCTGGTCTGGCCAGCCGGACCAAGCATTGGCTTGACGGGGCTGACGGGGCTGATCTGCTTTTTGGCCGCCCGCCACTTTTTTGATACGTTCGACGAGCCTTATGCCCGGATGCTGGCCTATGTCTGGGGTTACTTTGGGGCTAGCCTGGGCTGGCTGCTGGCGCACTGGCTGCTGTATTATCGCTTCGTGGCCCAACCGACGCTGCTGCTGAGCGCCCTGGGCTATGGCCTGGCGGTTATTTACTACCTTGACCACCATGACCGCCTCAATAAGGGCCTACGGCGTCAATTTGTATTTATTATGCTGGCGATAGTGCTGGTCGTGCTGACATTCTCCGACTGGGGCGACAAGATTGTCGGCTAGAACTAGCTTATTCGGCGCGCCGACGGGAAGCTGTCAGGCTCCAGACGAGTAATTCCAGCAGCAAGCCAAGGGCAAAACCGCCAATAAATAAGAGGGCGAAGACAAAGTAATTGTAAGGAATGCCAATGTACCGGGTGAAGTATAGATAGGCAGCACTGCCCATAAAGGCCACGATGCCACCACCGAGCAAGCCAGACGGCCGGGAAATGGTGCTGCCAGCCACCTCGGAGACGGCCCGGATGGCCGGCTGGTGGATAATCCGGCTCAGACGGCGGTCGCGGGCTGGTAACTGGCGTTGAACCTCTTTGAGCTTGCGCTGGCCAACGGTTTTCTTGGATTCGCGGATTGGTGCGTCGACGGCGGCAGCTTGCTGCATCTGATAGTCATTAAAGACATCTTTGCTGGGCGCCTCTTCGGCGATGACCGGGGCAACTTCCTGGATCATATGCTGCTTTTCGGCAGCGGTTTGTTCGGCGCTCGGCGCTTCTTCGGTATGGGCAGTGATCAGCTTCTCAGTCTCGCCATTCGGCAGGCTCTCATGTTTAGCTTGTTCGACGTTGAAGGCAGGTGCTTCGTTACTCATTACAGTCCTCCACTAGTGTTTTCTTTAAGGGCAATGCTGCTTTCGGTAGCCAACAGGCGCGAGCGGGAGTAGAAGTAGCCGGCCAGGATGGTGACGCTGGCGGCTATGAATAGGCCAGTGCCAGGACCAGTATTGACCAGCCGGGTGACAGTCACGGTCTCAATGGTCTTGACTGGTGGCGATGGCAAGGTGATATTGATGGCGTTGCCGTAGACGTTGTTCATGATCAGGTCGAAGTGACTGGAATCACTGGTGGACACAGGGGTGGCAACGATCGGACTCTTGACGGTTACGGTGACCTGAACACTAGCAGTCTGTCCAGCCTTGATGTCGACTGCCGGCCAGGTCAGTAGGCCGTAGTTATCAATAGTGCTGCCGTGCGCATCGCTGATGGTGGCATAGTCGAGCGTATCGCTGAGGTTCTCCTGGAAGACGTAGCTTTTGACTGTAGCTCGGCCATTATTCTGGGCGTAGAGCGTGTAGGTAATGACATCACCAGCGCCAGCCATAGTGTTATTGGCATCGGCTACGCCGGCCGTGACGTTGGCAGCTTTTTTGTAGCGGCTAACACAGGCCAGCGTGTCGGTGCTGCTGAGTGAGGCGGTGCAGGGCTTGCAGTCAGTATCGCTGGCGATGATGGTGGCATTGTATTGGCAGGGTACGCAGCGGCTATCGCTCTTGAGGATGTTGCTGTCGAGGGCACAGACTGGCTGCGGCGTGGGCGCAGGTTTTGGCGTTGGCACCGGTGTGGGTTTAGGTGTCACGGGTGTCGGAGTTGGGGTGGGCGCAGGTTTTGGAGCGGGTTTTGGAGCGGGAGCAGGAGCTGGTGGCACGTAGGGCTGTGGTACGCCGAAACTCACCAGATTGCCGCAATCAAACAATATATAAAAAGTTTTGCCGCTAAGTGTCCCGGTGAACTTCAAGGCCTGGTAGGTGCGGGTGTTGCCCGGTGATTCGAAGCTTTGCAGGTAACGTACGTAGGTGGTCCGGCCTGGTACACCGAGCTGGATTTCACCGGTCGGTTGTTTGGTGACGCTGTTGATGGCGCCATGAGAGACGTGACCCATCGAGTAGAGCTTTGCGACATGCCCACCGACGGTCTGCGTGTCGTCCGAATTAATGCTGACGACGTCAGCTTTAGCTAAATCGTGACAGGTTATACCGTAGTAGGTCATTATGTCACGATAGTGGTCAGTATTGTCGATACAGGTCTGCGCTGCCTGGGCCACCGTCTTGAAACCACCATTAATCAAGTCATTTGGCGCGTCAGCTACTGTCGGTTGGGGCGGGCTGATCACGGCGAAGAACTGGATCAAGAAAGCCATTATTAGTAATACCAAGCCGGCGCGGCGAACGCTGGACTCTTCGTGCATACGCTTAGCGTAAAATGATAATTGGTGCACCATACTGGGGTTGTAGGGCAGGGTGGCGAGCAGTTTTTCGAACATAGTGTGTCGTACTTTTTGTTTAAATTGTTTTATTTTATAGATTCGCTGATATTTAAGCATAAGTGTATCCATGTGTGCAAGTGATATAGCGCACACTTACGAATAGCCTCCTGACAAATCCCATTCCTCTACGGCAGCTCCGCTAAGGTCCAGTGTGTTTCTGCTCAAATTGTGTGGGCCATCGGCCGAGCTAACCGAGGCTATGAGCGATAAATACTTGAGAAAAATGACAGTGGCTGCAGAGCGCATGAAGATACTCAAAAGCGGCTGAATGTAAAAGCCACCAGGTGGTCGTAAGTGTTGTTACAGGGAGACAAGTCCGATATAATAAGAAGCAGTGGGAGCGTTGACAACGCACAGACTTAAGCTTGAGAGGGTATATTTATAGTGGCTAAAGACAACAAAGACAAGACCGAGTATTCTTCTAATCAAATTACCGTACTGGAAGGTCTGGAGCCAGTCCGCAAGCGACCGGGTATGTACATTGGCGGCACCGGTATTGAGGGCCTGCACCACCTGGTGTGGGAGATTGTCGACAATGGTATCGATGAAGCCCTGGCTGGCCACGCCACCATG
This sequence comes from uncultured bacterium, assembly GCA_964236675.1. GTDB lineage: Bacteria > Patescibacteriota > Saccharimonadia > Saccharimonadales > UBA4665 > JBDSWU01. The sequence goes on from CAXSFI010000007.1 coordinate 13,733, forward strand.
GTGTCGGTCAAGATGCTGGCTGACGGCGGTATCAGTGTGTTTGACGATGGTCGTGGTATCCCGGTTGATATTCACCCCAAGACCGGTAAGAGCACCGTCGAGACGGTGCTGACCGTGCTGCACGCTGGCGGTAAGTTCGGCGATGGTGGTTACAAGGTCTCCGGCGGTCTGCACGGCGTCGGTTCCAGCGTGGTCAACGCTCTGTCGACCAAGCTGATCGTCACAATCTATAAAGACGGCAAGATCCATCAACAAGAATACGAGCGCGGCGTACCGAAATACGACCTAAAGGTCGTTGGCAAAACTAACAAGCGGGGCACAGAGATCACGTTTTACGCCGACGACACCATTTTCCCGGACATTACCTTTAACTATGACACTATCCTCGACCGCTTGCGCCACGCCGCTTACCTGACCAAGAGCATCCACACTTCTCTGGAAGACGAGAAGAGCGGCAAGCGCTACGGCTTCTATTTCGAAGGCGGTATCCAGAGCTACGTCAAACATCTCAACGTCGGTAAAGAGCCGGTCGACGACGACATATTCTACGTCGATAAAATGGTCAAAGACACCCAGGTCGAGATCTCCATGCAATATACCGATGCTTACACCGAAACCATTAAGTCCTTCGCCAACAACGTCCTCAACCCCGACGGTGGCACGCACCTGACCGGCTTCCGGGCGGCGCTGACGCGGGTAGTCAATGACTACGCCCGCAAGAACGGTCTGCTTAAGGAAAAAGAAGAGAACCTTAGCGGTGAAGATACCCGCGAAGGCCTGACCTGTATCATTTTGGTCAAGCTGCCCGATCCGCAGTTCGAAGGCCAGACCAAGAACAAGCTGGGCAACCCCGAAGTTCGTGGTTACGTTGAAACCGTCATGAACGAATATTTCAATTATTACCTTGAGGAACACCCGCAGGTAGCTCGCAAGATCGTCGGCAAGGCACTGCTGGCCGCCCGGGCCCGCAAGGCCGCCCGCGCCGCCCGCGATAACATTCTACGCAAGGGCGTGCTTGACGGTGCCAGTATGCCGGGCAAACTGGCTGACTGTTCGTCCAAAGACCCAGCCTCTTCAGAGATCTACCTGGTAGAGGGTGACTCAGCCGGTGGCTCCGCCAAGTCTGGTCGCGACTCCAAGACTCAGGCCATCCTGCCACTGCGCGGCAAAGTCCTCAATGTAGAACGGGCGAGATTAGACAAGATGCTGGCCAATAACGAAATCCTCAGCCTGATCAAAGCTCTGGGCGTCGGTATCGAAGACTCCTTTAGTATTGATGGCCTGCGCTACCACCGCATCATCATCATGACTGATGCCGATGTCGACGGCAGCCACATCTCAACATTGCTCATGACCTTTTTCTTCCGCTACATGAAAGAAGTTGTCGATGGCGGTCACCTGTACTTGGCTAAGCCACCACTGTTCGAGCTGGTTAAATCCGGTCGCAAGAACTCAATCTTTATATATGACGAAGACGAACTGGAAGTGGTGCTGGACAAGATCATTGCCAAACGCCAGGCCGAGGGCACAGTCATCGACCCGTCCACCGAGCGTTTCCGCCAAGCCGGGTACATTGAGCAGAAGCGCTACAAGGGGCTGGGTGAAATGGACGCCGAGCAGCTGTTCGAGACGACTATGAATCCTGAGAAGCGCGTGCTGGTGCAGGTCAAGGTCTCGGACGCCGAAAAAGCCGACGCCATCTTTAACAAGCTGATGGGCTCAGAGGTTGAACCACGCAAAGCCTTCATTCAAGCCAACGCCAAATTTGTAAAGGACCTGGACATCTAACTATGGACAACAACAATAACGACGAAAACTTCATCGAGCTCACCAATCAAGCCAATCAACCTAGCCAGCCTGCTGAACAACGTCCAAACAACGACGTCGCCAAAGTCGAATCCATGGAAGAGAACCGCCGCGGCCACGAGCATGCCGCTGACGTGCTGGACTCCGGGCACTCGCGTTCCGTCGAGCTGCGCACCGTTGAGCACGTCATGGAAGACAGTTATTTGCGCTATTCTATGTCGGTCATCATCGATCGGGCGCTGCCTGATGTCCGTGATGGCCTGAAGCCGGTTCATCGCCGCATCCTGTACTCGATGAACGAAGACGGCCTGCGCTCCGGCGCCCGCCACCGCAAGTCCGCCAATGTTGTCGGTGCTGTTATGGGTAAGTACCACCCGCACGGTGACTCCAGCATCTACGACGCCATGGTCCGCATGGCCCAGCCGTGGGCCATGCGCTACACGCTGGTAAACGGCCAGGGTAACTTCGGTAGTATGGACGGCGATCCACCGGCTGCCATGCGTTACACCGAGGCCAAAATGGCCCGGCTGGCCGACGAGACACTGGCCGACATTGACAAAGAGACCGTCGATTTCCGTGAAAACTACGATGGTACCACCACCGAACCCACCGTGCTGCCCGCCAAGCTGCCCAACCTGCTGCTCAACGGTCAACTCGGTATTGCCGTTGGTATGGCCACTAACATTCCGCCGCACAACATTTCTGAGCTAATCGACGCCGAAATCACTATGATCGACAACCCGGCGGCAACGCTCGACGACCTGCTGGAGCATATCAAAGGTCCGGACTTCCCAACTGGCGGTGTTATCTACGGCAAAGAAGCCATCAGGACGGCCTATGCCACTGGTCGTGGCGGTGTCGTCACCCGCGGTATTGCCGAGATAGTCGAAGGCACCAAGGGTCGTCACCAGATCGTTATTACCGAGATCCCCTATGCCCTGAACAAAGAGTCATTGGTGCTGAAGATTGCCGAACTGGTTAATACCAAGAAAATCGTCGGCATTTCTGATCTTAGAGATGAAACGGCGCGTGGCGCCGTGCGAGTAGTCATAGACCTCAAACGCGATGCTTATCCTAAAAAAGTCCTCAACCAGCTATACAAGCTAACCCAGCTGCAACAGAGCTTCCACTTCAACATGATGGCCCTGGTAGACGGCATCCAGCCCCGGGTCCTCGGCCTGCAGGATATCCTCAGTGAGCACATCAAGCACCGCAAAGTCGTAGTCCGGCGGCGCACTGAATTTGAGCTGCGCAAGGCCCGCGAACGGGCTCACATCCTCGAGGGACTCAAGATCGCTCTCGACCACATCGACGAAGTTATTGCCGTCATCCGTGCCTCACAGACCACCGATGAAGCCGCTCAGAACTTGATCGCTAAATTTAATCTTAGTGACATCCAGGCCAAAGCGATTTTGGCCATGCAGTTGCGTACCCTGGCTGGCTTGGAACGTAAAAAGATCGAAGACGAGCTGGCTGAACTCATGAAGCTGATTGCCAAGCTCGAAGGCATTCTGGCTGACGAGAAGAAGATCCTCAAGATCATCCGTGACGAACTGCTGGAGCTCAAAAAGCAGTACGGCGACGAACGCCGCACCAAGGTAGTCGCCACTGAGCTAGGCAAAATGAGCGATGAAGATTTGATTGCTGACGAGCAGGTAGCTGTTACGCTGACGGCCGCCAATTACATTAAGCGCAGCCCGCTGGCTGAATACAAAAAGCAGGGCAGGGGCGGCAAGGGCCGTCGCGGCATGGCGACTCGTGAGGAAGACGTCATTGAGCACGTCGTCAACGCCAGCACCCATGATTTCCTGCTGTTCTTCACCAACAAGGGCCGGGTCTTCCGGCTCAAGACTTACGAAGTCCCGGCTGTCGGCCTCAACGCCAAGGGCGTGGCTATCGTCAACCTGCTGCAACTGCAACCTGAAGAGACCGTCACCAGTGTCATTAATGTATCCAAGACCCATGACGCTAGGAATCTCATCATGTGTACCACGCGCGGTGTCGTCAAGAAAACGCCCTTTGAGCAGTACAACAATGTTCGACAGTCTGGACTGATTGCCATCAACCTAGATGACGGTGACGAACTGAAGTGGATCCGCATGACTAGCGGCGAAAACGAAGTCGTCATTTCAACTTCCCTCGGCCAGGCGATTCGCTTTCACGAAAAGGATGCCCGGCCAATGGGCCGCGTCAGCCGCGGTGTCCGCGGCATCCGCCTGCGGGCCAATGACCACGTCATAGGCATGGACATTGTCGAGGAAGACTCCAGCGTCTTCGTGATCTCCAAGTTCGGCTATGGTAAGCGCACCAAGATCGCTCAGTTTACGTCGCACGCCCGTGGTGGTGTCGGTATCCGCTCAGCCGTGGTCAACACCAAGACCGGTGATCTGATGGGCGTCAAAACCCTTGGTAACAGTGACGACCAGGAAGTGATCATCATCTCCAAGAACGGTCAGACCATACGCCTCGGCCTGAAAGACATACCAGCCCTCGGCCGGGCTACCCAAGGCGTCCGCATTATGCGGCTCAATGATGGCGATGAGGTAGTATCACTGGCGTTGGTCGAGAAATCCGAAGACATCGACGATACTGATGCCGATGAAGCTGTCATCTTAGAAGCCTGATATAGTCGGCCCACTCAGCTGTGTTTCAGCCTGGCAATGTAAGCTTAGTGTACAAAATCATGGAGTTATATGAAGGAAACTGATTCGAAAAAAGATGCACCAGTTACAAAAGCCGAGATCCACCGCGTCTCCAGTGCCACTGGGCGTCCACCGCGTAGTTACACCTTTACGGTTCCGACCATGCCACGGCCCGACTTTGGTCGGCGATCTGCACAAGTGCGAGCTGGTTTGGCAGGCTTAATCTTCCTGCTGCTCGCCTTCATTAGTGGCTACGGCGGTGCAGCGCTTGAAAACCATAATAACCCCAGCGGACTATTGAGCTCTGGTTTTAGTAACCAGAAGAAAGTCGTGACCAGCCAGAGTCAACTAATCAGCCAGATTGCCAAAACCGTCGGTCCCAGCGTGGTTAGTGTCAATGTTGACATCACCAGCCAGCCGTCGGGCGATAGCAGCGGCTTAGGTTTTTTCGGATTCGCCCAGCCCCAACAGGCTCAGGCCGCCGGCACCGGCATTATCCTCTCCGCCAGTGGTCTTATTCTGACCAATCGTCATGTGGTGCCGGAAGGTACCACTAAAGTCAGTATTACGCTGAGCGATGGCACTCAGCTGAAGGATGTCAGCGTCATTGGCCGGACAGCCACTACAGACAGTCTCGACATAGCTTTCCTAAAAGTCAACAACCTGAATGGTCGTAAGCTGTCACCGGCCACCATCGGCGACTCTGCGGCTGTCCAGGTGGGTGATAATGTGGTAGCCATCGGTAATGCTCTCGGCCAGTTTCAGAACACCGTCACCAGTGGTATCATCTCCGGATTTGGTCGCAGTGTCCAAGCCGGATCAGATAATGGCAATGGAAACAGTGCGAGTAGTGATACTGAGAATCTGGATAATTTATTCCAGACGGACGCCGCCATCAACGAAGGTAATTCCGGCGGCCCCTTGGTTAATCTCAATGGGCAGGTCATTGGCATTAATACGGCTATTGCCGGCGGGGCTCAGAATGTCGGCTTCTCGATCCCGATCAATGATGTCCGCGGTCTGATCAACCAGGTACTAAAGACAGGCAAGTTCCAGCGACCATATCTCGGCGTTCGCTATATCCCCCTCACTGCCGACATCGCTAATGTCTACAACCTGAAGTCGAACACCGGCGCATATATAGCACCCGCCCAGGATGATGCTGCCATGCCGTCAGTCATTGCCGGCAGTCCAGCTGATAGTGCCGGCCTCCAGGAGAAAGATATCATCACCGAAATCGACGGTACCAAGATTGACCAAACCCACTCACTCACAAGTTTACTCGACAGCCATCAGCCGGGTGATAAAGTAGCTCTGACGATCATTCGGGGCGACGATACCAAGCATATTGATGTTACGCTCGGCACTGTTCCTACCGGCTCCTAACACAAAACATTCAATGCCTCGGCGCAGCTTATAGCTGCTAAACGACCCAAATCTTTATGCAGTACTTTGCTAGTTTGTTCGGTGAAATACTTGGATAAAGTCAGTAGTCTGAAACAGTTTATAGCCAATACCGATTGCTAAAGCGGCCACAGCTGGATGCTGCATAGGTAATGACTCACATAAAATATACAACGGCTTTTTGTGATTATTTCGGATTTGTTCGAACAGCCGGTGGTACAAATCTAGGCCATCTGTGCCGGCAAATAGGGCAAGCTTGGGTTCGTGCCGAGCGGCTTGGTTAACTTCATACTCATCTGGTACGTACGGTAAATTGCATAGCAGCAGGTCATAATCGTGCGTTGCTTGGGATAGTAAGTCAGACTGAATGACAGCGATGTCTGTTGCATGCAAAACAACATTCAGTTTGCTGATTTCGATGGCTGCTGGGTCTATCTCCAGTAGGTCGACCCGGACACTTGGCAGCTCTAGAGCAGCAGTGATGCCCAAGGCACCACTGCCTGAACCTACATCAACTATTCGCGGCTGGGCAGGCAAGTCGGATAGGCCTAGTAGTAGTTCAATCATGGTCTCCGATTCGGGCCGGGGCACCAATACAGCGTCCGAAACCTTGAACCCTCGACCATAAAATTCGGCCCTGCCACGTATGTAGGCCAGTGGCTCGTGGCGAGCCCTCCGGGTGAGCAAATTTTGCAGTGTCGCCACCGCGCCGTCCTTTATTTCCATGTCCGGCTCGGCCAAAATCTTGGCCCGATCGACTTGCAACACGTCCTCGAGTAACACTACAGCATCCAGCCGCGGGGTCTGAATACCTTTCGATTCCAAGAAGCCCGTTGCCGTCTTCAGCCAATAATCTACTGTCATGCAGGCAGTATACATGCTGTAATTCCAGTAATCCCATTCCTGTAATGGACTATAAGCTGTATAGGCTTATTCTAGGCCGGGCGACTGGCACAAGAGGATGTGGTTTTTCCTGATTTTTGATATGTACAATAGGTTGTACAGTTAACTGTACATATCATTCTGGAAGAACAAGTAATTTAGAGAGTGGATCTCGTAACCCAAGTCAGACAGCGGTTGTGTCATGTCGATAACTATGCCACCAATCCGTTCGGCATGTTGGTCCCAAGCTTCATTGCTGTCGATAGTCGTATAGCCAAGCTTGTCGAGCTCAAGCTGAACAGTAGTTTTGCCAGCAGTTGGTAAGCCTGAGATTAGATAATTAGCCACATACTAGCTATCCTGGCTAAGGAGTTCATGTTCGGCGTTCAGCAAAGCTTCGATGATATCGTCAATATCACCGGCTAGGGCGCCAGGGATGTTGGAGCGCGAGTAGCCAATGCGGTGGTCGGTGATGCGATCCTGCGGGAAATTATAGGTACGAATCTTTTCGGAGCGGTCGCCGGAGCCAATCAGCTTCATGCGGGCGTCGGAAGATTTTTGCTGTTCTTCGTCGAGCTTTTGCTGCAGTAGGCGGGAGCGTAGCACACTCAGCGCCTTGGCTTTGTTCTTGATTTGGGATTTCTCATCTTGGTTGCTGACGACCATGCCGGAGGGCAAGTGCGTGATACGCACTGCCGAATCGGTAGTATTGACCGACTGACCGCCATGGCCACCGGAACGGAAGACATCGATACGTAGGTCATTAGGGTTAATCTCAATATCATGTTCATCGGCCTCGGGCAGCACCGCTACGGTAGTAGTCGAGGTGTGGATCCGGCCCTGGCTTTCAGTGACGGGCACTCGCTGCACGCGGTGGACACCGGCCTCGAACTTCAGATATTTGTAAGCCTCCAGGCCGTGGACCATGAAACTGATCTCTTTGAAGCCGCCGACCTCATTTGGTGATTCGCTAACAAGCTCAATCTTATAATGATGAACCTCGGCCCAACGGATGTACATGCGGTAGAGCTCACCGGCAAACAAACTGGATTCGTCGCCGCCAGCCGCCGCCCGGATCTCGATGATGACGTCCTTTTCATTGTTGGGATCCTGCGGCGTCAGGGCCTCAACTAATTTTTGTTCATTGAGTGTTAGCTGGGGTTCGAGCTCGGCGAGCTCTACCATGGCCATCTGTTGCAAGTCACCATCAGAACTGCTTTTTAGTTCTTCGGCCTCGGCCTTGTTCTTTAGCAGGCGAGCCTTTTCGTCGAACAATTCGACTAGGCCGGCAACGTCGGAGCGGCGCTTGGCCAGCTTCGGGTATTTTGGATCACTATAAATCGCCTGGTCTGCTAACAGCTGATCCAGCTCAACAAGTTCAGCTCGTAGTTGTGCTTCTTTGTGGTCCATTCGTGAATAAGTATACCTTACTGGTGTCTGGTTGGCGCATCCGCTCAGAGAGCGTGGGCTCAAAAGTGTGCCAAAAGACACTTTTGGGAACAGCCTTCGAATAGTCTAATCCAATTTTGAAAGCTGGAAATAAACCAGACTCGCCGAGAGTACTAGCTAGGATTCGGCAGGTACAGCGGTGGTAGTCTCAGTCGTGTAGTCAGCAGCTTTTTCAGCTTTGACGGCAGCCCGAGTGGCTTGCTTCTTAGCAGCGGCGATGCGCTTGTCTTTAGCAGCGGCACCAGCGGCGGCGCGGGCTTTGAACTTATCGACGCGACCTTCAATGTCCAGGATGCGCTCTTCACCGGTGAAGAAGGGGTGTGAGGCGCTAGTAATGTGCACTTTGACCAATGGATATTCCTTGCCATCGTCGTACTTAGTAGTCTCAGCAGTGTCGACCGTAGAACGCGTCAGCAGGCGGTAACCGTTATTGAGGTCTTCGAAGACCACGAGGCGATAATTGGTTGGGTGTAAACTCTGTTTCATTCGATCCAGTAGTATACACATCTGTTAGCTCCCCGTCAACAGACGATCCGGGCGCGGCAAAAAACTGGATCTTGTCCATCTAAAGCTAATCTGTTACGATGTGAGCAGTAGTAACTAAGCAGGTAGGGAATGCATCCTCTCTTATGACACCTTGAGCGTTCAGCCCAAGTCGATCAGTAAGAGCTCCCGAACCGAAGACCAAGGAATGTCAGAAAGGACAGACACCATGGCGACAGATGTCGACATCAAACAACTATTAGAGGCCGGCGCGCATTTTGGTCACAAGACTGAGCGCTGGCACCCCAAGATGGCGCAGTACATCCACAGCAAGCGCGGTGGTACCCACATCATCGACCTCACCAAAACCGTAGCCAACTTAGAGACAGCCCTCAGCTTCCTCGAAGAGACCTCAGCCAAAGGCAAGCAGATCCTGCTGGTCGGTACCAAACGCCAGTCTCAGGACATCGTCAAAAAGCTGGCTGAGGACACCAACATGCCATTTGTGACTGAGCGCTGGCTCGGGGGCATGATGACCAACAGCAACACCATTGGTGGCCGCGTCAAGCACCTCAAGTCACTCGAAGAGCGCATGGTTAATGGCGAACTGGCCAACAAGTACAACAAGCTGGAGGTTCAGCGCTTCCAGGAAGAGATTGACGCCATGAACGTCATCTATGGCGGCATCAAAGACATGGCCAGCCGCGTCGGTGCCGTCTTTGTATTCGATATAGTCCACGATGTCAACGCCGTCCGCGAAGCTACCAAGCTCGGCATCCCAATCGTTGCTCTGGTCGACACCAACGCTAATCCCAGCCTGGTTACCTATCCTATTCCCAGTAACGACGATGCTATCAAGACCATCCAGCTAATGGCTGATTATGTTAAAAAGGCCATCGAAGCCGGCAAAGATAAAGCCGCTAAGAGCGCCCCAGCTCCTGACAAAGACGAAACCGCCTCTGGCGAAGCCATCGTCCTAAACTAAATTAAGTCTTCGCCTCCGGCAAAGATTACCGCGACACAAGTACCCATTACTCATTGAAATACTAAAGGAGAAAACATGGCTCTAGATATTGCAACCATCAAACGACTCAAAGATTTAACTGGCGTCGGCCTGACTGATGCCAAGCACGCCCTCGAGGAAGTCGACGGTGACTTCGACAAGGCCTTGGAAGCCATGCGCAAAAAAGGCCTGACCAAAGCCGACAAGCGTGGTGAACAGGAAGCCCGCGAAGGCGTCATTGGTTCGTACCTGCACGACGGCCGGATTGGCGTTCTGGTAGAAGTGAACTGTGAGACTGACTTTGTGGCTCGTGGCGAGATCTTTGCCGCCCTGGTCAAGGACGTGGCTATGCACATCGCCGCCTCGGCTCCACAATACGTATCCACCGATGACATTCCGGCTGAAGAGCAAGACAAGATGAAAAAAGAGTTTACCGACAAGACGCTTGCCGAAGGTAAGCCAGAAAACATGATCGAAAAGATTGTCGACGGTCAGTTAAAGAAGCATTTTGCCGAACGCTGCCTGCTCGACCAGCCATTCATCAAAAACCCTGACATAACTGTAGGTGAGCACGTCAAATCCCAAGCTGCCCTGATGAACGAAAACGTCGTCGTCCGCCGCTTCTCGCGCTTGGCCCTTGGCGAAGTCGCCTAAGCCATCTGTTAAGTGCTACATACGGCTTAGTCCAGCCTTAGCATAAGCTTATACTAGTACACAGTAATCAAGGAAACCTATGACACCACAACAGACCATCAGCGATGCCCAGACCAAGTTCAACCAGGCAGTTGAGCACTTTCAGACAGATCTTAAGAGTCTGCGGACCGGCCGGGCCAGTGCGGCTATGCTCGACGGCGTGCAAATAGAAGCTTACGGCGCCATGATGCCGTTGAACCAAGCTGCAACTATCACCACGCCAGAGGCCCAGCTGATCCAGATTTCACCATTTGACCCCAGTAATATCCAGGCGATTTCACTGGCTATTCGCAACAACCAAGCCCTTGGCCTTAACCCATCTGACGACGGCCGGGTGGTTCGGGTGCCGGTACCGCCACTGACCGAGGAGCGTCGCCGCGAGCTAGCTAAGCAGGTCGGTCAGAAGCAGGAAGAGGCTATGGTACGGCTGCGTGCAGTGCGTCATGATGCTATGGACGCCATCGCCAAGGCCAAAAAAGACAAAGAGATCGGTGAAGATGATGCCAAGCGCTTCGAGAAGCAGGTTGATGACACCATGAACACCGCCCGCACGGCGGCTGAGCTGTCGGCCAAGGCTAAAGAAACCGAGATTATGACCCTCTAAGGGGCACCAATCTTAAAATCCTTCAAAAAATGTGACAAACTGAAACCTCGCTAAAAAGCATTTTAAATTTTAATCGCATTCCTGTAATGGATAGCTGGCAGTCCGGCGCGCAGCGCAGCGCATATTATTACAGGAATGCGATTAAAAACTGCCAGCAGAATTAGCGAGGTTTCAGTTTGTCACATTTTTTGAAGGATTTTTCAGTCTTTATTAGGTAGTGAGCGTAATCTCAGCTTCGATTCAGTAATTCTGCTAGAATAAATACTAATGTCTATTTTATTATTAATTGTTGGGCTGTTGCTCTTCATCAGCCTGGTAGTTGTGCACGAGTGGGGGCATTTCATTATGGCTCGCCGCGGCGGTGTCGAGGTCGAAGAGTTCGGCATTTTCTTCCCGCCACGGCTATATAAGCACCGCACTAAGGGTGGCTGGGATTTCACCATCAACCTGATCCCGCTCGGTGGCTTCGTCAAGCTGAAGGGCGAGCATGACAGTGACACCGAACCTGGCAGTTTCGGTGCCGCCAGCCTCAGCCGCAAGGTCAAGATCATGGCTGCCGGCGTCGTCATGAACCTGATCACGGCACTGATACTATTCACGATTGTAGCGCTCATCGGCATGCCCAAGCTGATACCCCACCAGTTCACGGTCAAGAAAGACACCCAGCTGATCTCGCGCCAAGTGCTAGTGACCTATGTGGAGCCCGGTTCGCCAGCGTCGCATATTGGTCTGAAAGCCGATGACCAGCTGGAGAGCCTCAGCCTGCTGGGCTATACGCCGGTAGCCGTCACCACCTCTAAAGATTTACCAAATATAACTAAACAGTTCGCCGGCAAAACCGCCACGCTGACCTATCTACGTGAGGGTAACGAACGCCAGGCTAAGGTCACGCTCAACACTAAGCAAGCCGTCGATGCCAGCCAGAAGACCAACAACCCTAAGGGCTACCTGGGTATTGGTCCGACCGACTTCTCGCTGCAGCGCTCCACTTGGTCGGCGCCGATCGTGGCGCTGGGCCTCAGCGCGCAGCTGACGGCGCTAACCTTCCAGGGTCTGGGCCACGCCCTGGCTGGTCTGGGTGGCATCTTTGCGGGTGCCGCGACTGGCAATACCACAGCCCGCCAGCACGCTCAAACTGATGCTTCCAGCCAGGTATCTGGTCCGATCGGTATCTATCTGATCCTCAAAGCTGGCAGCCTGCTGGGCTATAAATTTATGCTGATGATCATTGCTTACATTTCGCTGACCCTGGCAATCATGAATTTCCTGCCAATTCCGGCGCTAGATGGTGGCCGGCTGTGGATCACGCTGGTGGCCCGGGCACTCAAGCGTCCGCTCAGCGCGAAGCGCGAAGAGACGATTAGCCTGGTTGGCTTCGTAGTGCTCATCTCGCTTATCATTGTCATCAGCATCGTCGATGTCAAACGTTTCTTCTAGGTCGGCTGCGCCAGCCAGTGTGCCGTGGAATGTTTGGGTTGGTCTGGCTTTCATCGTAGTCGTCTTTTACATGGCTCAGCTGTTCAGCGGCCTCTTGCTGTCGGTGTATCCGGCGCTTCGCCACTGGTCTGGCAGCCAGGCTAGCGATTGGCTCAACAACTCTGTCTCCGTACAGTTCATGTTCATACTAGTTGCTGAAGTACTGACAGTCGGTGCTATCTATCTCTTCTTGCGTCGTCACAAGCTTAGTCTGGCCTTCATTGGTCTCAGGCGGCCCCGCCTCACTGATCCGCTTTGGGGATTGCTGGCAGTGCCGGTGTATTATGCTTTGTTCGGCCTCTTGCTGGCAGTAGCCTCGCACCTCTTTCCCAGTCTGAATATCAGCCAAAAACAGGAGTTGGGCTTTGACAAGGTGGTCGGGCATACCCAGTTGCTTTTAACATTCCTCAGCCTGGTTGTGCTGCCGCCGCTTGCCGAGGAGATTGTGTTCCGCGGCTTCATGTACCAGACGCTGCGCAAGTCGCGGAGCGTGCTGGTAGCCGGGTTGATAACCTCAGTGCTGTTTGGGGCGGGACACCTGGCCGAGGGTGGCAGCGCCGGGCCGCTGTATGTCGGTGCCTTGCAGACATTTACGCTTAGCGTGGTGCTGATCTATCTACGCGAAAAGACTGGCAGCCTGTGGGCGGGCATCACTTTGCACGCCGGCAACAATGCCATCGCTTTCATGGTGCTCTTCGTCTTGCACTCGAACTAAGCTACACTAGAGCCATGAAATCATCACAGTTATTCACCCGCACCAGCAAATCCATACCCGCCGATGAGGAAGCCCGCAACGCCCAGCTGCTGATCCAGGCCGGCTTCATCCACAAAGAAATGGCCGGCGTCTATGCCTACCTACCACTCGGCAAGCGCGTTCTCGACAACATCGCTCAGATCGTCCGTGAAGAGATGAACGCCGTTGGTGGGCAGGAAGTCCAAATGACTACGCTCCAGCCTCGCGCCATCTGGGAAAAGACTGATCGCTGGTCAGACGATAAGATTGATAACTGGTTCAAAACCCAGCTCAAGAACGGTACTGAGCTGGGCGTCGGCCTGACACATGAAGAGCCAATCGTCGATGCCCTGAAGGATTTCGTGAACTCCTACAAGGATTTGCCCATATCGGTCTACCAGATCGGGCTGAAATTTCGCAATGAGCTGCGAGCCAAGAGTGGCCTGTTACGGGGCCGCGAGTTCATTATGAAAGATATGTATACCTTTGCCCGTACCCAAGAAGAGCATGACAAACTGTACGAAGAGGTTGCCGCTGCCTATACCCGGATCTATGAACGCCTGGGCATTGGTGACGTTACCTACCGTACCTATGCTGACGGCGGCTATTTTACCACCAAATTCAGCGACGAGTACCAGACTGTTAGCCCGATTGGTGAAGATACGATATATGTACACGAAGCCAAAAAGATCGCCATTAATGCCGAAGTTTACACTGATGAGAACTTGGCTAAACTGGGCCTCAATAAAGCCGAGCTAGTCGAGAAAAAAGGCGTCGAAGTCGGTAACATTTTCCCACTCGAATCGAAGTACAGTGACGCCCTCGATATGTATTACACCGATGCCGATGGCCAGCAGCAGTCAATCATCATGGGTTGTTACGGCATCGGTGTCAGTCGCTTGGTCGGTATGTTGGCAGAGCACTTCGCCGATGCCCGCGGGCTGGTCTGGCCAGCAGCGGTAGCGCCAATGCAAGTTTATTTGGCGCGGTTAGGTGACAACGAGGCTGTGGTCCTGGCAGCTGATCAGCTCTATGGCACATTGATGCAAGCTGGTTGTGAGGTACTGTATGACGACCGTGATGCCCGGCCCGGTGAGAAATTTGCCGATGCCGACCTGCTGGGCTTGCCCTGGCGGGTGGTCATCAGCGACAAGACGGTGGCGGCTGGCACGTACGAAGTAAAAGCCCGCACCGCTACAGAGGTGCAACATATGTCACACCCAGAACTAATAAAAACCCTAGGCATTTGAGGACAAGCGTTGCTATAATAGGCCCATCTTCGAAGTGACAGCCGTAACCGACTACCGTCACAACCCAACCCGACAACCATACAAGAGGAGATCATACAATGAGGAAGTTATTCAGATTAACCCAGGCAGGGGTAGATGAGCTAAAAGCAGAGCGGGCTCTGCTGGTGGGTCGCCGCCCGGAGATTGCCGAAGCCATCCGCACCGCCCGTGAGCTAGGTGACTTAGCCGAAAATGCCGAATATCAGTCGGCCCGGGCCGATTCCGAGCGTAACGACAACCGTATTTCCGAGGTCGACAATATCCTCAACAATGTTGATATCATCAAGAAAACCACCAGCGGCAAAGTCCAGCTCGGTTCGACGGTGACGCTCAAGGGAGCCAAAACCAAAGAATTCCAGGTGGTTGGTACCGTCGAAGCTGATCCACTCAATGGCAAAATTTCCGACGAATCACCAATCGGAAAGGCCTTGCTCGGCAAAAAAGTCAGCGATGAAGTCGAGATCAAGACTCCAGCTGAGACCACCAAGTACGTCATCACCGCCATCGCTTAGATATTAAATTTTGCTTAAATGTCATGCTAGTCTATTCCAATAAATGCTATTATCGAAGTATGCCTCGTAAAAAAATCAATCAGCTAGAAGTTAATCTACCAGTCTCGATCACGAAAGAGGGATCGCACTATGTGGCGTATACGCCAGCACTGGATATGTCCACCTATGGGCCAACTGAAGCAACTGCCAAAAAAAGTTTTACTGAAATGGTAGAGATATTTTTTGAAGAATTCACAGATAATGCCGATGGCCTAGAGGTGGTGCTAGAATCATTGGGTTGGACCAAACAAAAAAATAACTGGCAACCACCGAAGGTAAAGCAAACCGTTCAGGACGTCAGGGTTAGTCTGCCGGCTTGAGCCATGGCTCCGGCAGGTGTGCGGCCTATTAAATGGCGAAAATTTGAGAAGTTCTTACTGGATCAGGGCTGTATATTTGATCGCCAAAAGGGAAGCCATCGGGTTTACAAAAAACCCGATTTACTTCGACCTATCATCGTGCCTGCTCATCCTTTCGATATACCTACGCGTGTCATTATGAACAATTTAAAGACCCTTGGCGTTGATCCAGCAGACTATGTAGATTACTGGACTAAGAATCCTGCAAAAAAGAAACGACGTTAATCTAACTTTACTTCGGTGGAATAGTTATTAGTTTTTCGTTATACTAAGACCACTATGGCAACACTGAAGGAACTGCGTGACGAGCGCCTACGTAAACTTGACGAGCTAAAGCAGCTTGGCGTCAATTCATACCCAGCCAACACGACGCGCGATCATGATCTAAAACAGATTGCCGACGGTTTTGATGAACTAGAAGGACAAACAGTTACCGTTGCTGGCCGCATTATTGGTATACGCAAGTTTGGTAAGATTGCTTTTATTGTTGTCCGTGATCAAACGGGACAGTTGCAGTTATTTGCGACTGCAGCCAATATGTCTATCCTGGATGCTGCCAACAGCCAGTTAGGCATCGAGCAATTGCCATTGCTGGATACTGGCGATTTTGTGGAGGCTAGCGGTCCGGTCATCAAGACACAAACCGGTGAGATATCAGTTGAAGTCCATACTTTAAGGCTTTTGACCAAAAGCCTGCGTCCGATGCCGGTGAACTATCAGGAGTTCACCAATAAAGAGGAACGATTGCGCCGACGTTACGTTGACATGAATGTTAATGATGAAGTGAGACAGCGTTTTATTCGTCGCAGTAAGTTCTGGCAGGCAACTCGTGATTTTTTGAACCAGCGCGGCTTTTACGAGATTAACGTGCCAGTCTTAGAACACACTACAGGTGGTGCCGATGCTAACCCTTTTATCACGCACATGGATGTGCTTGATCAGGATTTCTATCTACGCATTAGCCACGAACTGCCGCTCAAGCGTCTGCTCGGCGCTGGCTTTGAAAAGGTTTACGACATAGGGCCGCGCTTTCGTAATGAACATTACACCGACGAACACCTGCCGGAACATGTCGCCATGGAGTGGTATTGGGCCTATGCCAACTGGCAGGATGGCATTACATTTCAGACTGAGCTGTTCCAGTATGTGCTACAGACAGCATTTAATACGTTGCAATTCAAGCTTGGCAAATTTGAAGTTGACCTGGCAGGCGAGTGGGAGCAATGGGACTATACCGAAACCATTCAGAAGCATTATGGCATTAATGTTTTTGATTGTACGCTCGAAGACGTTAAAGTGGCGCTAAATGATAATAAGCTTGAGGTTGCGCAGACGGAAAACAAAGCTCGCGGCATCGACAAACTTTGGAAAAATATTCGCAAGGACGTCACCGGACCCATCTGGTTGATCAATACGCCAACGTTCATTAGCCCCTTAGCTAAGACTCACCCCGATCGACCAGAGATCACCGAACGCTTCCAGTTAGTCGCCGCCGGTAGCGAGCTGAGCAATGGTTTCAGCGAGCTCAATGATCCACTCGAACAGCTTGGCCGCTTCACAGAACAGCAGCAACTGCGCGATGCTGGTGATGACGAGGCCATGATGCTCGATATTGACTTTGTGGAAATGCTCGAATATGGCATGCCGCCAGCCTGCGGTCTGGGCTTCTCGGAGCGGGTTTTCTGGGTATTTGAAGCCGTGACTGCCCGCGAAGGCGTGCCGTTTCCCCAGCTGCGCCAAGAGATTGACGAAGTCACCAAAGCAATTTATCCTGATCTCAAGTTCTAATATGTTCCGGACTAATTTCTTATCAGCTGAACAAGCACAGCAGTTGGCTGCCGAGCACGGGACACCGCTGTTCGTATATTCGGGCGCCGCTTTGGTGACGCAGGCGCAGGCTTTACTCGGCGTGCCGGCACCATTCGGGCTGACAGCTCGCTACGCCATGAAGGCTAACCCGCATCCGGGTGTGCTGCAAGTATTTAGAGAGCAAGGCATTCAAATTGACGCCAGCTCGGGTTATGAGGCGGCGAAGGCGCTGGAACTCGGCTTTGCGCCAGCTCAAATCCTGCTGACCAGCCAGCAGTTAGCCCACAATTTGCAAGAGCTGGTAGAGCAGGGTGTCCAGTTCAATGCTACCAGCCTGCACCAGCTGGAGCAGTATGGTCAGTTATTCCCCGGCACGGCCGTAAGTGTGCGCATAAATCCCGGCATCGGTTCCGGCCATTCGGCCAAGACCAACGTCGGTGGCGTCACCAGCAGCTTTGGTATCTGGCACGAGTATATTCCGCGCATTCACGAATTATGCCAACAATATCAGCTGACTGTTGCGCGAATGCATACGCACATAGGCTCTGGCACTGATCCAACTGTCTGGCAGACCGCCGCTCACACCAGCCTGGAGCTCATCAAACAATTCCCGCAGGCTACCATCATCAACCTCGGTGGCGGCTTCAAAGTCGGTCGGCTCGATGACGAGATCAGCACTAATATGGCGGTGGTCGGACAGGCAATTGCTGACGAACTCAGTCACTTCGAGGCCGAAACTGGCCGCCAGCTGCACCTCGAGCTTGAGCCCGGTACCTTACTGGTAGCCAATGCCGGCATCCTGGTAGCAGGGGTGAACGACATTGTCGACACTGGCCCGGACGGTTACACATTTCTGAAGCTTGACACCGGCATGAATGACATTCTGCGCCCCAGTCTCTACGGCGCCCAGCACCCGATCGCCGTGCTCAGTGATGTCACCGAGCAGCAGGACTATGTCGTCGTCGGCCATAACTGCGAATCCGGCGATCTGCTGACGCCGCTGCCCGGCCAGCCCGATGTTCTTGGCCCGCGCCGCCTCAACTGCGCCGCTATCGGTGACCTGGTCCTGATCGGCGGCACCGGCGCCTACTGTGCCAGCATGGCCGCCCACGGCTACAACAGTTTCCCCAGCGCCGCCGAAATCCTTATTTAAACTTCACTATGAGTGCTATAATCGAGGCACTATGTCAGAAATGCTCACCCCCATGCCGGCATTTGAGAGGCTAACCATCAAGGGTTCATTTTTATATTTGGCCAACTTAGGCCTGAATCTACGCCCAATGTTCAATAAACGACCGTCACAATGGATTGCCGGCCATGTGGTGCTGGACGACATATCTCATCACGTATTCGGCCCCAATGACAGCAGTGTACAATCGGCTCGGTTCACGCACCGTGATGGCAGTAGCGAAATTATTGGCGTCAAAACGCTTGAGGCCGATCTCCATAACCCGTTTACGCTTAGCATCCGCGATGATGTGGCGGATGCCCTATGTGAACTGGGCGAAGAATTCCGAAGAATACACCATTTATCGCTGACCCTGGCTGAAAGATTACTTGAGCATGAGGCGGCAATGACTGCCTTATCGACGGAAACTAGTCCAGCTTTATTGCCGGCGAGCATCAAGATCACTGATAACCGACATTCTGCGTGATCGAGGTCAGCGATGAGCGCTTCCAAGAGCTGATAGACCAGGCGCTCGGTGAACTGCCGGGTGAGCATGTCAAAAGCATTAAGAATGTGGCAATATTGTATGCCGATGAACCGACGCCAGAGCAGCGCACCAAGCTGGAGCTGCGCCGTGATCAGACCCTGCTGGGCCTGTATGAGGGCCGACCGCTCAGCCAGCGTCAGGGGCTGACCCAGGTTTTTCCCGACAAAATAACGCTGTTCAAACTGCCACTGGCCAGCCACGCCAGCACCGAGATCCAGCTCAAGGAGGCCATCAAACATACGCTGTGGCATGAGATAGCTCACTATTATGGCCTCGACCACGAGCAGATCGCTGCTCGTGAGTAGCGTATACTGGGGATAGTTATCCGCTTAATCAAAGGAGTCCGCTATGCCCACCATGAAAGCCACCTGGAACGACCAAGTTATTGCTGAAGCTGATAAAGACGATCTAATCTATATCGAGCAAAACTGGTATTTCCCGCCCAGCAGTGTCAAAATGGAGTTTTTGCAGAAGAGCGATACTCCATATACCTGCCCTTGGAAGGGTGACTGCCAGTACTTCAATGTCGTTGAGGGCGAAAAGGTCAGCGCTGACAATGCCTGGAGCTACCCCGAGCCCAAGCCCAGCTCACTCGACATCGTCAAAAAGGACTATGCCAACTACGTGGCCTTTTACCGCGACGTTACCGTCAGCGAATAGCCGCACCCCCATAATGGGAGATATTTTCTAACCGCTCATTTCACTGTGTACAATAGACGGTACAGTTAGTTGTACCCTTCTGTTTTGGCAGGTTAAGTTTTGAGCTTAGCGGCAAATTTCTGGCGCAGCTTTTGGATCTTAGGATCAATGATGGCCAGGCAGTAACCCTGGTTAGGGTTTTTGTTATAAAAGTCCTGCATGTACTGCTCGGCAGGCCAGAACGCCGCCAGTGGCACGACCTGCGTCACAATTGGGTCAGGATACAGCGGTGCCGCAAAGCTCACCGCCATATCCTCAGCGACCAAACGCTGTTCATCGTCAGCGTACAGGATGATCGACCGATACTCATCACCCACGTCGTTACCCTGGCGGTCAACGGTCGTCGGGTCATGCATGACAAAGAAAATCTCCAGGATTTCCTTGTATGTAATCACGTCGGGGTCGAACGTCAGCTGGACAACTTCGGCATGGCCGGTATCGCCCTGATAGACCTGGTCGACGCTGGGATTGTCGACATGCCCGCCGCTATAGCCGGATACCACACTGTTGACGCCGACAACGCGCTGATAAAACGCCTCAAGACACCAGTAACAGCCACCACCGAGCGTTGCAATTTGCGGTTTTGCCATACCACTATTGTACACTGGTAGGATGAGCGCGATTATTTTTGATTTTGATGGCACAATTGCCGATAGTTTCGACTATGTCTTGGACTTCTTGACGGTGCAGTCCCGAGCGCTGCCGCTAGAGGGCACAGACCGCCAGAAGTTGCGGCATTTATCGATGATCGCTATGGCCCTTGCGCTGGGCCATAAGCACTGGCGCCTGCCACTGCTGTTTCTTCGAGGACGACGGGTGATGGTGCATGCCATCGAGAACGTCGAACCATTCGCCGGCATGGCCGAGGTCATCCGCAAGCTGCATGCCGAGGGCCACGAACTATTCATAGTCAGCAGCAATAATCTGGCCAATGTCCACGCCTTTTTGCATCGCTATGAACTGCATGAATATTTTCTGGAAATATATGGTGGGGTAGGCATGTTTGGCAAGGCTCCGGCGCTGCGCAAGTTGCTCAAAGAACAGCAGCTGGAGCTGGACGACTCGCTCTATATCGGCGATGAGACCCGAGATGTCGAGGCAGCCCAGTCAGTCAACATGCGGATAATCGCCGTCATGTGGGGCTTCGCCCGGCAGGCTGACCTGCGGGCCTTGCATCCAACAGCCCTGGCCAGTACGCCCGAAGATATTATTAGAATTACTGAGGAATTATAACTGTGGAAGTAGTAACAATCAGCAAAATGGTCCACGGTGGCCAGGGGCTGGGTGAGCTGCCGGAAGGCCTGAAAGTCTTTGTCTGGAATGCGTTACCAGCTGAAACGGTTAAGATCCGGATCATTAAAGAGAAGCG
>CAXSFI010000008.1:0-23488 GCA_964236675.1 uncultured bacterium
CCCTAGAGCAATTTAGAAAAAGACTGTAGATAAAAATATTAGAAATATCAAATGTCGCAAAGTCTCACCCCAAACGCGACCTTACCAATACTTTCGCTAATTCCAGTGTAGCAGTCTCGGGGTTTTGCTGGTAGTACTGCTTAAACTGGGCTGGGGTCATTAGGTTTGGTAGGCCCATGTGCCAGCGCCTGTTAATGTAGTGCTTGGTGTACCTGTCAGCCTGTTGTTGGAGTTCTGGGATGTCCTTTTGCTCGTACTTGCTAGCAGGAAAGCATTCGCTCCTCAGCGACTTGTTAAAGTTCTCAATGTGAGATTGCTCGTTCTTTTTGTAGGGGCGACTGTAGCGGTGTTCAGCGACTTCCTCAACCGCCTCTCGGAAAGTGGTTTGGAACTCCGAACCGCCGTCAGATTGGTGCAGTAGCGTGCAACCGTAAAACTGGTGGTGCTTGGCAAAGGCAGTAGCACCAGTCGCCATCTCTAGGTTGTTGCCAATGTAGATGCTTGGTTCCTTGGAGAAGATGTCAATGGCGGTGTAAGCATACACACCACCTCCGAGGTCTACGGTGTCGTGCTCGACTACCTCGCGTGGTGCGTTGGCCGTGACCAGGGCTTTGTGCTTTTTGTAGCGCTGTACACCAACCACCGCCTTGGTGAAGCGTTTGTGCAACCAGCGGTAGATGGTGGACAGCCCAAGTACAACACCGTGGATCTCTTTGAGTTCTTTACGGATCTTCTGGCCACACCAACCAAACTCGTTACGGATGTCCACGATCTTCTGGATGACGTACTCGGGAGTTTGAGCCCGAGGCCGACGAACTTTGCAGACCGCTTTACGGCGCAGGAACTCCCGAATCCCCAGCCGTTTAATCCACGCTAACCAGCGGTAGATGGTAGCTCTGTCCTTGCTAACCACTACAGTTATTTGCTCCATTGTTGAACCGGCTCGGTACATATTCCAAGCCACTTCATATTGTGTTAGTGTACGCATTGGCGACACTCCTTCCTTTGTTTAGTTAGTACCTAAACGAAAGTATATGGGTGTCGCTTCTTTTTAGCTCAACTTTGTCGCATTGTTAGTGGGAATTTTCCGATGTGGTGGGGGCGGTTGGACTTGAACCAACGACCAATCAGTTATGCACGCCACTACAACTTTCGTTGCCCCTTTCGGGTTTGTGGTCCGGACTGTCTCTTTATCCGCTATGGGCGGATACCTGCCATTCAGTCTCTACACCTTTCCACCGTTTCGGGCGGACTTGGCTCGGGATTGCCATGCCGATGTACGGCATAAGGTTTCCCCGAATTTGACAGGATATACTTAGCAGTTACCTAGCTAAGCAGCCCTTAGTATTTTGGCATATCAAAGGATATAATACAGTTATGCACGTTGTATCTAACTGCAAAATTTGCAGGCAAAAACTTACTGGAAAGCAAACTCTATACTGTTCGGTAAAATGTAAAAATGCTGCCCATCAGTCATACCCTGCGCAAAAAAAGCGAGGATTTGAACGAAAACTGCATTTTGTCAAGCAACTTGGCGGAAAATGTTCGAAGTGCGGCTATGCAAAAAATCTTTCTGCATTAGCCTTTCATCACCTAAGCGGTAAAGAATTTCAGCTAGATGTTCGTTCGCTCTCAAACCGTAAGTTGCAGCCAATTCTCGAAGAAATAAAGAAATGCATCCTGCTGCGCCATAACTGTCATGCTGAAACGCATAATCCTAGTTTTGACTTAGCCAAAATGTTAATTGAGCCGACTGCTCTAACCACTGAGCTACGCCCCCAAAATCATTAGCTCAACGTACGTTAAGCTAACAGATGAGAGTATACCAGATTTGGCGCGCGGGCTATATAATGGATTTGAACTATGAAACAGAAACTCGAACAACTACTACATAGATTAACCGCCGATGTGCAGCGCTTCAGCGATCCACGCTTCATCGGTCAGATTGTATTTGTGATCATTGTACTGCTGGTCAGCTGGAGCGGCATTAAGTCTATTCAGACTAATTATACGCTGCAAAAACAGATTGGTGGGCTGAGGCAGCAAAACGATTTGCAACAGCTGAAAAACGAAAACCAGAAGCTGCAGAACGACTACTACAACAGCAACCAGTACCTGGAACTGTCGGCGCGGCAGAACTTTGGGCTGGCGGCGCCCGGCGAAAAAGAGGTGATAGTGCCAGCCAGCGTGGCTGCCAGCTACGTCACGAATCTACCAGATCCCGCGACCTTGGCTACGGCAGCAAAACCAACTATCCAATCTTCCAATCCCCAATACTGGGTTAATTTCTTTTTGCACCGCAATATGAACTGACTCGAATTGACAATTCCACCTCTGTTTGATACAATCCAATGAGCTAATTTTCATTAGCATGCCGCGGGATGGAGCAGCGGCAGCTCGCGTGGCTCATAACCACGAGGTCCCAGGTTCGAGTCCTGGTCCCGCAACCATGTATAACTTCGGTCGTCGTCCGCCTCTTGGACGACGACTTTTTGTTTTGACGGCTGGTTTTGACGGCTACGGCGGCTGCCATCAGCCGGCAGCAACAATCGCTGCAAACGACCGAGGCCGTCGGACTGCTGCTGCGCGTCACCGTGCTGGTAGATCTGTTGGGTCGTGCTGGCGTTGGCGTGACCGAGGATCAACTGCACGTCGCGGATCGGCAAGCCGACGTTCTTGAGCATTGTGGCAGTGGTGTGCCGCAATTGGTGGAGCGTGATCCTGCGAACACCGGTGTGCTTCATGGCTCGCTCGAAAGCCTTAGCGAGCGTTTTGGGCTCGACCGGCGTGCCCTTGCTGCTCTGCAGCACGAAGTCCTCGGTGCCAGGTCGGCTGGGTCGGACGGCGCTGAGCGCTTGCCTAACAGCCGGCGTGAGCGGCAGTTGGCGACGTCCGGCCGCTACCGCGTACGCGGTCTCGACCGGTTGCTCCGTGAACTGCTCGGCGACTACCCGGATGATGAGGGGCTCGCCTTGGCCGCTCGGATCATGTTCGCCGTCGAGCCTGGAAGCCGAGGCAGCACGCTGACTCAGCGCCGGGAACGGGTTGCCAGGGAAATTGGCTACGACGTTGACCACGTACGCAAAGCCATCCAATCCAAGGTCGTCGAGCAAATGGCCTGGATGATCCACCTCGATAGCCAGACGTACACCCCACGCGGACGAGGCGTACCACCCCCGATCGCCATCTCCGGCGACACCCCGCAGATCGCATCGGAAGACTTGCAGACCGAGGAGCGCCTCGAGCATGAGGTCGCGCTGTCACAGCTCTGGGCGCTCGTGTACGCCTTGCGAGCTGAGGTGCTCACCGTGGACCGCTTTAAGCGGTACCCGCCAGCGGAGGGAGCGGACGAGATGTTGGCGAAGGCACGCGAACGTCGAGACGCACTCGACACAGAACTTGGAGACTGGATCGAGAACTACGTGGAGCGGTGGGGTGAACGGATTGGCCACGGGGAGGCGGCGTTTGATGCGCGGCGACTGCAGCGCCTATCTAGGGGAACGAGGGCGTGACAGGCGAAGAACCGGGCCGTCTGCCAATGGACTGTTACGAATCCAAGTTTGCGTATGCGTCGGCCAGCGACTGCAATGAGGGGGAGAAGCCGCCGACTGCCGTACCTCGCACGAGATAAATCCTGTTGCCCCGAAGCTCTTTCGGCGCAAAGACCCAGGCCGCCTCATAGCGACTAACCTGCCAATCTGAGATCGAGGCGGACGAGTCAATTCGTTCCTGGCCAATCAACCATTTCTCTAAAAGCGAGAACGCCTGTCGCTCGTCAATTCCTTCACTCATAGTGACACCTCCTTCCAAGGCATGCCAGGCTGCCGCGATATCGCTTCAATCTGCCAAATGTTATTTGCGTAGGCTGGTGGCCAACCCGCTGTTTGTCCAACTTGAGCGTCGGCCCATTTAATGTTACCACTCTCGTCGACAAAAAGATTGAACCAATGTCCACCCGCCGTACCTCTTGACAACCCCGGGAGGTCCCAATCGACACCAACGATTGCAACTGTTCCGGGAGGCTGGCCGCGAAGCGCTCTTTCCATTCGCCCATAGGCGTCAGTCGTGAAGAATGTTGGGTTGGCAGAAGAGTTCGTTATTTTCGACGTGGGTTGAGTTCCTGCCCACTGCCACATTTCACGGTATTCTCCGGGGGGCACCTTTCCATCTCCGACGGCGGCCCTAGGCGCGCCCCCCTGGAAAGTATCAGCAAAGACGCGTGAGCAGTCTCCGCAGTTGTTTGTCCAAGGCTCCCTTCCAGTCGCAAACTTTGGATCAACCGCTCTGATCCACCCCTCGGGGTTGTCTGCGCCAAATACCTCCACAAGTCGTCGGACAGACGAGTCCTCCTGGAGGTCCGCGGCTATGTACCGGTTCGGCTCGACGTCGCTCCTTGACACGCCAATCGAAGAGCTTGCAGCCGTCACAGTGTGATCCCCGCGAGCGCTCCCCGCGACCTTGGCGGTCGTGCGGTGGCACTTGACCACGGAGAAGTACGAAAGACAACGTGACTTGCTTGACACCTCCGCTCACGGACACCTAACTGCATTCGGTAAGGAGATGCAGCGGTTCTCCGTGCAAGGTGCATCCTCGGGCTACATGAAATGGCGGACGTTCATTGCGTTGGACAGGTTTTTGTTTAAGACCCTGATGCTTTCAACCTGGCTGAATGCAAACGAGCAAATGGTTAGAGTTCTTTGACGGCTGATTTGACGGCTACGGCACCCGCCATTCGCTGCCGTTCACTGTCGTGAACAACCCGTCTGGCCTCTGTCACGAGGCGGGGTTCCACTGGTGGCAAATATGCCTCATAACCACGAGGTCCCAGGTTCGAGTCCTGGTCCCGCAACCATTTCTATGTAACATTGAATTTATAAGAACCCATCCTGGGTTCTTATTTTATAAAAGCTGTTTTTATCAACATGTCGGTACACATATATAAAAGGCATTCATATGTCGTGTAGTATATATCAATGTATTGACAATATGTTAACACATAAAGTATTGTTATCTCATGACTGATTTCAATCCAAAACAACCCTACGCATTGCCTCCTTTAACGCATGAGAGGCTTAAAGAGGTTGAAGAGTATGTAGAGAAAGATATTCTTAAAGCTAGGATTGAGATCGCTAAACTTTATGGGTTCATGAGTGGAGCACCAAGTTCAGAGAGTGTTTTAATGCATCCTATCTACTTGCAGGAAGCGCTTGAGAGTAGTGAGATAGAAAATATTAATACAACATTGCTCGAAGTGCTACAGCAAAGCATAATGCCGAAACCTAAAAAGGGTGAACACAGTAATAGTCAGCTCGTCGTTAATTATTTCTATGCTTTGAAATGGGGTATAGAGAATGTTAGTAAGGTGGGGCTCAGCTCTAGGCTCATAAAAGGGTTACATAAGCATTTACTCCCAAGCGAAGACGATCACTATCGTCGACTGCCAGTTGTTATAGGTGACGGTAGGGGCGCTGTTCGCTATACGCCCCCGCAGGCGCAGAATATTCCTGACCTGCTAAACCAATGGGAAAAAGTAGTCAGTACATCAAAAGTAGATCCGCTGGTATTAGCTTCGGCAGCCCACTATCAGTTTGAAGCAATTCACCCTTTTGAAGATGGCAATGGTAGAACCGGGCGTATGCTGCTAACGCTCCACCTCATGTTTGCTGGCTTGCTTAACTTCCCGGCAGTACATATTAGCCAGTACATCAACTACGATAAGAGTAAGTATTACCAACTTTTACGCGGTGTAACCGAAAAAGGTGAGTTAGCTGTATTTGTGCAATATTTAATACAGGGATTTACAAAACAGGCTCAGCATAGCTATCTGCTGATGCAAAGATTGAACGCTTTGCGCAACACTACTAAACGAGCAATTCGCAAAGAACTGCCACAAATTTACTCCTCCGAGTTGATCGAAGCAATCTTCTTAAACCCAGTGCAGTCACCAGTGCATTTAGCAAAAGATTTAGGTGTTCATTATGTGACTGCTAGTAAGTATCTACAGAAGCTCGCCGAAAGAGGCTACCTACACCAGCGCAAGCGTGGCCGTTACACTTTTTATGTTAATACAAAAATGCTAGAAGCTATTGAAGAGAAGGCGCCGTTGTCATAAGTCGGAGTTGACTCCATCTTACGAGTACTTTAGAGATTAGACTCCAATCCGATTGCATGTACTTAACCAAGGTTGGTGAAGCAGGTAAGCCCACTGCCGCTATTCATAAACTTGCGGGGTGGGAGTGGCGCAGTCAAAATTGGGAAGAGAACGACGAGCCTTTATGGGAAACGCTTTTAAAAACACTGTCACCTGCCGTAAAAGCGATCAATGAAGCTTTGTTATCCGATCCGGACGCACGAACGAGCGTAGACATCTATGGTCAAGTAACACAAGACATTATTACGACAGTACAAGGTCTAAAAGAGCACGAATATATAGTGGCGCAAGGCAGCGACGAGGATCCTTATGAAGACGAAGATAACGTCATGATAAACAATTTGCCGATGCTTGAAGGTGATAGGGTAGGGATATACATGCGGCCCGAAGTAATCAAATTCTTGGCTTCAATCAATGCCACGTTTGATAGCGACATTGCAGTATTGATTGAAGAGAATCAAAGCTGGAATAATCTAAGGCAGAAGCTCGCCGATGAACGCGCGCAGCTCATTGATGATTAAAAGACTGAGCTACGCTACCATCATAATAATTTTGGGCGTTATTTTATAGACTGGCGAATAATCTTGCATGTATCTTTACCATACCATGATCCGTAATACCATGTCCTAGTAAATGTCTGTGTAAATGACCTTGTATACTCTCTTCACAAAAGCAATTCTTAAATATAGTTGCACAAAATCTTGAGCCTACCCCAGATGCCCTCAACAGCGCGACATTCGCCAGCTGGAATATACATGGTGGTTTTAGCGATCCCGAGCGAGCTCATGAAATTGCAGATAGTGTAACTGAAACTCAAGCTGAAATCATAATTCTTCCGGATGCATGGCATGAAGACTCTAGCCGATCAGTCCCAAGCGGACGAAGTCTTGCAGTTAGACACCCGCCCGGCTATAAGCATCCGCACGCATATAGGTAGCACAGTTTTTAATCTTGTAGGTCTGTATCTGAATGATCAGAATAACGCTAACCGCCGCAACCAAATGAATGCACTTCGGCCACATCTTGATACTATGCTTGGTGAGCCCACAATGCTTGGCGGTGACTTTAATACTATGCACGAGAACGCTCGAACGTCACGATTATTGCAAGCTTATCTTGTTCAAAAATTGTTGGGCAAAATTACGCTCGCGAATAATACCCTACCAAGATTATTTGAAATGGCCGAAGGTACATCATTACATGCATTACAAGCGCAAGGCTTTGTAGATGCTGACGCCAATCATGCACCGACGGCGCCAAGCCGCATGCCCCTGTTCCAGCTCGATCGATTTATGTATCGAAACCTCGAAACCGCCGGGCTTACAGCTGGTAATGTTAGACACACCAATAAGCCCAAATTATCTGATCACAAAATGATCGAAACCACTGTCCAGGAAAAATAATACAACTGTCACTAAAGCATTCCGATTCTAAACAACAGTTTAGTATTTTACAACGTCAGAAGTGGTGTGATGAAACTATGAACTGGATTGCTTATGTTGCTGAAGGTGTTTCTGACGCCAGACTGCTAAGCACCGATTTTCCAAGTGCCTTTTTCTCGGAATGCAGGAATTGTCTGTCTACGAGCGGCATTGATAAGGCTATTAATTGAGTCATCTTTAGTCTTGGCGAAATCAGAAAGCTTTATTATGTTCTGGCGTTTAAGGTAGGCGAGACGCTTATGCAATGATTCCATAAGAGCTAATGCCAGCTGGCGGTCCAGAAGATCAGTCTTTTTGCTGTGTTTGATCAAATGATGCTAAACTATGGGTAGTTAAGGGTACTTAGGAGTAGATAAAGTATGTCGGATATGGATAATGAGCTGCTGAACTGCCAGAAGGCTGCCCAGTATCTTGGCGTCAGCGTCAAAACCATCCGGCAATGGGCCCAATCAGGCAAGCTAGAAGGTCAAAAAATAGGCCCGCGTGGCGACTGGCGTTTTACTGAAGACCATCTAAGTAAAATGATACGAGTTGAAAAGGACAAGTATCAAAATATTCGGGAGTTTTTATTAGATAATGCCGAAGTCATCCAGCAGTCTGCCAATAAGAAACACATTGATTATCTGGGCACTGAAGATGCTAAATTGCAAAACCTGGCGAAGAATCACGCTGACTATGTGGCGATCGTAAAAGAGCTGGCTCATAATCTTGAAAATCTTAAAAAGGGTAAACTACTTTTTGAGCGTTTAGGCATAAAATTAGCTAAGAAATCTATTGCTCAGGGACTGACGCTCGAAGAAACGATAGACGGCACAATATTTCTTAAGCAGGCTTTTTGGGAGCAGCTAAATAAAGCCGGCCTGCTGTACAAACTTACCGTCCATGATTTTTACCATTTCAATCAAGTCATATCCACCTATACGGATATTGTCGCCTCCAAGATAATTTTTGCTTATCACGATAATTATAAAAGCGGTGAAGAGCAGATTGCAGCGGCTAAAGCCGCCCAGCGGGCAGCCGATGACCGCTTCTGCATACTGGCTGACAATATACATAACCTTGCCTGGATAGCCCAACCCGACGGTTATATTGATTGGTACAACAAGCGCTGGTATGAATACACCGGCACTTCGCCAAAGGATATGGAAGGCTGGGGCTGGCAATCAGTTCACGATCCCAAAACATTGCCGCATGTTATGAAGCGCTGGCAGGCCTCGATCGACACGGGCGAACCTTTCGACATGACCTTTCCGCTCCGAGGGGCTGATGGAATATTCAGGCCGTTTTTGACGCGCGTGATGCCTGTTAAGGATAAATCCGGAGCAATAGTGCACTGGACGGGCACCAACACCGACATAAGTGAACAGATACTGGCCGAGGAGGCCTTGCGTGAAAGTGAGAAACGGTTCTCGACTGTCTTTGAGTCGGTTCTGGACGGCATCTCGGTATTCGATATGAAGGGTAATATCATACTGTTGAACAGTGCTCAGGCAACTATCAATGGCTATAAAAATGCAGATGAAATGAAAAAAGATCTTAAATATTTTGCTAGCGTTTATCAACTAAAATATCCTGATGGCACCGTATGCCCTATACCAGATTGGCCGATCTCACGCGTATACCGGGGAGAAACATTTAGTAACTTTGAGCTTCATGGAAAAAGGACTGATATCGGCAGACAATGGGTTTTCAGTTTTAGCGGCGTGCCGGTCTGTGACGACACAGGCAATCCTGTGCTGGCAGTGGTTGTCACCAGGGATATTACCATCCAAAAACAAGCCGAAGCCGAGCAAAAGCAATTAGTGAAAGTGTCAAATGAGCGAAACGAATTACTCAAAATCAATAAGGCAAAAGATGAATTTATAGGCATCGCCTCCCATCAGCTGCGCACGCCTGCCACGGCAGTCAAACAGTACATTGGGTTACTTTTGTCTGGCTATGGTGGTGAAATGAACGAGCAGCAGCACAGCTTTTTGCAGACTGCTTATGCCAGTAATGAACGGCAGCTCAAGTTACTTAATGATCTACTGAAGACAGCTCAGATCGACTCGGATAATTACAAGCTAGATACAAGACAGCATATGATCCGCCAGATCATTCAGGAAGTCGCCGATGATTTAAAACCGCTGTATGATCTAAAAAAACAAAAATTAGTCATTAAAGAGCTTACTAAGAATGTGGAAGTGCGCGTCGACGATACTGAGATGAAAATGGTGTTATCTAATCTGCTTGAGAATGCCAGTAAGTATAGTTATGAAGCTACGGAAATCAATATTAGTTTGAAAAAGCTTAATAATAAACTGTTGCTATCTATCACTGATAGCGGAGTGGGCATTCCTAAAGAAGATAGTCAGAGAATATTCGATAAGTTTACTAGAGTCGATAATGAGCTGTCAGATACCATTACCGGAACCGGGCTTGGCCTGTACCTGGTGAAGCAATTAGTGGAATTACATGGCGGCAAAATAACTGTTTTATCGAAACCAAACATAGGGTCAACCTTTACTATTACTTTGCCATTATGACTAAGCCTAAAACTATATTGATTGTCGAAGATGAAAAAGTCCTTCAAGACGTATATAAGCTCATATTAAGCACCAATGGCTATACGGTGTTAACTGCCAATAATGGCATAGAGGGCCTAACCACGCTCAGGAAAGCCCAACCTGACTTAGTGATGTTGGATATCTTTATGCCTGTTATGGATGGCCGAGAATTTTTACGAAATATTGATAAAGACCAGTACCCTAATACAACTATTATCGTCTGTAGTAATACCTCGGATATTACTATAGAAGAAGAGGTTTTGGTAAATGGAGCGGATAAATTTGTGCTGAAGTCGAGCCTGGCTCCGCAAGAATTACTGGAATTAGTAAGTAAGTATCTTCGCTGATATCAGAACACCGGCTAAACATCGTCCGGCCTATGATCCAGTTAATATTCTGCTATATACAACTATAGTAAGAAGAGAAATTAAGGGTTAAAAAGAGTCAGCAATTATCTTAATTATGTCGGTGACGACTGAACTGGCGCTGGCAAGGCTTTGGCCGTGGCCAAGTTCTATCCGCAGCACATTGTGATAGGCTGGGATCCTCAGGCCGGATACTAAATAAGTTGGTTGTAGGTTATTTCATAGATGAGTCGTTTTGTCGCTGCTAGGCTGGAAGGTACACCAAAGCTTAATCACTACAGAACGGAGACCAGACATGAAGGCAGTTACTTGGCAGGGTAAGCGTACTATTTCCGTAGAGGAAGTCCCCGATCCGGTTATTCAGGAACCAACCGACGCGATTATCAAGATTACCAGCTCGGGGATATGCGGTTCGGATCTGCACCTCTACGAAGTAATGGGCCCCTTCATGAGCAAGGGTAATATCCTGGGCCATGAGCCGATGGGCATTGTCCAGGAAGTCGGTAGCCAAGCGACCAATCTCAAAGTCGGTGACCGAGTGGTGATACCATTTAATATTTCCTGCGGCGACTGCTATATGTGTAATCAGGGCCTGCAATCGCAGTGTGAGACTACCCAGGTGCGCGATCAGGGCACTGGCTGTGCGCTGTTTGGTTTCAGCAAGCTATACGGCGAAGTGCCCGGTGGTCAGGCTGAATTTCTGCGGGTGCCACATGCCAACTACGGGCCGATCGTGGTGCCGGAAGGTCCGGCCGATGACCGGTTTGTGTACTTGTCAGATGTTTTGCCAACTGCTTGGCAGGCGGTGCAGTATGCTGATATTCCAGAAGGTGGTAGTGTGGCCGTCTTCGGCCTCGGACCGATCGGCGATATGGCCGCCCGGATTGCCAAACATCTCGGAGCCGGATTAGTGATTGGCATCGATCTGGTGCCGGAGCGCTTGGCGCGGGCCAAAGCCCGCGGCATCACGGTACTCAATACTGATGTACTCAGCGATGAAGAGCTTATTGAGTCCATCAAAGACTTAACCAACGGCCGCGGTGTTGACGCTGTGATCGATGCAGTCGGTATGGAGGCTCACGACTCCGGGCTCAACAAGTTTGTGCAAGGTGCCGCTGCCATCCTGCCCGATGCCGCCGCCGCCAAAGTCTTCAAAAACGCCGGCGTTGACCGGCTGAACGCTCTCTATCACGCCATAGATGTTGTCCGTCGCGGCGGTACCATATCAGTCGTCGGCGTCTACAGCGGCATGATGGATCCAATGCCGATTAACACGCTGTTCGATAAGCAGATTCAGATCCGCATGGGCCAGGCCAATGTTAAGCGCTGGATAGATGACATTATGCCACTACTGACTGATCAGGACGTGCTGGGTGTCGATGATTTTGCCACGCACCATATGAAACTGGAAGACGCCGCCCACGCCTACGACATCTTTCAAAAGAAAGAAGATGGTGCCATTAAGATCGTTTTACAGCCTTAAGTAAATTAAACTGAGTTAGATAACTTACTGCTAGATATGTAAAGGTCCACTATTGTAGGCTGGTACAGTTCCGCTATTCAGAAATTCAGACCATCATTATACGGAGGTTCCGACATGGCAGAGGCAGCAGGTTTATATGGCAGTGACACTGCGGCTAATGTGCCGCGGGTAATGATTGCAGAGTTGCTGGGCACCTTTTTCTTAGTATTGGCCGGCACGGCAGCCGCTGTCGCAGCAACATTAAATTTGCCGATCGCCGGGTTACCGGCCGACTCGTTAACTGTAGCCCTAAGCTTTGGTTTAATGTTGATAGCTTTAGTTTTTTCATTAGGGCACATATCTGGCGCTCATTTTAACCCAGCCGTCACCATTGGCTTGGCCGTTACGGGTAAATTTCCGCTTAAATACGTGCCGTTTTACATTATTAGCCAAATGGGCGGTGCCTTATTAGCAGCCTTGACAGTGCTATTTATGTTTGGCGACAAAGCCAAGACCTTGGCATCATTAGGCGCAACTTTACCCGGCAAGGGGGTCAATAGCTGGCGGGTAGTGTTTATCGAAGCCGTCGTCACATTTTTACTAATGCTGGTTATCATGGCAATTGCGACCGATAAGCGCTCACCAAAGGCGGCTGCCGGTACGGCGATTGGCTTTACGCTAGCCGTCGGTATCCTGATAGCCGGGCCCCTAACTGGTGGTGCGCTCAACCCGGCACGAGCTCTCGGGCCAATGATTGTAGCCGGCAAATACACAGCATTCTGGGCCTACATAGTTGGGCCTCTGGTCGGTGCAATTTTGGCAGCAGTCATCTACACGACACTGTTAGTCGGAGCTGAAGAACCAAGTGAAGCCGACGATTAAGCAGCTGCTAGCCGCGATTATTGTGCTGCTCATAGGCGGAGCAGTTTTAGTGTTTGCAATACTAAAATCTTCCGATTATAACGGGGCCAAGGGCCCTATTATTACGCAGCAGTCATTGCGTACCAAACTGGCTGCCCAGACACCAAAAGTCGCTAAAACACCTGGTAAGCCAGCTCCGGTGTCTCCAACTCGAAGTCCACCTCCTACATCTGCTCCGACCGCACCATCTGTCACCAGCCAGCCAGTTCGACTAACTAATAGTGGACCAGGCAGTACTATTTTACTGTTTGGGATCATCGTGACATTGGGTTATTTGGCTGCCTGTTGGCGTCAATCAGATGGGACTATTGTTGCTAGACCACGCTAAGGCGTTATACTAAAGGGATGCGAAAGACAACATTAGTATTCTTGGGGGTAGTTGGACTGGTAGCGATTGGCGTTATCGTCAATCCGTTGCATCGCCATGTTGCCACGGTTAGCCCCAGTCTGGCGTCAAGTGGCCTATACGTGGCGCTCGGTGATTCGGTAGCCGCTGGCTATGGCTTGGAAACCTATAGTGACGCGAGCGCCTGTGACCGCACCGATCAGTCATACCCCAGTCTCGTAGCTAAGCGCAAAAACCTGAAATTAGTCAGCCTGGCCTGCAGCGGAGCAACTATTACCGCCGGCATTAGTGGCCCACAAACTATCAATGATTTGGCGCTACAGCCCCAGCTTGACCGACTATTTACTTTGCCGAAGCCAAAGCTTATCACGCTCACTATTGGTGCCAATGACCTAGGCTGGACCGGGCTGCTGACCAAGTGCTCGACGTCAAGCTGTGGCAGTGATGATGATACGGCTCTGGTCGATGCTCGGTTGGCAGCTGTCACTGCGAACTTGCAGGCCGTACTGCAAAAAATAACCGATCATTACGGTTCCAAAATTCCCCTGGTCGTAGTTACCGGCTATTACCAATTGCTACCAGCCAGCTTGCAGTCCTGCCCGGAAATGACCGGCTTCGATACCGGTGAACTTACATGGCAGCGGGCTCAGGAGGATAAGCTAAACAGCACGCTGAAGGCTGCCGTTAGTGGCTATAATTTTACCAAGTTCTCAGCTGTTGATTTTAGTGGCCACGAGCTCTGCACCAGCAGTCCCCGGGTTCAGAATATCAGCGCGCCAGGACCATTTCATCCAACCAACGCCGGACAACAGGCTTACGCCAAGGCGACACTATGATACAGGTCAAAAATCTGGTCAAAATGTATGGTAAAAAGGACAATTTGTTCACAGCGCTGGATGATGTGTCGTTTGATGTGCCGGACAGCAGCACGGTCTCGATCATTGGCAAAAGTGGCTCCGGCAAGTCTACCCTGATGCATATCATGAGCGGGCTTGATACGCCCACCAGCGGTGCAGTCACCATCGATGGCATCGAATTATTCAGCATGAAACAAAAGGCCATGGACAGTTTCCGGGCTACCAAGATGAGCTTTATATTTCAGGCCTTTTTTGTGGAGGCGAACCAGACGGCTTATCAGAATGTAATGTTGCCACTCGAGATTGCCAAAGTGCCGCAGCGCAAGCGTAGAGCGCTGGTATTGGCGGCCCTGGAAGCGGTTGAGCTAGCTGATAAAGCCACTGCGCTGGCGGCCAATCTGTCGGGTGGACAGAAGCAACGATTGGCTATCGCCCGGGCAATCGTTAACAAGCCGAGCATACTATTTGCCGATGAACCAACTGGTAATCTGGACAGTGCCACTGGTGACAAAATCATGGATTTGTTATTCGACCTGAACCGGTCACTTGGCTGCACGATTGTGCTGGTAACGCACGATGCAGACCTGGCTGAGCGCTGCCAGTACCAAGTGACGCTCAAGGATGGCCGGGTGGTCGCCATA
Organism: uncultured bacterium; assembly: GCA_964236675.1. Taxonomy (GTDB): domain Bacteria; phylum Patescibacteriota; class Saccharimonadia; order Saccharimonadales; family UBA4665; genus JBDSWU01. The sequence goes on from CAXSFI010000008.1 coordinate 14,732, forward strand.
ACAGACGCTACGTCTAAGCGGAGAGCTAAGTAATGCGTTTACGTGATACCATTCGCCGGGCACTGCGGAGCTTGTTAAGCGCCAAAACCCGGACACTGCTGACGGCGCTAGCTATCGCTGTCGGTACCTTTGCATTGACGCTGACGCTGGCAGCCAGCAACGGCGCGCAAGGTTACGTCGACAAAATCATCAATGACAACTTCGACCCGAGCGTGCTGCTGGTCACCAAAGATAAAGACCTGTTCAGCAAAGCAGACAACAGCCACCCTCAGGAGTACAATCAAAATTTCGGCAGCGTCCTCTCTGCTACCGGCTCGCAAAGTCAGGTACTGCAGCTCAACGATACTGATATAGCCAGCCTCAAGACTGTGCCTGGCGTTGTACAGGTCCAGACGGCTGATTCGGTGGCCGTGCAGTACATCACCAGGCCCGGTATGCGCAAATACGTGGCCACCATCCAGGCATTGAACCCGTCGCGCCAGCCGGAGCTGCTAGCGGGCAATCTGAGTAAGCCTTTAACATCCGGTCAGATCGTATTGCCCGAAGGCTTTCTCCGTGATTTAGGCTTTGCCAAGCCCGGCGACGCTATTGGCAAGTCAGTCACCATTAGTGTCCAGAAGCAGGCCAGTCAAGCGTCATTAGCTGCCAGCATAAGTAATGCTCTGAGTGGCGATTCAAACCAAGCACCGGCTGTCGCAAGCAATCAAGCCAGCTATACGATTATGGCGGTGGCCAAAAAGCCGACTGCCGTCCTTAGCAATACCGAACTGTACATTTATGCCACCGCCAGTGACACCAGCAAATTAAATGATTATATTACTGCCGGCACGGCCAATTATCATAAATATTTAACCGCCCAAGCAATTATCAAAGATGGTAATGATAGTGCCAAGCTCCACGCCGCTCAAGCCCGCATCAAAGCTCTGGGCTACGGTGCTCAAAGTGTCCAGGACACCCAGAAGTTTCTGAGCCAGATCATTATGGTGCTACAGGGGATTGTTACGGCCTTTGGGTTTATCGCCGTCGTGGCATCACTGTTTGGCATCGTTAATACGATGTATATCTCAGTATTGCAACGCACCCGCGAGATCGGTCTGATGAAAGCCCTCGGTATGCGCAAAAAAGACATTACCAAGCTCTTCCGCTTCGAAGCCGCGCTACTCGGGCTGCTCGGCGGTTTGCTAGGCTCGCTGACGGCTGTAGCACTAGGCACAGCTCTCAACCCAGTTATTGCTCGCAAGCTCAGCCTGGGCAGCCAGCACCTCCTGATATTCAAATTCAGTCAGATTGCTCTACTGATACTCGTGCTCATAGTGGTAGCCACCATCGCCGGCCTGCTGCCAGCCCGCAAGGCTTCCCGGCTCAACCCCATCGAGGCTCTGCGTACCGAATAAGCAGTGAGTTAGTGGCATCAACCGCAGAAAAGCTTAGTAATCTTCACGCCTTGCATTACAATAAGCATACATGGCATCCAATTCTCAACTCACCGCTACCAGTAATCCTTCGGCGGGCTCACAGTCGACCACTAACAGCCCGCAACCAACCGTTGCCGCTAACAGCGTGTCAGGCGGTACACCGTCATCGATTCAGCCTGGAACTGCCACTTCGGTCCTAACAAGTGCTGGTGGCATCCCACTGACCGCCAAGGCATTATCGACTGTAAACTTAAGTGCCACCAGCACGCAGGCCACTACGGCTGCTCAGCCAAGCCAGCATAAAACTAACTCTGGACTCCTGGCATTCCCATTCATATTAGTAGTAGTGGCAGCCGTCTCTTTTTGGCTAACGACACGCTCAGCAAAAAACACAACAAAATACTGAAGATTTCGCTTGCCGCCAGTCAAGCATAAGCATATTATTAGTACAGATCTTTAGTGAACTTAAAAACTAAGTAGAGTTATACATTGACAAAAACACAAATTGATGTATGATTATTAGTGTTCGCGATCACAAACAAAAATTTACAAAAACAAAATTAAGTAAGGAGCGCACCGGCGTGAAAGCTACTGGTCTAGCCTTCGAATTCGCAGCTACTGCTAATCAAGGTATCCTCAAAATCGATCGATTACTTAAGAAGTTGTAATCCATCGATGTATCATAAAAGCCCGGCTTAGGCCGGGTTTTTTGTTTTGTACTTGTAGTAGTAGTTGTAGCCAAGTATTAGCACGAGGACTAAGCCATAGCCCAGCCAGACATCCTTGTACCAGCCCATCTGCAGATGGTCGCCAATGCGTAGCCCATGGTAGACAATGGCCAGCATAGCCGCATCGCCAGCCACGAGTACATATTTCCACCAACTTCGGTCGCCGAACTTATGGCGAAACTCGAAGGCCATAAAGGCCAGCCAGGATACAGTCCCCAGCAGTGTCACCCAGCCAAGCCCAGGGGCGACATATGATTCATAACTATGAGGTGGCAGACCGTAGCCGTCCCGGAATCGCTGAAAGATTAAGATGCCGGGATGTAAGAATAGTAGCGCCAGCACGATCATGCTGGTAATCTGGAAATAATCACTTAAGACAGATTGGTCGACATTCATAACGCTTCGGATAAAACTCGCAATATAGTGGGCCCACATCAAACTAAATGCCAGCAGCCCCAATAGAGGGAATAACGAATAAGCTTGAAACGACAGATGCCAGTGGCTGGATACACCCCAGACAATGATCGCCAATAAGCTTGATATGCTACTTATACCCCATGCAATGTATAGGCAACTTTGCTCACTGCTTGACAAAATTATTTGCGGTGGTTGAGTCAATGCTCCAGAGGTATTCTTTGACATATTACGGATTTCGCGATACAATCGTTAAGTTAATTAACTATGTTTTGAGAGATAATTGCTAGTTAAGATCTAGATAAATAACTTAACTAATAGGAAGTATAGATCAATTACGCATGAATCTCCACACTTATGTCACCGGCACTATCCAAATGCGCTCATATCGTCTATTGCGACAGCATGTTGTGACAGTGCTGAACGAATATGATTTGACGCCAACACACTGGTCTATGTTGGGAATCATCTTTGAATCGCGTGACGGTATCCGCCAGACAGACGTTGCCAAGCTGTTGCAGGTCAAACCGCCACTGATCACGATGATGACCCGTGAATTGCAAGACAGAGGCCTGATCATAGCTGTTGTGAATCAGTTCGACGCTCGTGCAAAATTACTGACTACGACACCCACTGGAAAGAAGTATATCAAAACAGTGGAGGCTAATCTGAGCAGAATGCTTAAGAAACTGCTCGACGGTTTAACTGAAGCTGATCTGCTGACCTATCATAAAGTATTGACAACTATTATCGCCAATGGCGCTGCCTAATCTTTGGTTAGGATAAACAGCTGAATATGTGGAAAAATCGCTTGCATTATATTTAGTTAAGTCATTTAATGAAATAGTCACATTAATTAATGCGCCTCGTTACAGGCCAAAGGACAATTATTATGAAAGCACAGAAAGTAAGCAAAGACGAAGCAGGCAATGTCGCCTTATTCGCAGTTATGTTAGTCGTAGGCCTGGTTATTGGCTTTGCAGTTGGTCATGCTATGGACAATAATAAATCTGATGACAAGAAGACAAGCTCTTCAGTTGCCGCTCCGTCTATGAAGGCATCTGACCTTCGCGCTGACCTCGTCACGCTCGGCTTAGAGCACATGACCCTGACTGCTTCTGCAATTGATCAGACACTTGACGGTGCCCCTGGCGCTGCAGCTACCGATGCAGCCCTGAACCAAAATGGCAAGGACCTCGGTGCCGCTGTCGACAGCGTTTACCCTGGAGCCGGCGTTACCTTTGACAAGGTATGGCAGCTACACCTTGACCAGTTCGTAGCCTACGCCGTAGCTGACTCCAAGGGTGATGCAGCGGGCAAGCAGGCCGCTCTGACCAGCATTGACACCAACTACACGCACCCATTGGCCGCTTTCATCGCCAAAGCTAACCCTAACCTCCCTGAGAAGACCTTGTACACCCTTCTGGCTGACCACGTCACCCAGACTGCTGGCGTCATCGACGACCACGTCAACAAGGACTACACCAAGGAAAATGCTGATTTGACAGCAGCCAACAAGCACATGGAAGGTATCTTCAGTGCTCTAGCCGCTGGTATTGTCGCTCAGTTCCCAAGCAAATTCTAATAACTGTTGTTAGAAGCTAGTACAATAGTGGGTAAGTCACACGACTTACCCACTTTGCTTATCAGATAGATTCAAGAGGATTAATAACGCAGGAGGCACTATGAAAGACCAAAAGAAGCTGATGTTCGGGATCATCGTGGCTGTCATTATTATCATCGGTGGCGTAGTTGCTGCTGGTAGCAACAAGAAATCCGATATGACTACACCCAAAACGACTAGTTCAAGCAGCTCATCAATAGATACCAGCACTGCCGTGGCCACTACGGCGGTTCAGATCTCCAACTATATGTTTGCACCGATGGTCACTAAAGTGAAGGTTGGCGATACGGTGACTTGGACCAATATGGACGATGTTCACCACAACGTCGTCGCCGACACCGCCTCCGCGGACGCACCAAACGGACCGCTTATAGGCAGAGGCGAGACTTACAGCTTCAAGTTCACCAAAGCCGGCACCTATACTTACCACTGTCTGCCGCACACTTATATGCACGGCACAATAATCGTTGAATAGATCGCAGCCGATAGTCATGCAAGCAACTTGGACAGCCATCCTTCACCATTGGGTACGGGGAATTCGCTTTTACATAGCGATTATGATTGGATTATTGTCACTGGAAAGCTGGTGGTGGGCATGGACCAATTTTGCTGGGTCGAATCTGTTGGCCATCCGGCTTGAGGAAACTTATGCCTGGTTTGCCGTTGGTTTCCTAAGCCTGGCTTTGGCAATCGGACCGGTCTGCCGCCTGTTCAAAACCTTACCAGGCAAGGCGTTAGCTTACGATGCCCGGCGCATGCTGGGTATCGGCGCCGCCTGGTTCGCGACACTGCACATTACCATAGCCTATCTGTCGCTATTCAAGCTGGCTAATCCATTCAATATACCAGGTGAGTACGAGCGCTCATTCCTGATCGGCGCTTTAGCCTGGTTGGTTTTGTTGGCTATGGCATTCACTTCGTTTACTGCGGCCATGCGTCAGATGGGCCAGTGGTGGTTTCGGCTGCATCGGCTAGTTTACGCCGCTGCGGTATTGATATTGTTGCACGCCTTTAGCATTGGCGCTCACGCGGCGCGACCGACGGCGTTGATCCCACTGTGTCTGGTTGCCACCGGCTTGCTAGGTCTGCACAGTCTGGCACTAATCCGGCACACCAGACGTCCCACCTACTGGCAGCTAGCCACTGTCTGTCTGATGATAATCGGTCTGGCGGTAGTCTTAAATTATGGCTATGACCAGCGTGATCACTACAAAGTGCAAGCCCAGACCAGCAGCACACCAGGAGGTAGCGATGCGGCGGCATATTAGACTGCTCAGCCTGTTGGTAGCCTGCGCTGCGATACTCGGCAGTAGTGGGGTGGCTGAAGCTCATGTTCTCAAGAATGATAATGGCTACTCGGCAGTGCTACATATCGATCCTGATGATGAGCCGCTGGCAGCCGAACCGACCGTGCTTAATTTCCTGATAGACCGGGCAGGTGGCGGTTTCAAGCAGAATGATTACAAGATTGGCCTGGATGTTTTGGCAGACGGCAAATTACTGCAGCATGCCGTGGTCAAGCCAGCCGGTTTCGGCAACGCTGGTGATGGTGTCGTCAGATACACCTTTCCTGGCATCAATGTCTACACTATCGATCTGCGCGGCACATCACTGACCGACAGCTCTGCCAAATTCCATATGAGCTTTATTGTTCGAGTAGCCGATACCGCCGGCACGGGTAGCAATACCAGTACCCAAAACCGAGGCAGTAGCAGCGACGTCCTGCTGCTTAGCTTCGGCAGTCTAATGCTTGTCGTGTTAATCGGCTTTACAGTCATTCGTCAGGGCAAGCGATACCAGACATAACCTTAAAATAAGTGATGCAAGCGGTCTGACACACTTATCTTTTCCATGCCCGAACACGACATTGGATCCATCGACATGTCGTAGTGCCCGGCCGTACTGGGCACAGTTTTATATTCCTGGGCAAGAGTCGAATCACTGATGTCACCAAAACTAACGAGCAGCCGCGATTTGTCCTTGATGACCATGTTGGTGATGGCACCAAGATCGGTATAGTCCTGGCCGTCGATGATGATATGTAGCTTATCGGCGCCGTTTTCGCGGTACATGGTGCCGTTATCAGTCTCCAAGAAGTCAGGCCCTATGTACCAACCCAGATTCTCAAAGAACTGACCGTAAGTCGTGGCATGATCATGGACATGAATGACAGAGTTCATGTTGTCGTGCATGTGCGCCCGTTGCTGAGGTATGGTAATACCATGACCTGCGCTACAGATGGCTACCGACTGATAATATTGCGGGCCGTTAAATTCATAGCGCTTGCCACTAAGATAGACAGCAAAGTTACTGTGGTAGTGGGTATGCGCGACGGTATAAGTAGCAAAACGGATGACCAATAATCCAATCACGCCCAGTAATACACCGATGCCCAATAGCAACCAGCGGCTCTGATACCAACGATCAATCTTTGAGGTAGATAACTCAATGTCTGTAGTAGAATCTTTCACTACTCCCATGATACAGCATTGCGTTGCTCATTAAGATTGCCACATAAAACCCTAAGTCGGTAGAGATTAGTTTGCTATACTATCTATAGAAATACCGCTTATGAATAGGGGAAGAATGGTAGAACAACATCCTGGTAATCCAGAGCAAGACATCCAGCAACAAGGTCTGGCTATACTGGAAGCGGTAGAATTATCGCATCTGGCAGATATGCCCATTACGACCTCTCAGGGCACGATCCTAATAAAAGATATACTAAGTGTTTGTGGTGATGGCGCTCGAGCCGCATTCATTGGCTTCCAACTTATGGATACACAGAGCCCAGCCTATGAAGCAGCCAAAAAGGGAATACGCAATCATGTACTCCAAAGAGCCGGGCTGACTGCCGAAACGCATGGAGGATGATCCTCTCAGCCATGTTCACGCTGCCGGAATTGCAGAGACGGCGCAGGACACTGAAAGAGCCAGGGCCAGCTGTCCTTTTTTGAGCCAACTGCCCCTCGAAGAAGCCAACGTGTTTCTGGAATTAGTAGCCATAGGCCAAAGAAAAATCGAGGCGGATACACCTGCTTTAGCCCAAACTGAAGTAGCAAAAACAAAGCCGGAGCCACCTGAGCCACCTGAGCCCGTGGCAGTCGAACACCTTAAGCCTGTTGTCGAAGTGCAGGTGAAAACAGCTGAAATAGTAGCCAGCATTGACCCGATCAGACACCGTAGTCCAGACTTAGCGCCTCCGGCGCGGCGCCTCGGGCAAACCATAGACTATAACGATGGCCTGTTGCGAGAGCTAGTAAACGCTGAAGCCCTGGTCGCCGAAACGGCTATAGTGCCAACCGTAGCCGAGACGAATTTGGAAAGGTCCGCAGTGGCCAAGCCTGAAGTGGCTTTCCGGGAGCCAGAACCAGCACCTCGCCTGCAGGCAGATTTATTAGCTGTCGAGGATCCGCAGCCGGAAGTGATGCCTAAGCCAACGCTCGCGCCAGCGCCTGTTGCCCAAAATCTATCGCTGCAGCTACATGTCGAACCGGTCATAAAAGAGCCAAGTGCCGCGCCGTCGCTACAGTATGAACCGTCCTTTAGCTACGAGCTAAGTGTTACTGATCGAACAGATCAAGAGACAATAACCGATACATTTGATGCTCCCTTCGTGCTGGCGGAGGCGCCATACGAACCCGACATCATACCCGGCTGGCAGCTAACGATGACAAACCAACTATCTGACGTACCGACGCTCCTAACTGAAGCAGAACGATTATCTACGCCAGAACATGGTACTGAGTTCGACTATAGCATCGCCGCCGCTGAAATAGTGACATTTGACCCCTTTTTAATCCAGGACCCAGAGCCACAGTATCATGCTGAAGATCGACCGATGTTCTCGGACGCCGAAGTCGAAGCTGAACCAGAACAGATTTTAAATGCCGGGCGCAACCATCCAGGGTCGGCGGTTGAAACTAAGTTTACAATCCCATTAATTGCTACAGACGTGATTGCTGTCGACCAACTCGTCGAAGTGGCCGATGGTATCGTAGAGCCGGGGACGGTCTTGGCAATCGCCGAAGAGGCTGCCACCACTACGCAACATAGCACTTTCGAAAAGACTGTTGAAACTATCCTGGAGTTGTCTAATACTTTTACCAGAAATGACGACGGAACGCATGAGTTTAAACAAGCCGCCAGTAGCCGGATACACCATCTGCCGATTTTAGTCTATCAAACCATACATCTGGCCCGGTTTATGATCCATCATAAGATGAGCCTGCAGGCTGTGAACATGTAACAAATTAATTAAACGTCGCTATCTCTATCTTTTTTACGGGCAAAGTGAAGCAGGTTGAGGGCCTCAAAGCGCTTCAGGTTATGACGGTAGACCCCGAGCACAGTACCGCTAAGCGCAAGTAAGCTGATGTTGGCGCCGAAGCCCGACCAGAAGTTATACATGCGTGTAGAGAAGACATTTTCACCGTTGTGTACGCCGATGAAGTTGAGAAACCAATGGAGAAAATGCAGGTGCATGTGGGCAGTATAGCAAAAACCTTCTCGAGGAGAGAAGGCGGAACTTCTAACATCAAACGCAACCGTTAAACTAATACTGTAACCGTAGGAG
>CAXSFI010000009.1:0-19666 GCA_964236675.1 uncultured bacterium
GCTGTTGGCGATTTCATCGTTGATCAAACCGGTAAATTCTATATCTGTACCGCAGCTGGTTCGCCTGGCACATGGACACTAGCTAGTGGCACTAACGGTCAGCCTATGGGTCTCCCGGGTACGACAGCCGCCACTCGATATGTCGGTGGTACTTCCGGCGCAGCCCCAGCTTCTGGAACTTTCGCTATTGGCGATTTCGTGGTCGATACCACTAATGGCGGCTTGTACGTCTGTACAGCCGGTGGTACGCCAGGCACATGGCAATCAATCGGCCGGCTCACTAACAGCACCACGCCGGTTGCTCCCGGCACGGCAGCCGTCGGTACCGCCATCACTGCCGCTAGAGCAGACCATGTCCACCCGCCTTCAGCCGTACCCGTCCCCGCCGACCAAAACCTTATTGCCTGGTCAGCCGATCCATCGGTTATTCGTGACTCAGCGGTAATTGTTGCAGGAACAGTCGTCCTAATCCGTGTAACCTTGCGTCAGGCGGCGACCATAACCAATCTCATCGCGCATGTCGGCACCGCCGGAAGCGGCTTAACCGCAGGCCAAAACTTTGCCGCACTGTTTGATTCATCGGGTAACCAAGTTGGCATTACCGCCGACCAAACAACCAACTGGTCTTCAGCAATGACCCGCACTATGGCACTCATATCACCATACTCAGCAACAGCCGGTACTTATTTTGTCGCATTATTGTCAAATGGCACTACACCTCCGCAATTTGCCCGCGGCTCTGGTATCGGCGCAACCCTGTATAACATTGGTACTACAACCTCAGCAATGCGCTTTGCAACTAACGCAACTGGTCAAACCGGCATGCCAGCTAGCCTAACGCTCTCTAACAATGTGCAAGCCACATCATCGTGGTGGGCAGCTGTTAGCTAGTTTTTCTTGGTTGTTTCCAGAAGCGAACAATGAGAGCAATGCTGAGGCAAGAGTGGTAATCAACAGGATGTCAAAACCAGTATTGGTGAGTTGTTTGCTGATGCTCGGGGGTGTTGACGGTGCGGATCCAGTTGTTACAACGCCATTCTGGTAGGAGGACGATTGGTAACTGCCTAAACCATAAGTCTGAGCAAAGTAGGGGTGAAAATGCATATTTATTTTGTCATGCAAAGCTCTTTGAAAGTACTTCTCATAAAACTGTAATGAGCTAAGTAAAGAAGGCACTTAAGAATAAAAACCAAGAATTGAATTCTGAAATTGTAAGTCAGAGGTCGAAGATTAGTAAGCTTCAATCTCAGTACGAAGACACCAATGCTTTTCTTCTTCGTAATGCGGAGGTTAGCAAACATTATAATCTCGATGAGCTAGAAAAATCAATTAAAGATGAGGAAATCACGTACGCCAAGCTAAAGGTCAAGTTGGAAGCCCAAAAAGACGTAGTCTTGAGTTACGAAGAATATCTCAAAATTTTTAGAGCTAAACGTGTTATTTTATCAAATGTTCGCTACATTAAGGTCATCGATGAACTACTAAGATTTTTCTTCTTAGATTTCACAATTCATCCCATTAAAGGCTCATTCCATAAGGGGTCAACAGCCACTTTTACGCTAAAAGAACCCTGGGTCGGGCTCTTTGATGACAAAAAATTCGTTAATGGTGCGGGTCAGGGGACTCTAACCCCTGGCCTCGTCCTTGGCAAGGACGCGCTCTAAACAACTGAGCTAGACCCGCGTAAATCTATCTGGTGGCCCCTCCCAGACTCGAACTGGGGACACACGGAGCTTCAATCCGATGCTCTACCAACTGAGCTAAAGAGCCAAAAGTACCAGATGGACTTAGATCATTTTACAGAGTACGGCTGCTTTAAGCAACCGTAAAACAGCCTATGACCAGATCTGGTCGGCATAGTCCTGCACCGGGCCTTCGCCAGCAGTAAACTCCATGGCCAGAAATTCCTGACGGCTGACTGCCCGGTAGGCTACCATGTCATCACCAGGCATGAATTCGAAGCTCTCCAGTGTTACTTTGGCCGCTATGCGCAGCGAATAGTAGCCCTTGTGGTCGAGTACACTGTACATGAATACGTCGGGCGCCACACTGACAGCCACGGCGCCCAGCTCTTCCTGCAGTTCATGTTGAATGCATTCCAAAAAGGTCTCGCCGTGTTCCCAGCCGCCGCCGGGGATCTGCCACTTGCCTTTGTCGTCTTGTACCACTATCAGACGGTTCTGGTCATCGAGGATGATGGCCCGCGATGTCACGCGGTAGAACGGGCTGGGCAGTTGGGGATCAAATTGCATATGTGCTCCTATTGTATTGCTGTGCCGAAAGCGTGGCCGATGGCGTAGGTCACGACCATGGCCAGGGCGCCGCCCAATACTACACGCACAATTGCCCGGCGGCGGGAGGCATTGCCAACAGTGGCGCTGAGATAGCCGGTGACGCACAGCGCGACCAGGACCGCCCCAAACGTAACGACAATGCGCGTTGTATGGTCGCTGACGCTAAGGATAGCCAGTAGTGGCACAATGCCGCCGACGGTAAAAGACACCATTGAAGCCAGGGCGGCATGGCTGGGGCTGTTGAGGTCGTCTTCGTCCAAGCCAAATTCGGCGTCCAGGTGCGCTTTGATGACGTCATGTTCGGTCAGCTCGGTGGCGACCCGGCGAGCAGTTTTGGCGGTCATGCCTTTGGCGCGGTAAATTTTTACCAACGCTTCGAATTCTTCTTCTGGCTGGGCTTCCAGCCGCTTTTTTTCGGCGACGATGTAGGCTTTTTCGGTATCACTTTGGCTGGAGACTGAGACATACTCACCTACCGCCATCGACAATGCGCCGGCCACCAGGCCAGCCATGCCGGCGGTGAAGATAGCATTGCGACTGCTGGTGGCACCGGCTACACCCAGTATGATGCTGGAGACTGAGACGATGCCGTCATTGGCACCAAGTACAGCCGCCCGAAGCCAGTTGGACTTGGCGTTGGAGATTCCCTCTTGCTCGGCCATTTAGCCGACCTTTCTTTCAAAGCGATCTTTGTCGCGGGTTAGCAGCTTGTTGATAGCTTTGTCCATAGCCGAGTCGAGATCAATATGCTGGCTGTTAGCCAAACAGACCAGCGAATACAGCACATCTGCTATCTCATCGGCCAGCGCTTCGTGGACATCACCAGGTTTTTTCGGCTTATCGCCATACTCATGGTTAAGAATCCGGGCCACTTCGCCGACCTCCTCGGTGATGCGTGCCAGCTGACTCAGCGGATGCCAATACGGCTTGGCGTATTGTTGCACACCGTCGTCAACCTGTTTTTGGTAATCGGCCAGGGACATTACTGTTCTCGAGCCATGAATTCTTTGACGCTGCTAATGGTGTCCATGAATTGGGCCGGGAAGATAATGGTACTGTTCTTCTCGACAGCTACGTCACTCAGGACCTGTAAGTTACGCAGCTGCAAAGCTATCGGGTGAGCGGCGATGATGTCGGCAGCCTCTCCCAGCTTCTGGGCACTCAGGGCTTCACCTTCAGCCGCAATGATCTTGGCCCGCTTCTCGCGCTCGGCCTCGGCCTGCTTGCTCATGGCCCGCTGCATGCTGTCCGGCAACTGAATGTCTTTCAGCTCGACCGTACTGACGTTGACACCCCACTTTTCGGTTTGGACGTCGAGGATGGCTTTGATCTTGTCATTGATGGCGGCCGTCTGGCTAAGCACATCATCGAGTGCGCTCTGGCCGACAATGTTACGGACGGTGGTCTGAGCAATCTGATATATGGCTGAGACGACATTTTCAATCTCGACAATTGCTTTGATCGGATCAACCACCTGGTAGTAGGCTACCGCCGATACGCTGATAGAGACGTTATCACGGGTAATAATCTGCTGCGACTCGATCGGCAAGGTCACGATGCGCAAAGATACTTTACGCATTTGGTCAACAATCGGAATGATCACCCGGAAACCCGGTTGTTTGACGGCGCCGACCACCCGACCCAGACGGAAGACCACGCCGCGCTCATACTGATTGATGATGCGTGCGCCAGTCACAATAATGATAAAAAGAATGATAAGCACTATTACGACAAATGGCATCGTGAGGACTCCCGAAGATTTTAGTTATATACCTATTGTATGCCTAAACTCGCAGTATGCAATGCATTCACCTATCAGCACTACAGAGGTGTACGCACTATAAGTTGCGCTGGAACACATATTCAGCTTGAACTTGAGCCAATCGCTGGTATCATATTTGAAGCGGTACAAGGGGCATTGGCGCATTTGGTAGCGCGCTTCCATGGCATGGAAGAGGTGATCGGTTCGAATCCGATATGCTCCACCAATTATTATTTCAAGTATTGCAGCATCGTCGGGTGGAAGATTTTGATACCTTCAAATTGTTTGAGACGCAGCAACCCTTTATCGGCACTGACTATGGCTTCGGCTTTTGCCTCTACCGCACATTCTAAGATGATATGGTCATCTGCATCTTGTAAAACTCCTACAATACGCCGGCTGGGATACACGAGAGTGGCGTATTTCATGATCAATTTTACAAATCGCGAAGAGTCCACGGCATCATAATCGAACGTTACTTCCAGCTTTTCACGAATTTCTACAATAATATCTGATGATATAAACAGGTTATACGGACCGCTTGGAGCCGCCCGCTGAAGCTGCTCGTGCATGTAGCCTACCCGTTTATTCGCCGCGAGATAGACGTTGCTGTCGAATACGATCTTCATAGGTCTGGCCGCTTTCTAGATATTCGTAGAGTTCTGCTTCAGTTGCTATCCCCAGCTCTGTCATTATCTGCTCATTTTTGGCAGCAAAATAATCTAGCTCTTGATTGAAGCGATACTCTGTGACCATGTCGCGGAAGATGTCACTCTGCGATTTTTTGGCAGCTTTGGCCCACTTTTTGAAGTCTTTGACAATGTCGTCTTCGGTTGAAAAGCTGATGGTACTCATAATCTCAACTTACCAAAAGCGATTATAGCTGTCAATAATTTATTATTGATAACAGATGTAATCAGACTATGCGTTTACGGCGGACAAAGACGACTATAGCCAGAATGAGGCTGATATTGAGAGTAATGATGGCCTCAAACGCCCAGTCCCGTTTCTGAAATGGCAACGGCACATTCATGCCGTACATGCCGAAAAAGACATTCGGCAGCGCTACCAGGATGGTCGCCAATGTCAGCCAGGTAATGGTCCGGTTTAGGTTGTTGGTGCTGATGGCCGAATATGATTCGCGGATATTGCTGATGGAGCGCAGGTTGGAGCGAATGCCTTCGATCGACTGCTCGTTGTTGAGCAGTAGGTCCTCGACAATGTCCTGGTCCTCTTCCAGCCGCAGTTGACGGCCGACTAGTAAGCGACGCAGCGCGGCGTTGGTCGGCTGTAGCGAGGTCAAAAATTCATTAAGTTCGTCTTCTATAGTCACGAAGGCTATAAGATCCTGATTGGTGATTCCCTTACCCCGCAGCCGAGCCCGAATGGCTTTGACCTGACGGCTGGTCTGGTTGATGAACATGTCGTACTGGTCGCTGATATTCGACAGGATCAGCAGGATCAATTTGGCTCGCTGCTTGGTGGCCAACTCGCCACGGCGACGCAGTAAAACATCCAGGGCTGGCAGGTGCACCGGGCTCATGGTCAGCACGAAGTCCGGTGCCAGCACGATCAGCAGCGGTGCCGTTTCGATGTCGCCACGACTATTCTTGTAGGCAAAACGGACGTAGAGATAGGTTTTGTCACCTTCGCGCTCCAGCCTTGGCATTTCGTCTTCATCACGGGCGTCCTCGAGGTGGCCAGGCTCCAACTCGAAATCGTCGATAAGTGTCAGGGTCTCAGTATCGGTTGGGGCGTGTGAATAAACCCAACTGCCCTTCTTAAATTTGTCGATTTCACCGAGCTGAATGTCGGAGCTGTCTTGGTAATAGTATTTGATCATGTGAGGTTTCTTATAGCCTTTGTAGTCCTTGGATGCATTATAACCTAAAAAGCCGACCTGTTGGCCGGCTACTCAGGATTTCGTGCGCGCCCACCAGGGCGGTTACAGATCTGTTTTGTTTGAAATGTTTGTTTGACGCGCCCTATGCGCACGACTGTTCTAATCATAACCAGTTCTGGATTTTTGTCAATAACCTTAGGGGTTTTTGACGGTGTAGAGCTGGCCGGTACCGAGCGTAGCTGTCAGGCTGTACAGGCTACACAGCTGTTCGGTGGGAGTAGCGGCTTCGTTGGCACAGGCCTTGCCGGCGGCAGCGGTTGGTTGATAGACATATCCGTAGATAGGTGTGGCCGCGATGGTAATTTTAACCTTAGTTTTAGGGTTAATGGTAGTAGTAGCCTTGGCTGGCAGTGTAGCCAGTAGCGCTATAGTATTTGCCTGCGGGTCACGGGTGCTGTCAGGATCAAAGCTGCGCATATTAGCGGCGATCCAGGTCTGGTTGTTGAGATTGGCCAGCGATGGATAGGCGCCATGCTTGGCATAGTAGTCAGTCAGCCCAGACTGGATAACGGCCAGATTGGCTTGCCTGGTGGCGTCGCGCTGAGCAGCGGTTTGCAGGGCGCTGGCCTGGGCCTCTAACTGTAGCTGAGTGCTGGCGAACTGAGGCCAGTCGATGTTTGATGATGGCTGGCTCGGCAGGCTAATCTTGCTAAAATTACTGTAGTCATAGCTGACTGATTGACCGGCACTGGTGTGGAGCACCAATCGAACTGGTAGGCGCGTCCCAGCATCAATATACAGTGATGAACTGCCACCCTTATAGATGTCCAGTGCATCGACCGCTCGCTGGACATCGGCTACGGTAACGCCTTCGCTGGTAGCTAAACTTTGGTTAGTAATCTGGATAGCTGCCGCATTAAAAGTTCCGCTGTATAACAGGGCTTTTTTGTTGCCCAGCGGGACTGACGTAACCTTGGCTAGATCATAGCCATAGACTTTGTGCGACACTAGGTAATTGGCCAATGTTTGACTGGTTTTAGGTGGCAAATTGGCAAATAGTAGTGGTCCGAAGGCTAGGTAGCGGGGGTCGGCGGCATTGCTGAGTGTGGTGTTGATGGCCGCTGGCAGTTGGCCACCTCTGCGCAACTGTACCCAATGGTTTTCGACACCGGTGGTGGCATTGCTGAGGCCGCTCGGCAGACTAGTGTACGACATGTAAGTGTCGCTGATGGAACCGTAAGTTTTGAGGCCAAAGCTAGCGCCGGCCAGCGTGACTGACGCTTGGCTGCTCACCCGTGGACTTTTCAGTGCTGTCAGATCGAGTAGCGTGCTGCTGTGATCGGTACCGGTCTGCCTGTCCACTTGGACTTGTTTAGTAACTAAGGCGTTAGCGAGGGCGTCTTTGAAGATAGTGTCGGGGCTGGCCTGAGTGCGCGTGTACTGCACCAGTGCAAATGCTCCCCAGCCTACCAGCCCGACTGCAAGGGCTACACCAGCCGGGACCAAGACTTTACGGCGGAGCAGCTTACGCCAAGCAATATTAGGTAGCTTAAGCCGGCGTTTTTTAGCTTCCGAAGACGTTGCCGGATCAACTTTGGCTGGCGCTGGGGCAAATATTAAAGGTTGGGCAGCAGTGGCAGCGGGTGTTGCCATAGGGGTAGGTCCGGCTAAGGCTAGCTGCAGATCGTCTTCAGCTGGAGCTGAGGATACTATAGGGGGCTGAGTTGGAGTTGGTGTCACCGATGCGGGCGGCAGCCAAGCGTTCGGATCGCTTGTCCGGCCTATTGCCGGCCGGGCGCCAACTGATCGGATAGGCGCCGGTCGTTGCACCGAGCGTGGCGCTACGCCATCAACCGAATCCGCCCTGCGGAAGGGAGGCGAAGCCGCGTTTGGCGACGGTCTATTGAACTGATTTTCCCTCGGTGGCATACTCGTATTGGTTGTGCTTGCTATTACGCTTAAGTATACAGCACTCCATCCATAAACCGCTGCAAAAAAGAAGTTTAAGCTTGGGATTTGAGGGCACGTAGCCTGCCAGCTCGGGGCAACAGATACAGCGCCAGTAGCAGTGCAAACACGACTGCAAAACCACACATAATGCTGGGGATGCCACGGCGGGTTTCGGGCTTGACGGTATTGGCGATGGCAGTTGGCACCAAAAAGACCAGGTATCCGACTATCAGGCTGCGAATGGCTTGCATCCGGGCCAGATATTTTTTACCAGCTTTTAGCTGCTGATTGGCCCAGCGCATGCCGAGTATAATGGCCGTTACCAGCCAGCCATAATAGTACAAGCCGTAAGCCAATGCCGGACCGACGCCAATCTGGAAAATAACATAGTTTCCTGTACATTTATAGCCGATGAAGGCTGTACTGTACGTCAGAAAGTAACCCACAAAACCAAACATGCTAGCGTAAGCCGCAAGCACTACTTTGCGACCGGGCTTATCCGTTAAGCTATACAATAGATGAATCCCGAGCGCTGGCAACAATGTAATGGCCACATAACCCAGCCTTGACCACTGCTCAGCATCCATTCCAAAACCGGTGCAGACATGGTATTCAGCAAGCTGGAAAGTGGCAAGGCTAACCAGCAAAGCGACCACCAAGCGGCCAACAACGTCCAGCTTGTAGCGCCACAGCGTATAGATAGTCAGTGAGAATTCAATAATCATGGTCGCCAGCATAACTGGAGGAGAGAAACAATTGAACTGGATGCCGGAGCGCTGACGCATATTGCAGTCAGTATAGCACTGACGTCCTAATAACTTTTAGCCAGCTCCAATGCCGCTTCGGCATAGAAAATAACTTCTTTAGATATACCATATTTGGGGGCATGCAGCTCAATCGTGTTGAACCAGCGCATATCCTCATGCTCGTCGGACTTCACAAAATCAGCTGTCTTAGACCGGGCAAAGTAGACTAGCCCAATGTGACGATGCGGTGGGTTAGCGTGGTGGATATCGAGCAGATTTGGCCGTAGCAAGAATTTGTGCTCGGACGTCAAATCAACTGGTTTCTGGCTCATAATTTCAACTTCCAGGCCAGTCTCTTCAGCAATTTCACGGTATAGGGCTTGTTCAGGATCTTCATCCAGCTCAATGTGACCACCGGGTGTCAGCCAACGCTGATAGCGTGGATGATGCACCAGCAGCACCTTATCGTCATGCACAATAACCGCCGTAATTACAAAATCGATTAGTTTATGAATGTGCGGCATGTCAGCTACGGGCACCAATGATATGTAAGAATTGGGCTTCGGTGAGCTGGGTAGTGCCGTACTTCGCGGCTTTGGTGAGCTTAGCAGCGCCAACATTAGCACCGACTATCAGGTAGGTCGTGTCTTTGCCAAGGCTGGACTGGAAGTTGCCACCAAGGGCACGGACTTTTTCAGCGGCTTGGTCGCGGCCCATGCTTTCTAACGAGCCGGTTACTACGAAGTTCTGTCCGCTCAGCGGGCCGCCGGCATGCGATTCATAGTGGGGCATTACGCCACAGTCTTTGAATTTTTCCAGCAGCTTGAGATTGTCGTCATCGGCGAACCAGGCAGTGATTGACTCAGCTACAACCTTGCCAATACCTTCGACGACTTGCAGTTCATCAAGCGTGGCGTTTGCTAGCTTATCCATCGAACCAAATGCCTCAGCTAGGTCGATAGCCGTCTGGGAACCAACGTGGCGGATACCGAGGCCATAGATGAAGCGCGCCAATGGTGGAGTCTTAACGGCCGCCACAGCAGCCACTAATTTTTGGGCTGAAATGCCGGCGAAACGATCGAGCGACAGCACCTGCTCAATGCTAAGCGTATATATATCGGCGATGTCGGAGACGAAGCCGGCGTCGACTAGTGCAGCGACGTTTTTTTCGCCGAGCGTATCAATGTCGATCGCACCTTTACTGGCAAAATGCTCCAGTGCCCGCTTCAGTAGCAACGGTCCGCTAACATGTTTCATGCGGTAGACGACTTCCCCTTCAGCCCGTTCAAATTCCAGCTCGGGGTATTGGCGCTGTAGTTCGGCTTCCATATTGAATGGTTTAGCAGACTTGGGGCGCAGTTCAGTCAGCACTTTTAACACCTGCGGGATAATGTCACCAGCTTTGTAGATAATGACAGTGTCGCCGACGCGGATATCTTTGCGGGCCACTTCATCGGCATTATGCAACGTGGCGTGCTGGACGGTCGAACCGGCTACCACCACCGGCTCGAAGACGGCCACCGGGTTGGCCGAGCCGGTGCGGCCGATGCTCAAAACTATGTCCTTGACGACAGTCGTTGCTTCCTCCGCCGCATACTTATAGGCAATTGCACCGCGCGGTGCTTTGCCGACCACACCCAGGCGCAGGAACAAATTGCGGTCGTTGAGTTTTACTACTAGACCATCGGTGTTAAATGGCAACTCGTGTCGAGCCGTGTCCCAATAATTAGCAAAATCAAGCACTCGTGAAATATCCGTGAAAACCTTGGCTCCGGTGTTGGCTGAGAGTCCGAGATTACGAATCGCTGCGTATGCAAAAGCGTTGGTCGGAACCTCCAGCGGGTCATCACGAATGATATCGTAAGCCCGGTACAGTAGCGGCCGGGCGGCAGCCAGTTTTGGATCCAGCTGGCGAATGGTGCCGGCGGCCAGGTTGCGCGGGTTGGCAAACAGCGGCTTGCCCTCAGCCGCACGCTGCACGTTTAGCGCTTCGAAATCAGCCTTATACATTACGACTTCACCGCGGATCTCAGTGCGGCCGTGCAGGAACTGTTCGTAACCCTTATGCACTCGTAGTTTCAATGGTACGTTCTGTATGGTGCGAACATTGTGCGTTACGTCCTCGCCGACGAAGCCGTCACCGCGCGTGATCGCCTGCTGCAATACGCCATCCTGGTAGACCAGCGCACAAGCCAGGCCATCCATTTTGATGTCGGCGAAATATTCGAGTTTAGCGTCAGGCTCGAGCTTTACCAAACGGTCGACCCAAGCCTGCACTTCTTCAGCGTTAAAGACGTCGTTGAGACTAAGCATGCGCGAGCTGTGCCGGATCTGACTGAACTTGGCAAGTGGCTGGCCAGCCACCCGCTGGGTCGGTGAATCGGCAGTGATGAGCTCGGGATATTGCTCCTCGAGCTGGCTGAGCTCGTGCTTCAGGCTGTCAGCAGCAGCCTCGCTCATAGTCGACTCGTCCAGCACGTGGTAGTGGTAGCGATAGTCGTTGATGAGATCACGAAGCTTGGCTATGCGCTGTTTGGCATCAGTTTTGTTCACGTAGCAGCTCCCGGTAAAGTGTGTATAGATAGCCGTGGGTTACGGCTACGGCAAACATGCTTATTAAGAAAAATATCCACTGAGCGACGCCGGTTATGGTCAGGATGATCGGTAACATTATGATAGCTGCCAGTACCAGCAATATCACCGGCAGGGCCAGGACTTTGCGCAGCACCGTCCAGCGACGATGGCGCACCAATGCCCGGGCCGAGCGTAGCGCTTTGAGCGGCGTCATGTCCGGCAGCGTCACAATATACAAAGCAAAAATGGACGAGCTGATCATATAAACGCTTAGCAATGACAGCAAGCCAAACAGGAGCGCCCACAGAAACTGCTCGGCGGCGTAGACAGCTATGCCATTGGCGATCACGATGTTATAAACGGTCGCACCTATAGCTAGCGGTATCAACTGCAAGCCAATCACTACCAGCACGATCATAAAGGGGATCAGCGGATACATCCCGCGGTAGTAGGCATCGCGCACCCGGACGGGGGCTCCGGCCATCACTTCGCGCAACGCCCAAATGGTGGCCAGACTGACCATTAAGACCAGGAATAGCTGGTAGGCACCGCCCGTCTGACTCGAAGTATTACCAGATGATCCGATCAGCACGGCAAACACGGTCAGGCTCGATGTCAGTGCGCCGCTGTTGCCGCCGAGAGCATGTTGTAAGCTGGCTTTTAGGCTGGTTAAGTCGGTAGTGTTGGACAGACCTTGCACCAAGACCAGATTGAATATGCCGTAGAGCAATGTGATGCCAATAAACAGCCGCTTGTGCTGCCACAGCAGCTGCAATGTTAGCTTGGTCAAACGCCAAGCGCTCGGTAGTTTTACCGGATGACGAATCCGCTTGTTAAGTTTTAGCGATGTATAATCCGGCTGCTTCAGACGGCGGGCAGTACTGACAGGCTGTAATTTTTTTGGTGAGGGTTTTTTCGCCATATACTATGCCTTAGGCGCTGCCGATCATCTGACGCAGCCGGGCAACCCGGTCAGCGATCGGCGGGTGGGTATCGAATAGTTTCGTTAAGCTGCGGCCTTGCAGCGGGCTGGCAAAAAAGAGATGAGCGGTGGCGGTATTCTGGCGCTTCATGGCGCTGCCGGACTGGCCGATTTTCTCGAGGGCACTGGCCAGGCCTTCGGGATAACGCGTCACCAGGGCACCGCTGGCATCGGCCAGATATTCGCGCTGTCGAGATATGGCCAGTTGGATCATGGTAGCGATCAGCGGTGCCAAAATGGCCGCAATGATACCGGCAACGAAAAATAACTGGCTACCCTCTTCGCGGTCATCCCCCCGGAACCAAGTCAGGCGCAACATGACATCAGCGATCAGCGATATGACAGCCGTCATGGCAAAGGCTACCATGCTGACCCGGATATCGTAATTTTTGACGTGGCTGAGTTCGTGGGCAAAGACGCCCTGCAGTTCGGTGTCAGTCATCATGTCCAGGATGCCCGTGGTGGCGCAGACCGCCGAGCGCTTGGGATCACGCCCCGTCGCAAAGGCGTTGGGCGCTGGATCATCGATGATAAACACCCGCGGCATCGGCAGACCGTCGGTGATGGCTAGATTCTCAATAATCCGCCATAACCGCGGATTGTCAGCGCTTTTGATCTCATGGGCGCCATTGACAGCCAGCGCCAGCCGGGCGCCGCTGTAATAGGTAATGACGGTATAGATAAGAGCGCCAACTACCCCACCATAAAATACACCAGTGCTGCCACCAATGTACTTATCAAAAACATAGAGGATCAGCGTTACGAAGGCTACAAAAACCGCCATTATGATGACGGTTTTGCGTTTGTTGGCGGCTATATCGGAATACATAAATCTGTAGCGTAATTATCCCTTAAAAGGCTGGTTTAAAACTGAACGTTCACCGCATTTTGCAGCGTGGCAGCAGTAGCATCATCAACTTCAAAATATTCTTTGTCAGTCTTGAAGCCGAGCATGCCGGCAAAGATGTTGGTCGGAAAGGTTTTGCGCTTGGTGTTGAAATCACGGACGACACCATTATAGAAGCGGCGTGATGCCTGGATCTTATCTTCGGTGTCAGTTAGCTGAGCCGACAGCTGCTGGAAGTTCTCAGAAGCCTTCAGCTCGGGATAAGCTTCAGCTACAGCGAACAGACTCTTCATGGTGTTTTGGAAGTCACCTTCGGCCTTAGCGGTAGCGGCGACACCCTGGCCTTGAGCACTCAGAGCGTTGGCGCGGGCTTCAGTGACCTTTTCGAAGACACCGGATTCGTGGGCGGCATAACCTTTGACGGTATTGACCAGGTTTGGGATCAAATCGTAGCGGCGTTTCAGCTGGACAGTAATGTCGCTCCAGGCTTCCGAGGCCTGCTGATTGAGCTTGACCAGCCCGTTGTACATAGCAGCACCAAACGCGATCAGTAGAACAATAACAACAATGACGACAATCGCGATAACCATGGGTAAATACTCCTTATGTGATATGTCTCAGTATACAACTATCATCAGCGGTGCGCCACTGATCTTTGGAAAGGCCGGTGAAGTGCAGTCCGATTTGGGTAAAACCTGCTGATTCCGCTAGTATTAAAGGGACCTATGGCAACACGCTTCACAACCTATCAGCGCCCAACCTCATCCGCTAAGCGTTGGCCAATTTTTGTGATTATAATCGTACTGATATTGGCTGGTTACAGCTACTATGCACTGAGCCGACCGCTGCCTGGTATCCGTCCGGTGCTCAGCACTGTTCAGCTGCATATTGGCACTAACGGCAGTCAGTTGCAGTGGCCGACTACCGGTCAGTCAGCCGTGGCTGTTACCGGCACGGCTATTCTGAACGTGCATGGCAAACAATCGGCAGTCCCCATTGCCAGTGTTGCTAAGGTTATTACGGCTTTAGTCGTCCTGCAAAAGAAGCCGCTGGCTCTTGGTTCGGGCGGTCCGAGCCTGACGCTGACCGATCAGGATGTTACGCTCTACCATAGTTACGTCGCCCAGCTGGGGTCAGTCGTACCGGTCAGCGTTGGCGAGCAAATCACCGAGTATCAAGCACTCGAAGCACTGATGTTGCCATCCGCCAATAATCTGGCCGACAGTTTGGCCATCTGGGCGTTTGGTTCACTCAGCAATTACAAGGCAGCTGCCGAGCAATACGTGTCTGGGTTGGGCCTGAAAAACACCCACATCGGCGCTGACGCCAGCGGCTTCTCAGCCACCAGTACCAGTACGGCCCACGACCTGGCTATCATCGGCAATCAGGCCATGCAAAACGCAGTCTTGCGGCAGATTGTAGCCAAAACCAACACCACCGACATTCCCGGTGTTGGCAGTAGCGATAACGTCAACTTTTTGCTCGGCACCAATAACATCGTCGGCATCAAAACCGGTAACACCGAACAGGCCGGCGGCGTCTATCTTTCGGCTTCGACTACCCAGGTGAACGGCAAGCCCGTCACCATAGTAACCGCACTGGTCGGCGCACCCACACTATTTCAAGCGCTACAAAACAGCCTGCCGCTCATCGTCTCGGCCCAGACTAATTTCGGAACCGTCGACATCCTGCCGCAACAGGCGATCGTTGGGCGCTACCAGTTACCTTGGGGCGGCACCCTGACAGCTACCACCCAGATCCCCCTCACCAGCCAAGCATGGCGTGGCAGCAGCCTGACCGCCAACGTCAAACTAACACCCATCGACACCACAGCCCACGTCGGCCAAGTTGTCGGCACCGTCAGCACGCCTGCCACCCCTTTTGCCCCGGCCAACCAAATCAATGTAATTCTCGAGCAAGCCCCTACCAAGCCTAGCGTTTGGTGGCGGCTGCTGCATCCAAGCATATAAAAAGACCCACATCCGTGAGTCTTTTTATGTTGTAATTACTACAATGGTGGGTGATGAGGGACTCGAACCCCCGACCCTCTCGGTGTAAACGAGATGCTCTAGCCAACTGAGCTAATCACCCATGTATTTATCTAGCACTTAAGGCGTGCGGTTTAACCCCGCTAAGCGCTCAAATGATACTACCATATCCGTGTGGCGTTTTCCAGAGAGCCGAACTGCAAGCCATTGATGAGCCTATGACTGACAGCAAGCGCCTACATGTTGACTATCATCCTGATGCAATTTTGAGCAATGCTGCAGTTGATGCTGGCCTGGGCCCTGCTGGTGGCTTAATAGGTCTAACGAGAGATAAAGTACAGATTTGGCCGCCCACACCAGAACCATCTGGCTAGGTAGTTCTGGCTTCTAATCGCTTGATCCTGGTCGAATGATCATCCACCGCATCAATAGTGGGATCGAGTTTATTTTCAATTCTGGTAATGTCAGCTTTAGTAGCCATCGTTTCATTCTGCTGTGTGAACAAGTCAGCGATAACCTGCAAGGCACCTACCAATAGCTCAGCAACAATTTCTTCAATATCCCGCTTGATCAGCGATTGGTTCGGGTATTTATCCTTTTTCATAATCCTATTCTAAACCCATCCCTAACTTGAGTCATGAAATTTAGATTAAACTTTGTTGTAAAATCATTGCAAAATAAAATGACTTCCAGAGAGATCTTTTAGAGATTACTTTTCACTGATTGTTCCCAAAAGTGTCTCAAAAGACACTTTTGAACACAAGTTGGCTAAGAGAACTATCAGCTTTATCACCTGCGCCACTGCGGCGCGCTTCGAACACCTGCTTGGTTAGCTTGATTAGATTAAGATCAGCTTTGAAAGCGACTTATCAGGATAGAAACTAGTGTAAGCTAAAGTAATGGCTACCTTCTATCTATCCCGTCACGGACAAACGGCAAATAACAAAACTCAGACATTCTCTGGCTGGGTGGACACACCTTTGACCGAACAAGGGATACTTGATGCCCATTCAACAGCGACTAAACTAAATGGAATACGATTTGATGTTATTATCTCCAGCGACCTAGGTCGGGCATTTGTTACGGCGTATCTGATTAGTCGACAGCTGGGCTACACGGAGGAAATTCAACGCTCTGACAGATTGCGTGAAGTTAGTTATGGCGATATGGGCGGCGTGAGCATTGCCAAGGCACACATTGATTATCCTGGGCTCGATACAGATACAAATTTTATTGCGCCAAACGGCGAGTCACTTGGACAGATGCAAGAACGAGTTCTGAAGTTTATCGTAGAGTTAAACAACCAGTACAACGATAAGACTGTTCTGTTGGTTGCACATGGCGGCGTCATCGACGCCGTAAAGGCTAGTTTCCTCGGCGAAGACCTGGGTCACTATATGACCACACAAGGCATTACTAATATTCATGACTACGTTGCTACATTTGAGATTCAAGTCGGCAAGGTCGTTCATCACCAAGATGTTTGATGAACTAGTTGCTCGCACCGATGCTCTGCTGAGGGATAAGCCCCATGTCATAATCGCCATTTCTGGCTTTGCTGGCGCCGGCAAAACTACACTTGCAAGCAAACTGGCGGAGCACTATGACATTGCTGACGCTCAGATCCTTCGGCTCGACAATATGTACACCCCAATGCCGCGTGGAACCGGATTATTCGACGACTACGACTCGGGCCTCGTTGCTAGTATCCTACACGACGTTCATGACAGCAAAGACTTGCACTACCAAACTCATGGCTTTGAAGAGGATAGCGTCCTAATTGACCAACCGTTGCCTGTCGTTGTCATACTCGAGGGAATCCGATTATTCCGCCCCGAAATGATGAGTCAGTTTGATCTCGGCGTTTGGATTGACTGTCCGCCACAGCTGGCATTGGAACGAGCAAAAGCAAGAGATTTAGTACAAGGCCACGACGAAGCATATATGCAGCGTTGGGATATTGAGTGGGGCCCGCAGAATGAGGCTTATTATAGCGACTATCATCCCGAGCAACTGGCGTCATTTCTGTATCAGCAATATCAGTAGTCGCTAGCTGGCAGGACCTGAACCCGAGCTAACAGATTAGAGAATAAAAGAAAAATCACTATTTTTAGCAAAAGACGATTTTTCGCATCTGTTGTCCATTTTGGTGCGGATGAGAGGACTTGAACCTCCACAGGGTTGCCCCCACTACCACCTCAAGGTAGCGTGTCTACCATTCCACCACATCCGCATGCAGGTGATACAACCTGGCTATTCTATCTGTTCTCGGGCAAAAACTCAAGTCTTGCGCGGGTGGCGCTATGCAATCGAATTAGCTGCGCGGCAAATGATCATAAATGTGGTCGAGGTTGAAGTCAGCCCGTACGATGGCTTTGATATCTTCGAGGGAGCTGCCAAATTTGACGCCCGGGTTGAGGGTGCCGTACGGGTCGAAGGCTTGCTTGACTTTTTGGAGCAGACCATAGGCTTCAGAGCCATAAAAGGCTTCCAGGTAAGGCGTACGCAGGCGCCCGTCATTGCCCTCGCTGCTGATGGTGCCACCGAGGCTGATTACCAGCTTGTTGTATTCGTCCATTAGGCGGAAGGCTTTCTGGCGGTCGCCAACCTGGGCTAGATTGAGCCGCGGCTGCACATGCACCACACCTTCGCCGGCGTGACCCCATAGCGGCGCCGGTAGTTCCTGCGAATCCAATAGTGTCTGGAGGCCCGTCAGATAGGCCTGTAGCTGGGCGACGGGTACCGCCGCATCGCCAATGATGGGCACGGCTTTATTCAGCCCGTCATTGTGGCCGATAATGGTGCTGGAAGTCTGGCGGACTTTCCAGAACTGTTGCTGCTGCTCGACATTGGCGGCGTGCTGTACACTGCTGGCATATTTGTTAAGAATCTTGTCAGTGCGCTTTAGTTGACGCTTCTGATGTTTATCCAGCACGTCCAGCTCAATCAGTAGGCTAGCCGCCGGGAATGGTGGCGTCATGACTTCACGGAGCTGGTTGGGATTCAATGCCTGTACGGTATCGAGCAGCGCGCCATTGACGAATTCCAGGCTACTAGGCGGTTCCGGCAAGGCCCGTAGCTCAGTGATGGCCGACTGTAAATGATCCAGACTGTCGAACTGGGCCAGTAGCACGCTCGGCTGTGGGTTGTGGACCTCGGTCTCCAGTGTGATCTCGGTGATAATACCAAGCGTACCCTGGCTGCCGACAAATAATGGCGTCAGGTCGAACGAACCATCTTTGTGCTTGACGTTCGCTAGGGCGTAACCTGCGTTGTTCTTCAGGACGTCACGCTCCAGCTGTATCAAGACTTCACGGTTATCTTCAAGCATGGTGTCTATGGAGCGATAAATTTCGCCTTCAAAACTGGCTAGTCCCAGCTTTTTGCCGAGATCACGTTTGCTAATACGCCCGGTTTCGATAACCTCACCATTGGCCAGCACCACACGAAGCGACTGGACGAAGGTGCGGGTGTCACCATACTTCAGCGATTTCTCACCGCTGGCATTATTGGCAACGGCACCGCCGATAGTGGAATACTCAAGCGAGGCCGGATATGGTGGTAAAAAGCGACCATGCGTATGCAACGTCTGCTGCAATTTACCATAGTTGATACCGGGCTCAACAGTTACCGTGTTGGCCTTGGTATCAAGCTCCAGTATGCGGTTCATATGCGCCGGGAATACCAGCATGATGCCAGTGCCCAGGGCACCACCGGTCTGATCGGTGCCTGAGCCACGGGCTGTAATCGGAATGACCCGTCCACGTTCGGCCAGCTGCCAGGTAAACCGGGCCGTCTTGCGGACATCGTTTTCGTTGCGCGGATACGCCACCAGGGCTGGCGCCAAAGCCAGTATGCTACCGTCAGTCGCAAAGTAACGCCGCGCATCAGTGCTGGTCATAACTTCACCGGTCAGGTGCTCTTGAAGATAGTGGGCGACTTTACTCATAATCTACCTCAAATCATAGCATATCGAGAGTGATATTGCTTATGCTGCCCGCGGGTTAGACAATCGCGCTAGTTTGGCCTGGAACTTATGCCACTGCTCAGTTAGATCATCTGTTTTATCAGTGTTGTCATCGATTTTTTGCTCCAAGCGTACGATATCTGTTTTATCGGCTTTGCCCGCTAGCTCAGCCCGTACCTCGTCAAATTGTTGGGCGATAAGCTGAAAGGCGGCGCTAACAATTTCGCCAACCACACGGCCGACGATGTCTTCGATATCCTGCCTGATTAGCGATTGATTGGGGTATGCATCTTTCATATAACCCATTCTAAACCCTGGCCACGCCCGAGTCATGAAATTTAGATTAAATTTTTTTGTAAAGTTTAGCAAATTATCCCATTGGAATACCTTGGCACAATCTTTTATTAAGTGCTTTCGCTGATTGTTCCCAAAGCGTCTCAAAAGACACATATGAACACAGGTTAGATGAGAGGACTATCGGCTGTCGCCTCCGCCACTGCGGCGTGCTCGGAGCTAGCTCCTGTGCGCGTCCTCGTTCTGCGACCTCTATTCGCTAACGCTCAGGAGGTTCTTACCCCTGCATATCAGACCAACTAAAATTACCCCTTGATAGGGGGTAATTTTAGTTGGTGCGGATGAGAGGACTTGAACCTCCACGTTCTTGCGAACACTAGTACCTGAAACTAGCGCGTCTACCATTCCGCCACATCCGC
>CAXSFI010000010.1:0-11631 GCA_964236675.1 uncultured bacterium
CTCCTACGGTTACAGTATTAGTTTAACGGTTGCGTTTGATGTTAGAAGTTCCGCCAGAAGCTTCAGTAAGACGCTCATGCTAAGATAGAGGTATGTGGCAAGAAACCAAACACGGGCTCTACAAACAGTTTAACTTCGATAATTTCAAGCTGGCCTGGGCCTTTATGACCCAGGTAGCGGCGCTGGCCGAGGAGTATCAGCACCATCCGCGCTGGGAGAATGAGTGGAGTGTGGTCCAGATCTGGCTGATCACCCACGAAGGCGGGCATAACATCACCGACAAGGACCATGAGATGGCAGCGGCGATAGACGCGCTGCTGGCCAGCCCGCTGCCCAGTGAACTGCCACTGGCCACCCCCGCTCCTGATGAAGTAAAAATCTTCAGTGATGGCGGCTCCCGCGGCAATCCCGGACCATCAGCCTGCGGCTTCGTTATACTGGATATGGAAGACAATGTGCTGGTAGACCGCGGCCTGTACATGGGCATCACCACCAATAATCAGGCCGAGTATAACGGCCTGAAAATGGCCCTGGAGGAGTGCCAGAAACTGGGAGTCAAGCGTGTGCACTCATACATGGACAGCATGCTGGTGGTCAACCAGATGAAAGGTATCTTCAAGGTTAAAAACCGCGAGCTCTGGCCCATGCACGACGCTGCGGTCAGGCTGGCCCAGACCTTTGAAGAAGTTCATTTTCAGCACGTGCCACGGGAGTTCAATAAGCTGGCCGATGCTGCTGTAAACCGGGCGATGGACGAAGCCTTGGGTATTGGCACTAATCGGGTTGCGCCTTTGAAGCTCGGCGTCAATCTGCCATAGACTATAAGCAGTAAACATGCTATAATAAATTATGAGTCGTTTTCATGAGCTGGCGGTAGCTACCTCGCATGCCGCTGTCATAGATCTGGCAGAGCAGGCCTATGCCAATGAGCTGCCTGGTTTTCAGGTGCACGAGAGCATAGTTTGCGGCCGTTCATTAGTTGGCATCTTGGGCACCATAGAAGAAGCATCGTTAGCAGTGGCCGACAGTCGAGTGTTGTTCACGCAGGCCTTCACCTCTGAGCTGGCCGGGGAGGGCCCACATTTGGACACCCGGCACCGTGGTCTGGCCGTGCACCGCAACATCCAAGGTGAGGGTGCGGTCGAACTGGCTCTGACGGACACGCCGATCGACACCAGCCGCCAACCGGTCTTCTTCACGACCAGAGGTATGTCGCGAAAATTTGTCGAGGACTTTATAGATGATGATTACAGTATTGCCGACCTGCCAAGCGTGGCCGGGCCGATTTATCATGGCCAGATGGCGAGCGGTCGCCTGACGGTATTCGCCGAAGGCAACATGGGTGCTATGCGCGGTGCGGTACACTATTTCAATCGCCAACCAGGCCCGGTAGCGTGGGTACGGTACGGCAGTACATGCAAGAATTCTATGCTGTGGCCCGGAAACACCAAAGCCGCTGCCCATGCACTCAAAGCTCAGCTGGCCAAGGCCGACACAGCAGAGCGTGACATTATCTAACAGGGGTGGTATACTGCTACTGCTAGATTATCGGCTAATCGCGTGGGCATTTTTGCCGGCGAGGGAGGTGGTCACTATGCTTTGTGATGAAAATAAGCGTTATCCACCGACCATCGCGGTTAAAATGCCCACGAGGAAAGTCCGGGCAGCATAGGGAAGGGCAGTCGCTAACGGCGACCGGGCGCGAGCCTAGGGAAAGTGCCACAGAAACGATACCGCCGGGCTTTGGCTCAGCAAGGGTGAAACGAGTGAGGCAAGAGCTCACAGTTCTGCACGGCGACGTGTGGAAGAGGTAAACCCTGCCTGCTGCAAGGAGATGGATTCTCTGTCCCTAAAGGATACAGTTTCCCGCTGAGGATTCTTCGCTGAACCGCTCGAGCTTGTCGGCAACGGCAAGCCTAGATAGATGATTAGCCCTACTTCGGTAGGACAAAACCCGGCTTATAGATAATCTAGCACTTAAAAGCTCTGCCTGACGCAGAGCTTTTAAGTATTGAAATGGTTTGACCAGGTCTCGTCTGACCAGTTACTATTATAAGATGACTTGATCCCCGAAATTCAGGAAATGGTGTACGGAAAAGATCGGGATATGACGTGAGCATTCTCTTGGATACGCATGTTTTAATCTGGTTACTTAGTGAGGACAGGAACGGCACGATCCATTTGACCGAATGTTGGTGACACACGCCAAAGCAGAATATCTGCAATTTGTGACCGGTGATCAGAAGTTGCTTCACCTAAATCTGCCTTTTCTGGTTGACGCCCGTAAGTGAAGAGCGTTACTTCGTTATTATCAACCTGATGACATTCCTGTCTTGAAAAAAGTAATGAATGTCCTATAATGTAATGTATGAAGCTTGCAACCCTTACTGTAAAAAATCAGATTACGCTCCCCGTGGACATCGTCCGCCAGTTCAGGTTGGGGCCGTCCCGGCAGTTCAGCGTGGAGAAACGCGGCGACGAGATTGTGCTCAAGCCCGAAGCCGAAGCTATGGAGCGCATCGAAGCTATGTGGGAGCGTAATAAAAAGCTGATCAAGCGTTCGCTATCAGATAAAGAATTGCGACTGGCCCGTATGGAGGCAATCGAGGAGCATGTAGAAACAAGGCTTGAGCAATGGCGTAAACAGGGCATCTAAAATGGCGTATGCTGCCGTAGTCGATACCAATATATTTGTCAGGATAATTACTAATGACCAGCCTGGTGTGGCGAAGTCCGTTCTCAAGCGAATAATGGCCATGCCGGTTGGCAGTATTTTGGTGGATAGTGCCATGATCGCCGAAGTCGTCTATGTGCTGACGTCGCCCAAACTGTACGGATTTGCGCGTAACGAAGCCGTCGAAGCACTTAAAGCTGTATTGGCGCTTCAGCAGTTTTCATACGCCCAAGATCTCTTAGCGGTGACTCTCGAAGCTTTCGCGACGACCAAGCTGGCATTTGTTGACTGCCTAATGCTGGCTCACTACCTCTGCGGTGAAGTTGATTCGATTCTGACCAGAGACAAGGCACTGCTCAAGCAGACCGGATTAGTGTAGATTACGGTGGCGTCGGAGCAAAATTTAGACGATTGGCTATTATTTAGTCGCGGCTTTGACGACGGCGGTGAAAGCGGCTGGCTCATTGACTGCAAGTTCGGCCAGGATCTTACGATCGAGGGTAATGCTGGCAGTTTTGAGGGCGGCAATCAGCTTGCTGTAGGTGGTGCCGTTGAGACGGGCACCGGCGTTGATACGGGTGTTCCAGGTCTCGCGGAAGGTTCGCTTGCGGTTCTTGCGGTCGCGGGTAGCGAACTGTAGACTCTTGGTGACGGCCTGGCGGCCACGCTTGATACTAACCCGGTTCGGGTGGCTGAAGCCTTTGGTGGCTTTACGGATTTTGTTGTGTCGGGCTCGGGCCGCGACTCCTCGTTTGACTCTCACGTGTAGTTCTCCTTTAAAGGCCTGCGGCCTTAGATTCCTAAATTCTTCTTGATGGTTTTGGCCATGGTGCCGGTACGGGTACTGAGACCGGTCAGGCTGCGCTTGCGGCTGCCGCTTTTCTTGCCCAAAAAGTGGTTCATGTTGGGGTGACCAACACGGATCTTTCCGTTCTTGCTGACTTTGACGCGGTCTTTGGTGCCGCTGTGGGTTTTGAGTTTGGGCATCAGTTTCTCCTTGATTACTTTCCAGCTTCCGCTGCTACGAGTTCTGGCTCTTCGGCCACTGCAGCTTTTGGAGCTGGAGCTGTCGGAACTGGCTTGTAGGACGGGTTGCTTCTTACGACGAAGTTTAGTTGTTTACCGGCTAGTTGTGGTTGCTGATCGACGACGATGGCGTCACCGAAATCATCAATCACTCGAGCTGCGATCTTGAACCCGATTTCTTTGTGAGCTTGCTCACGACCTCTGTAAAAGAGCGTGATCTTGACCTTATGGCCGGCCTCCAAAAACTTGGTGACCTTGCTCATTTTGATCGCCAGATCATGATCACCGATCTTTAACCCGAAGCGGATTTGCTTCATCTCAAGTGTTTTGGCAGTTTTGCGATTCTTTTGCAGTTGCTTGGTGCGCTGGTAATTGAACTTGCCCCAATCGACGATCTTGCAGACCGGTGGATTGGCGTCCGGGGAGATTTCGACGAGATCGAGCTCCTGGTCGGCGGCAAGCTGCAGTGCTTCGGCTTTGCTGAGAATCCCAAGCTGTTTGCCATCGGCATCGATGACACGCATCTGAGAGGCCCGAATATCGTTATTCAGGCGGGTGTACTTAGCGATAAATTCACTCCTTACTTGTTGATTTTAACGTACTGCCAGTTTAACAGATTAGCCGACAGAGGTCAACCTGCCTGCACCGGCACGGGATCGAGTGGCCGCCGATAGGCCAGCGCTTCATTGATGTGGGCTTCGGTCACGACAGGGGACCGGGCCAAGTCGGCGATGGTGCGGCCGACTTTGACGGCCCGCATGTAGGCCCGGGCCGAGATGTTCATGCGCTGGGCGGCGTCATTGAGCGAGCTGGCGGCCTGGCCGTCGACGTTCCCCCAGCGTTTGATATCGCCATTGGTCATGTTGGCGTTAAGCTTGTGGTGCGAGCCGTAGCGTGTGGCTTGGAGCTCACGAGCGGCGGCTATGCGCTCACGGAGCAGCCGGTCGGCCTCGGGATCCACTGAGTGACCCAGCAGCTTGTCATGATGCACCTCACTGACGTTGCTGTAGAGATCGATGCGGTCAAGTATCGGGCCGGAGATCTTGCGCTGGTAGTGCTGCAGAATCTGGCGCGAGCAGCTGCAGCGCTCGGTGCCGTAATAGCCACAGGGACAGGGGTTGGCGGTGGCTACCAATATGAAGTCGGCCGGGTATTCGACCGTATCCTTAGCCCGGGCAATGCTGATGACGCGGTCTTCCAGCGGTTGCCTCAGCGCTTCCAGCGTTGTTCTGCCAAACTCCGGCAACTCGTCGAAAAATAGCACACCGCGGTGGCTCAGACTGATCTCACCAGGCCGCAGATTGCCGCCACCACCAGTGATGGCTACGTGGCTGGCGCTGTGATGCGGCGCTCGGTATGGCCGCTCAGTGATGATGCGCTCATATTCATGACTAGCCAGACTGTGCAGCTGGGTGACCTCCAGCATTTCTTCGCGTGACAAGGGCGGCAAGATTGACGGCAGCGCCTTGGCCAACATGCTTTTGCCAGTGCCAGGTGGACCATTAAAGAACACATTGTGGCCGCCGGCGGCGGCAATCTCCAAAGCCCGCTTAGCCCGGGGCTGCCCTACTACCTCACTTACCTGAACAAAATACGAACTGTCGTCATTGTGCGACATGGGCGGCTGGTCATAGATACCGGTGCCAGTCTCAACAGGCTGGAGCGGCAGCACCCCGTGCAGATAGCTATACAGTTCGATCAGGCTGTGCACCGGCACTATTGTGACATTTGGGACTAACTGCGCTTGCTGTAAATTAGCAGCCGGTATATAAAATGTGACGACACCGCGCGCCCGGCCGACCATAATTTTGCCGATGATACCACGGACGGCCCGGATGCTGCCGTCCAGCCCCAGCTCACCGACAAAGGCTTCGCGCTTAGTAAACTTGGTTGGCAATTGTTCACTAGCCAGCAAAATGCTGACAGCGATGGCTAAGTCAAAACCACTGTCGGCCTTGGGAATATCGGCTGGTGCCAGATTGATAGTGATGCGTTTGCGGGGTAGCATTATCTGGCTATCTGCGAAAGCACCCCTGATACGCTCCTTAGATTCCTCGACGGCCTTGTTGGCGAAGCCAACAATCACGATTTTGGGCAGGTTATTGGATAAATGGCACTCAATGTCGACAATGATTCCGGTAGTACCGGTGGAAATGATGCTTTGAACGGCAGCGCTCACAGGAGTAGTCCTCTCTTTATGGTGGATTGATGAAATGGATCTACTACTGTGCTTATAAAAGTAAATAGCTTGCGGCTGTTAGGCGCAAGCTATTTTAAGGATAATTTAAGATTTTGGTTTTGACGTTTTGTTTTATTGGTCTCTCGGGCGCTGATTATGCTGTTTTGACCAGCGCTCTGTATGAAACAACGACCTGCGAGAAGTCGTTGTTTCTTTTGTCGGTTTTTTGTTTTTGAGTACTTAATTTATTCAGTACTACGCTTATATTATTAGATACAAGGCCCTGCGTCAATAACATTTATGGTTAATTTGTGATAAAGCTGTGCATAAGTCCCTACCACTGTAGTTTATCCGCTTTACTTTATATAAATAACACCGTAGACATGAAAATTACCACGTTGTACTGTCTACGAATGTATTGGCTGAGTATATTTACATGTCAGGTCTATAGCCGCGCAAAACGGCTGAACAAGGCTGCATAATGGAATATGGCTATGATGCCTGCCGGTACCATGCTGGACTACTGTCATTATTCTCAAGTTATTTACTGACTGACTCTTTTATACCTGGGGTGACATCGGTACTATTCAGCAAATGTACTGACGATCCAAGTAATGCAGTTGGTAACAATAACAGAAGAATGTCAGCTTTTTATCTGACTGAGACATTACTATCAGGGGTGAGTATATGGGTAGTCAGAGAAATACTTGAGAATTATGACAGTAGGTCTTGGGGCAAGCAGTTAAAAGCTTGCCTAGGCCCAGCAGCCTGATATAAGCACAAGAGGATTGACAATTTGCGCCCAGCGTGCTACATTAGAACTTGTAAGTCACAAAAACAAAAATACTTACAATTTGGAAATCTTCGGGGCCCTCCACCTGAAGTCCGTATGTCGCTCTATCTAGCCCTAAAGGCTACTAGAGCGGTCAGTCTCGCTACGGGCAATAAGCGCCACAATAGTTTAATACATTTTACGGCGGATTTATTGCCCTAGCACCATTTATCACTCATGAAAAGCTCTATCTATGTTCCAAAACACCGCCACGTTGCCGCTGCGCTAGCGCTACTCCTGGCTGACTGCCTTTTTTTTACCATGACCAACCCCAATCAGGTGCCGTCAGCGTTATTGATCGTCGGCTTTGTGCTGGTAGCGCTGAGCATCTATGGCCTACTACGGGGCTTCTTGGCAATGCTGGTCTTCTACGGCTTGCCGCTGGGTGGTCACGAGCGACGCCTAGCCTTATATATAGGTCTGGCTGTTGCATTAGGCGTTGCCCTGCAGTCGCTGGGCGAGCTTAGTCCCCGTGATATCGTAGTGTTATCGCTGCTGAGTGTGATCGCTTATGTCTATACATCATACGGCCGTGGCAAGCCCCAGCCGAAATAGCGTGGACGCACTACCCAGAGGAGTGCTCAGGCTGTATAATAAGACGTATGAATCCAACAACTAATACTGGGCCTGAATTACGTCTGCCTGCACCGGTTACTAACAATGTGCTGCCCGAGCAACATGTAGGGCAGGTGCAACCCCTACCGGAGCAGACACCTAACCTGGCTGAGCAGCTACCGCCAGCTGTCGCCCCAAACCCAGCTGTTCCGGCAGCAGCAGCTATGCCAGTAGCGGCAATTCCATTGCCGGCGAGCATTCCACCTGCTGTTGCACCAACAACAGACATTGTTGTGCCAGCTGTCGCAGACGACCAGGATCTGATAGAAAAAGAATGGGTCGCCAAAGCTAAAGAGATCGTCGCCAAAACCCGGAATGATCCTTACCAACAGAGCCAGGAACTGACGGTTTTCAAAAATGATTATATGCAGAAGCGTTATGATAAGAAAATAAAGATGGCTGAGTAGTAAAAATGGCAACGTTTATTACTATTATTTTGATTATTTTCGTATTGATTTTGATTGCTGCGCCAATAGTTTTTTTGCAACTTAGGCGTGGTTTTCGTGAGCAAAAAAACTATGAGCGCGGGCTGAAAATTGTACCGCTGCTGATCCATTTGCCACCACCCAGTGACGATACTGAGCTGGGCGGGCGAGACGTCCGTGACGTCACGGAAGAGACCATCAGTAAGGCCCAGATTATTTATAACATTATATCGAGCACCGTTCAGAAAGGCTTTAAGAGCAATTTCTATGGGCAGCGGCATTTTGCCTTTGAGATTGTCGGCACGCAGGGCTTCGTCTACTTTTATGCGGCCGTGCCGATCGCGCTGCTGGAAGTGGTGAAGCAGGCTATAGTCAGCGCCTATCCGACCGCCCGGCTGGAAGAAGTCGCTGAACACAATATATTTAGTCAGGTCGGTAAAGCTAATGGTACCGTCGGCGGGGAACTGACACTCAAGGAGCCGTTTGCTTACCCGATAGCCACCTACCAGGACCTGAAGCGTGACGGCATGCAGTCATTACTAAATGCACTGTCCAGCCTGGGCAAAGAAGACGGCGCTGCTATCCAGATCCTGATGCGACCGGCAAACCCCAGCTGGCGAAAGGCATCCAGTGCCCACGCCAGTAAGAAGCGCAAGGGACATGACAAGGGTGGTGGCGCTGGCGGTTTTGCCAAGAGCCTGGCTACGGCTTTGGTCAAACCTCCGGAATCCAGCGGCAAAGACGAAAAGAAACCACCGGAACTGTCCAGCCTGGAGCAATCGACGCTGGACGCGATTGATGAGAAAACCCGCCACGCCGGGTTTGAAGTACTTATAAGAGTCGTCGCTTCGTCGAACATAAGCCAGCGGGCCCAAGCACTCCTAAGCAATGTCGTGGCCAGCTTCTCGCTATATGACGCACCCGGTAGGAACGGCTTCAAATACACGCCGGCCAAAGATGTCGATGCGCTGGTGACGGCTTATCTGATGCGCTTCTTCCCGCAGACCCCCAAGAAAAAGAATATCCTCAATGCCGTCGAGCTGGCCACGCTGTTCCACTTCCCGGACCAGCGCAGCATTCCGACCTCGCAGCTGACGCGCCAAGACAGCAAGCAGGTCGATGGTCCACGCAATATCCCCGATAATGGCTTGCTGCTGGGCTATAACGTCTTTCGTGGTGCCAAGAAGCCGATCCGCCTGGACATCGGCGACCGGCAGCGGCATATGTATGTGGTAGGTCAGACTGGTGTCGGTAAGTCGGTCTTCCTGGAGAATCTGGCGCTGCAGGATATGATTAGCGGCAACGGCTTTGCTTTTGTGGATCCGCATGGTGATGTCGTTGAAAAACTGCTGTCGATGGTCCCCAAGGAGCGCACCGAGGATGTCATATACTTCTCGCCGGCCGAGATGGACTACCCAATGGGGCTTAACCTGTTTGAGTTCCATAGTCCCGACCAAAAGGACTTTTTGATCCAGGAAGCCCTGAACATGCTCTACAAGCTCTATGACCCGCAGCACCAAGGCATCATGGGCCCGCGCTATGAGGATATGTTCCGCAACGCAGCGCTAGCCATTATGGCTGACCCGGCCGGCGGCACCTTTGTGGAGATCCCGCAGCTGTTCCGTGATCCGGCATTTTTGAAGCAGAAGCTGCAGCATGTCACCGACCAGACGGTGCTGGACTTTTGGCAGAAGCAATTCCCGGCCTCGCAGCGCTCCAATGAGTCTGGTGAGGTGACGGCATGGTTCGTCTCGAAGTTCGGCGCCTTTTTGAGCAATGAAATGATGCGTAACATCATCGGCCAGACCAAATCGGCCTTTGACCTGCGCGACATCATGGATAACAAGAAGATCCTGCTGGTGAACCTGAGTAAGGGCCGGACCGGTGAGCTCAACAGCAAGCTGCTGGGCATGATCTTCGTCATGAAGTTCCAGGCGGCGGCTATGAGCCGGTCGAACATACCGGAAGACCAGCGGGTGGACTTCAGCCTGTATGTCGATGAGTTTCAGAACTTCTCGACTGATTCGTTCGCCACCATCATGTCTGAGGCCCGTAAATTCCGGCTCAACCTGATCGTCGCCAACCAGTTTACTACGCAGCTGACACCGGAGATCCGGGATGCGGTGTTCGGCAACATGGGTACTATAGTGTCCTTCCGTATTGGGCAGAACGACGTCGAGAGCCTGGGCAAGTACTTCCAGCCGGTGTTTGACGGCGACGACCTGCTGAGGGTACCGAACTACAATACGATTGTCCGCACTTTGATCGGTGGCGTGCCGACGCAGCCGTTTAGTATGGCGACGCTGCCGCCGCTGGGCACGCCCAATCCCCGGCTGTTTGATGCTCTGAAGCAGCTGTCCGCCGCCAAGTACGGCCTGCCGAAAGCCACTGTTGAAAAGGATGTGTTTGGACGCATGGCTATCAAGGAAGAGCCGAAGTCGGTGATGCCGGCGGTAGCGCCCGGCTCACCGTTTGTATCCCCGGCGCTGGCTGCCAGCCCGCCACCCGTACCAGCCCCGGCTGGTAGCGGCTCATTTTTGGATGAATGGCTTAACAAACGTAAGCAGGGCGTACCGTCGCCAGCCGTTATGCCAACAGCAATGCCAGCGCCGACACCAGCCCCAGCCGCCGTGGCGCCTGTCAGCGCCTCGCCCCCAGAGATCAGTCATGTTATCAGTACGCATGGTTCGGCCCCCAGCATCAGCGCACCTGCAACCGATGTATCGGCAGTACCCAAGGCCGGCGATGAGGCCAGCCTGCACTTCCAGCAAACCGGCCAGGCGCTGACAACGCCCCCTGCGGACTCCGTAGAGCCCACGCAGGCCACTAACAATATTTCCAGTGATACATTGGTCAAACATGAGGTTGATAAGATTGCAGACCAGCTTCGGCAGCGTCTGGATGACTCTAAAGACAACAAGGCCACTGAGGCTTCGCCAGCTATGGTGCTGCCACGCGCCAGCGGCCCGGCCCGTGCCAGTCAGCCGAATGTTAAAGACGACACTATCATTATCGATGCTGACGGCATCTTTCATCAAGCCGACACTACGCCATAAATGTTAAATTCTGCTTAAAATTTTCCAAAATAGCAGGGTTTTAGATGTGCCGATTTCGACTTGTACAATAGACTGTACAGTTAGTTGTACAAGTCGAATTGGGGAACTATGAATATCAATACCAGCTACCTGCGAGCGCACCTAAAAGATTGTCTGGAAATGCTCTACCACGGCGAGCAGATCAATATTATTCACCACTCCGCGGTAGTGGCCTATTTAATACCGTCAGCAGAAGTCCAAGCCATAATAGACGCCAGCCAGGTGCAGGCGCTCTATGGTCTCGCTGATTCGGAGCTTGATTATGAGTTTGACCAGCCCGCATGAGGCAGTACTGATGCGCTTGAAAGTTGACGCTGAGTTTCACGGCAGGGATATAGGTAAGCAGTTGCTGGAAGTACTGGAGACCAGGGCACGGCAACGTGGTTTTCAGCGTCTGGCTGACCGCAGCCAATCTTACTCAAATTACTTCTTGACCTAAGGGGTCGTTACGGTGTATGCTCAGAGGAACGCTTTTTGAGGTCTCTTTGATTGTCTCTCGAACTGCCGTTGGAGTGCGCTGCGGAAGCGGCCAAGATCGTTAACAATTAGACGAATATTTGTTTTTAGACATATGTTTAAAAATTGAATAGTGCAAATCAACGTCAATCAACGTGTCACCATTTAGTTTCTAAAGAGGTGACACACAAGAATTTTGTTTAAATTAGTCAGTGTAGCGCTCAAAGAGTCATCTGAGAGAGCTACATGTTCGATTGAAGTTAAGGTTAAATTCTTTTTTGGAGAGTTTGATCCTGGCTCAGGATGAACGCTGGCGGCGTGCCTAATAC
>CAXSFI010000011.1:0-6861 GCA_964236675.1 uncultured bacterium
TTCTTGCGAACACTAGTACCTGAAACTAGCGCGTCTACCATTCCGCCACATCCGCACGGTCTGAGTGAACCGTCATATCTTATCTGTTTTGCGGCCAAAACTCAAGCCTGCTTTACCGATATTATCCCTTATTGGTGACCTTGGCGGTCCGGATTTCCCAGTTCTGAACGTTGTAGAAGCGGTCAGTGGCATCATTGACCGGATGATCGACAAAGCCGGCTACCGAGCCAGTGGTCAGGTACAACACGCGGGGCTGATAAAGTCCGATGGCCGGCGCATCCTGCTGCCAGGCCTGCAAAAACGGTTTGTATTTGATGGTTCGCAGCTGCTCACCAATCCGGGTCCGACCGGCTTCGAGGGCGGCGTCAGCCGTGGCATTCTTATATTCAGACAGATTAAGGCGATTGGCAGAACGGATGTCGGCCTGTGAGCTATCCCAGTAGACGAACACGTCCGGATCAACCCCTATAGAGATACCGTAGAGCAGCGCATCATAAGTGTGTGAGCTCAGTGAGCTCTGAAAATTAGTGGCATCTTGAAACTGCAACTGCAGGTCAACACCGGCACCGCGCCACTGCTGTTGCAGCAACCGGCAGACTCCCCGGTACTCTGCTGAATCGCTAGCCGTCAGCGTGAACCGCAGCGGCTTACCGGCTTTGGCACGAATGCCGTTCTTTCCCATCACCCACCCAGCTTGATCTAGCTTGGTGGCAGCCGTTTTAAGATCAAAACCGGCTTGCACCGTCGCTGGATCATAAGCCAATTGGCCCTGGAGTAATGGCTCGCGGACCTGGTGCGTTGGATAGCGCAGTGAGTTTATAATAGCTGGCACGTCGGTACTACTGGTCAGCGCCTGACGAACCGCCGTATCGCTCACTATGCCGGTGCTCGTTTTGAAAAAAACCATTGTGGCGGCACTAAGCAGCAGGTTGTGCCGGTCGATTGATTTGTCATGCGCTAGTTGAGCTGGCACATCGCTCAAGCCAGCAACCGCTGTTAGTTGGTTGGTCTTCAGAGCATGGGCCAACTGCGTCTGGTCGGCATAGGCCTGGACGATAAATTCTTGTAGCTTAGGCTTACCTCCCTGATAGCTGGCGAATGGCACCAGCGCTATCTGCTCTTCTTGGGTATTGGGATCATTACCGGTGACATGGATGGTTTGCCACTTAAACGGTCCGGAGCCGATCGGGTGCACCGTATTAAAGTCAGCCGAGCGCAGGTCAGCCGGTGTGACGGTGCTGAGCAGGTGCTGTGGGACGATGCCGGTAGTCAGATTGTAGAGAAATGAAGCCAGGACACCAGGCAGCTTAAACACCACTGTCGAGTCATTTGGCGCCGTAATGGTTATGCCCTGCCAGCTGCTGAGCAGCGGTGAACGAACATCGGGGTTCTGAATGGTCTGGTAGGTATAAACAACATCACTGGCGGTTAGTGGCTTACCATCCTGCCAGGTCAGGTGCGGCTTTAGATGGACCGTATAAGTAGTGCCGCGCTCATCCGTAGTGAAGCTTTTGGCTAACTCTCCCACTAAACGGTTCTGGGCGTCATACGTAAATAAACCATTGAATAATAAACGTGACACACTGGTATCGACTTGATTGGTTGCAAAGAGCGGATTGGCTGTCGTGAAACGGCCGGGCACACCTTCAGTATAAATGCCACCTGGCACTGGCTGGTAAGTCTGAAAATAGTCGCTCAGTGATACGGTTTGGGCTAAAACACCACTGATAGCCAATACCAGTAAGAGAAGCCAGCTAATAACAAAGCGGCGGACTGGCCGCAAACGGCTGAATCGTTTAAAGACATGACGGTCAATCGTCCGCTCGGTTTGGGCACCGAAGTCCTCAACCTGCTTTTGACCTCGCCGGAAACGCTTGCGAAATCGCAACCTGAGAAGTCTGAAGCCCATATCAATCCTATTGTTTAGTTAGCTTGTCTAGCCTTATTTGACGATGATGCCCGCTAACAGCGACAGCGTGAATACCAGCGCCGTTATGATGGTAATCTGGAAGATCGTTTTGTCAGTACCACGGCGAGTCGTATTGACTTCACCGGCTCCGCCAAGCCCGGCACCCAGGCTGGCGCCCCGAGTCTGGATTAGGATAAGTGCAGTCAATAAGACTACTGAAGCGATTGTGATGTAGTTATAAATACTCATGTGGCTATGCCCGTTTAGACTCCGCTAAGATAGTGCTTACTAGATAGTTTACCAGACCAATGATGATTCCGGCAAAAACCGCTGCCCAGAAATTGGTAATGTGCAACGGCGTGTACAGCTTGCTGGCAATATAAACAGTCGCGCCGTTAATGATGATCATGAATAAGCCGAGCGAGACCAGGATGGCCGGTAACGACAAAATCACCAACAATGGCTTTAGCAAGGAGTTGATGATAGCCAGCACCAAACCAGAAACAATAATCACCCGCAACTTGCTGTCATAGCTGATGCTGTCACTCAGGAAACTGGCTGCTATCCACAGGCCGAGACTGCAGACCAGCCAACGTACCAGGAATTTATAGAGCGGTTTATTCATAAGCGTTATTGTAAGCTAGCTTAAGCTTCCGGGCAACTTCCTGCTGAGCACTTTAACGCCTGTAGCCGTAATCAGCACGTCATCTTCTATCCGGATGCCGATGGCTTCCTCTGGGATATAAATGCCCGGCTCAACCGTGATCACCATGCCAGGCTCAAGCGGCCGGTCATATTCACCGGCGTCATGGACATTAAGACCCAAGTAGTGCGAAGTGGCATGCGGGTAATAGCTACGGACGGCTTCATGCGAAATAGTTTTAATCAAGCCCAAAGCCCGCAGCTTCTCACCCATGTAGTGCTCGATATCTTTTTCGTAATCATGTAGTAAGACGCCGGGTTTTAGCAGACTCATGGCGTACTGTTGTACGTCAAAGACCGCGGCGTGCACCGCCCGCTGGCGCTTAGTGGGAGTGCCGAGGCTGACGGTTCGGGTGATGTCGGCAGCGTAGTGCTCAACTTCGGCACCGATATCCATGATTAATAGCTCTTTGGCGGTCAACGGGCCATTATTAGCGATATTATGGAGTGTCACAGCCCGGGCGCCACTGGCGACAATCGGTGCAAAGGCGTGACCCTCGGCACCACGCCGGCGAAAGCCCCGGCTGATATCAGCCTCTATTTCATATTCATGACCATACCTGGCCAAACGCGCCGGCTTGGACACCTCGCGTAGCGTTGCCAGCGTAATATCAATGGCTGCCTGGATAGCGGCTAGTTCTGGCGCCTGCTTAACCATGCGCATTCGGGCCAGATGCAGGCTTAGATCCAGCACTTCCAGGGCTTCATCTGATGATTTTAGACGCTGCAGCAGGGCGGCCCGCGCCGGATTGGTGTACAGGCCGTACTGCCCTATGTAAGCCGGCGCTGGCACTACGGTAGCCACCTGCTTCACCTTCCTGAGTTGTGCGTCCAGCTTTTTCCAGCCGGCGTCATCGGCATAGATGGTTTCTATACCCGATCTGGCAGTCAGTGCGACCGCATCGATACTGCCATCAAAGGCCTGGCGGCTGTCACTGCGCCCCGGCACAATCAAATAATGCTTATCTTTGTCCATAACCAGCAGCAAATCCGGTTCATCGATACCCGTCAAATACCAAAAATTAGCGTCCTGCGCAAAGGGGAAGCTACTATCGCCGCCGCGCTGCAGCAGCCCATTAGCGGCAATCACGATTGGCACCGT
This sequence comes from uncultured bacterium, assembly GCA_964236675.1. Lineage (GTDB taxonomy): Bacteria > Patescibacteriota > Saccharimonadia > Saccharimonadales > UBA4665 > JBDSWU01. The sequence continues at coordinate 3,714 of CAXSFI010000011.1, forward strand.
ACCCTGGAATAGTTCGCGCAGGCGGGCTCTATTGGCTGCAAAGAAGTCACTGGTAAAGTGGGATTTCATATGTAAGCCTCAAGTATAGCAAACAATTACGGTGTCTTGAGATATTGCCTGACGGTATGAGCTTTGTTTTTGCCAAGTACGCTAGTCAGCTCGACTTCAGTTGCATGGGTAATGCCACGGACCGAGCCAAAGGTTTTCAGCAGTTTTTTGCGGGTGGCCGGCCCGACGCCCGGGATTTCATCGAGCAGCGAACTGACCTGACGCTTCTGCTTGAGGACGCTGTGATAGCTGACAGCAAAGCGGTGTGATTCATCGCGGATACGTTGCAACAGCTTAACTGCATTCGTGCTGTGCGGCAGATTAACTAATATAAAGTCGTCACTCTCAGCGGCGTAGCCATTCAGCTCGTGCAAAACTTTTTCATTGAGCGTGACATTACTGTGGCCCTTCATAATGACGATTTGCTCTTCGCGCTTAGCCAGGCCAATGAAAGGAATTTTGGACTGGCCCTGCTCGTCGCGGGCGGCGATAGCAGCATCCAGCTGCCCTTTACCGCCATCAATCAATACCAGGTTAGGTAGTCCCCAAGCCTTGCGGTTCTTTTCACTCAAGCGACGCTTGAGTGTTTCATTCATATTATAGAAGTCATTATTGTGGTTAATCTTGGTTTTAAACTTGCGGTATTCGCTCTTATTACTGACGCCATTACTAAAAACCACCATGCTGGCTACCACATCGGTGCCCTGCATATGGCTGATGTCATAGCCTTCAATTCTGAACGGATAATTATCCAAGCTCAACACGTTAACTAACTCATTCAGCGCATGGTCTTTACTAATATCCATGAACTCTTTGTCGCTAAAAATCACTTGCTGGTTCAAACCGCGCAGGGCAAATAACTGGTTACGCAGTTTGGCGGCCATTTCAAAGTCCGAGGCTTTAGCCGCCCGCTGCATGTCGCGCTCCAAATCTTTCTCAATTGTCTTGCGCTTACCTTCAATAATCGCCATAAGTTTCCGCAGATTCGTCCGGTATTCGTCAAGTGATGTCCGACCTTCTTCCAGCCCGGGGTCCAGCCCCAAATGATAATGAAGGCTGGCCCGCTTCTGGCCCGGAATCTGGCGGGTGGCATAGGGAAATACCCGGCGCAGCAGCTTCAGCGCTTGGCGAATAGTCGCCGTACTGTTATACGGCCCGTAATATTTGGCGCCGTCATCCAGCGGTCGCCGGGTGGTACTGACGGTCGGGTAAGCATCGTCATAGTTGATCCGGATATAGCTGAGAGCTTTGTCATCTCGCAGCAATATGTTGTAGCGCGGCATGTAGCGTCTAATTAACTCACCCTCAAGAAACAGGGCTTCAATCTCGCTGTCGACCACCATCCACTCCACATCTACAATCTCTCTGACCAGCGCCTCAGTCTTCGGGTCGCGGCCGCGCGACTTCTGAAAGTACTGCCGCACCCGGTTATTCAGCACGGCTGCCTTCCCAACATAAATAATCTCACCCTTACTGTCCTTATGAAAATAAACACCAGGCTCTTTAGGTAACTGGGCTAATTTATCGCTGATGGTTTTAGAGACTTCCACTGTTATATTCTAACAGGGTGGCCAGTCAAGCACATATATAACGAATCATGGTGATGCAAGGCGGGACAGAAGAAAAGGATTTCGGCAGCCGGATGGCAACCAATTTCCAAGTCTCCTGACCCGCCTGCAATGACGCATCATCCTCTCTTGCTTTTAGCTGTGACAGACTCCCGTCTTTGCTGAACAGGACTGCTTCGAGCTTTGGGAAGAAACCACAATCGCCGGAGCGATCAGCAGGGCGAGCAGCAGCACGATCGTTAGCCCGGTGAAGAGCACGGAACGTGTACCACGCCACACCATGACCGCTGAGCCAACCACGACTAGCCCGATCAGGACCTGGAAAAAGACAATCATGTCAGGTCCTCGAGCTCGCGCTGTAGTTGCCGTCGCCATGACCATCGATCTCGATGCGGGGATAGCTGTTGACACAGAGCGGGCCGATTTTCAGTCCGACTGTGCAGTACTTCCAGTGGGCGGTGCGGAACACTTTGACCTCACCATGGGCGTTTCCATTCCAGCTTTGTCGCTTCGGTCCGAACTGGCCGCTGTCGTCCATGCCCTGGTACTCCCAGCCCACCACTTGTGCCCATTTAGCAGTGGAGTGCGTCAGGTAGGAGTTGACCGTGTCCGAATCCCAATACGAGGTGACCTCATACTTTGGCGCGAATGGGATCTTGACAGGGTACTGAAGCGTCGACTTCCAGCAGTATTCCAACCTCATGGTGAAGCGCCACGTCACCTTGTGAGCGATGTTCTTCGCCTTGAAATCATAGTTGGCAATCCCGCAGCCCCTGGTGACGTACGTCCCATTGATACACGGGCAGTAGGTAACTGATGCCCGCAAAATTTGCGCATGCATGCCTACAATCGGCATTACCAACGAGGAATTATTGCCTGTGAAAGAGACCGGAATCTCCTGTTCGCGATGCTGAGCCTGGATGGCCTGGATGAAGGCGAGCGGGTAGCCAGCCGCCTTCGCTTGCTTTGCGAAAGGAGTGTTCATGTTGGACGACGCGGCGGATGCCGGGGCGGCCGAAAGGCTAAGCAGTGTGCCAAGTACTAGGATCAGTGCCAGCACGATTCTACGTACAGCGAACATGTTTCTCCTAATAGAGCAGTTAGGAAGACGGGAAGATTATCTGAAAATAGCTTCCTTTCGAGTTGGTTGATGAAACCCAGATAACAACTACTCTTGTAGTTATCACCTAGGTTCCATCAATCGTCCCGGCAGGAATAAAACAAATGAATGAGGCGTCATTATTCTGCAGGGAGCACTGCGAGTTGCCTCGTGTGCATCAACCAATGCAGACTGAGTCATGGTAGTGGGGCCCACTCTTCTGCTATGAATAAGTCTGCATTGATAGCCGAGTAGTAATAATTACGCTATATAGATGTTTGACTTGTTAAAATACGTGCAGCATATATTGATATTTGTGAATAATATGCAACAACAATCTTAAAATAACATAAAATATAACTGATGTCAATAAACGCATGCTGAATTCCAGTTCTAAACGCAACACTACCACTTTGCCTCAAAGACTTCTGCT
>CAXSFI010000012.1:0-4650 GCA_964236675.1 uncultured bacterium
TACCGCCATTCGCAGGGCTTAGGGTACCGCTGAGGTAGGTGGCATCGTTACGGCTGATGATGTCAGATGATAACTGCCCGCTGCCATTAGAGCGCACCAGACCGCTGCCGAGAGCACTAAGCGTGGTAGCACCGGTCACCGTCAGGCTGCCATTGGCGGTGATGGCATTGCCGCTCTGGTTCAGGATCGACCCGGCCACTGTAGAGCCGCCGGTAAATAGGGCGATTTGACCGCTGGCACCGCTACCCCCGACAACGTTGCCGCTAAGGCTGTAATGGCCAGCGCCATCTTGGCTGATGGAGACAGCAGCGGCAGTTGAAGCCAGGCTGGCGACATAGGCCGGGAAAGCAGTCGGTGCCAGGCTGACGAACCGGGTACCGTTGTAGTAGTACGGCTGGTTAGTGTTCTGGTCGTAGTAGATCTGCCCGGCGGTGCCAGAGGTCGGCGCCTCAGTCGGCGCGATGACAATGGTCTTGGAGACGCGCAGCTGACCATTGATAGCCAGGTGGTCAGAGGCACCCACGGCCAAGGCGTCTTCGGCGGCGATAGCCTGCACCTTGAGGGCAGTGATAGGATAATCGGTCGACACCGAAGACGCCCGTTGTTTGCTCTTGCCGCTACTCAACAGTAGTGAGGCCAGGCCGATCAGTAGCACTACTGAGACCGCCGTAGCGGTAATGATCACCGCCCGGCGATTGAAACTGAACAGCTTGTTGCGCGGGGCCGAATCCCTGACAGTATCAGCATTTTGGGTCACTGCAACAGTGCTCGACTCAAGACTTGAGTCGTACCTCGAATTGTCATAGCTCTCGGGCTGGGGTGTTTGCACTTGTTTTGTTCGCTTTTTATTTATTTTGTCCACTTACGGACACACTACTGCGTAATTCTTATTGTACGCGTGGTCCCTAACAGATACAAGTTTTCTGAACACTAATAATGCTTTATTACTGCAAAAATTTAACAGATACGACGCTAAGCTTTACAGGGGTGATGACAGCAGAAAATGTTGCAGGTTTATCCACAGTTTAGCGACTATGTTTTGACAAAACGCTTCATGGTTTGGACTGGCCTGCTCTGCCCCATTTTGGGCTGAAGGTCTGGTTTTATGTATTCAACATTTTTGAATGGTCTTTTAGAAAAGACCCTGACGTTCGATAGGTGAAACTCGCCATGAATGTCATGAAAAATGCTGAATAAGTATACGATTACAGATGAGAATTCTTTCCAGTCAGCAACAAATGTGAGAAAAATGACAGTGGCTTGCGACTGCACACAGATTGAGTGCGGTAGTAATAATCACCGTTGCCCGTCCTCAAATTCGCTGCATACTATGACTTTTGAGCCAAGCCGCTGGAGTAGCAACACCCTGGGCAATAGCTTAGATAGTGCGGCGTTCCAGCCGCGTCAGCCGCGCATCGGTAAGCTCAATATGGTCATGTATCCACTCCAAGGCATCACTAATGGCTGCAAACCCGGCCATCATATCCTTACGGACTTCGGCGAAGCCTTTGGCCAGCTCTTCTTTGGTGGCCATGTCCTTACGAATCTCGGCGAAGCCTTTGGCCAGCTCTTCTTTGGTGGCCGACTGTTTGCGGAGTTCAGCAAATTTGTTATCAGCCCTAGCTTCGGACTGCGAAACACGGGCATCTATGAAGCGTTTTAAATCGTTGAGCTGTTCGTCATTCATGCAACCATCGTAACACTCCGCCACCAGCGCCGCCAAAAAAGTTAAGCAAAATTTAAGAAGTCCGCTATAGGCGATTATAGGCGGCGGTTTCTTAGCGCAGCAGTAGCACGACCAGGCCCATAGCCACGGCAGCAGTTATCAGGCCCATGGCCAGCACCGCCCCCATAGAACGGTAGATCGCGTATTTGGCCAGCGGATTGCGTCCCACAGAGATAATCGTGCTGTAGACCGAACCGTAGCTTAGGGCTATCAGGGCTATCAGCGTCACGACCGTGATAATCAGGGCCACCACAATCCTGCCAGTCGGGATAATTTTGCCGGTCATACCGCGGACCAGTTTTTGCAGGCTGTTGATTTGCTCATCTGACCCGCCGCTGGCCGAGCCGGGCGATATATTGATTCTGATTGAGCCAATTGCAATCTCTTTGGCAGTACCGCTGTTATCTTTGACGGTCTGCTTGGTCGCCCCCGGCGTGCCGGCACTAAAACCGGACTGGGCCAGACCGATTATCCGGGTGCTGGCAGCCACTTTCATGCCTAGGCCATCGAATGGTGATACTGACACTTGGTCGCCGACTTTTATCGGGCCATTGACGTCGCTGACCAGCGCCGTAGCAGTACCGCTGGTGGCCACTTGGACCTTGCCGTTACTGGCGTCGACTGCCAACAGCGAATCCGGGCTGTTCACCGCCACCCCGAGTATCCGTGACCCGTTGTTGGTGTTAGCGGCCTGGACAAAATCCGGCTTGGCGCTATCAAGGCTCACCAGACTGCCGGCCGGAATCGAGCCGGTACTCTGATAGGAGTGCGAAATGTTAGCCGACGATGCGCCAACCGGGGCCAGATTGATGAACAGCATGCTGACACCGAACCCGACTAGCAAAAGCCTGGAACGGCGCAGTTGGATGATATTCATAGTGATTATGATTATATCACTAACTTCGTAATCTGTTAAACAGACAGTCTTGATGTATCATTGACAACAATTATAGACTATTGAACACATTTTTACTAAATCTAATTGGTGGGCGATGAGGGACTCGAACCTCCGACCTCGTCATTATCAGTGACGCGCTCTAACCAGCTGAGCTAATCGCCCGCGCGCTTGCGCGAACATGAAATGGTGGAGACACAGGGACTCGAACCCTGGACCCCCTGCTTGCAAAGCAGGTGCTCTAGCCAACTGAGCTATGTCCCCATACGTATCTCTGGTGAAAGGTACCAAAGCATTTTACCCAAAAACACCAGATAAAACAAGGGTGGGAGCCTGGTCGCGACCGCTAGGCTGCGTGATCGGGCTGCACGGGCACTTCCGGATAATGCCGGCCCGCCGGGCTGGCTCACAGCCAGCGATGGCCATTTTTGCCAGCGGCAAACGGATTGGTAGCTGCCGTAGTTGCAGCAATCATATGTGTCTCATAATCCGTCGAAACAGCTTTTCACTACCCCTGTTAATCATGGCGTTAGTGACAGATTCTGAGACAAACTGTACCATCGGTCGTTCGTATTGCAAGCAGGCTTGACATACTATGACTGCGGAGTAAAATAATGCTACTTACCACCTAATACCGGGAGTCTGCCACCTCATGAAACCCCATTACACCGACCTGGCATATCTGCACTTCAGCCCGACCATGATTGCCTGCTACGACAGCCTCTTCGAGGTCGGCGAAGCGGTAGCCAGCACCATCGCCAGCCGGTTGCACCTCCACCGATCTGGGATCTACCGGGCACTGATAACCTTGGAAGCCGCCGGCTTCGTCCGGAGCATCAAGACCGATCTTGGCCCGACCTACTACTTTGCTCTGCCCCTCAACCATGCCCTGGCGGCCCACCACGCTCTGCAGCGCACCCAGCTCAACGCAGTCATCATGCAACAGCAGGCTCGCCGCGCCGTGGTCGCTCCGCGCCGGCTGTACATCAGCGAACTACAAACCTCCGGGCGTCGGCCTGATTACACGGGATGATTTGTCTCAATTTTTGTAGACTCAACCATTTCCGTATCTGATACATATAAGCCATTCGACGATTTCTGAGACATTCATGACTAGTCCTGACACGGCACAGTCAGATTCAAAACGCGAATGCCGAAACTGCCGAGGCGCGAAAAGAGCCCTGCCGTCGCAGGGCTCTTGGTATTAAAAACTGAATAGTGCAAATACAACGTCGCTCGTTTTACAGATCTGATATCTCGTCCAAATAAATGGAAATATAAGTTGTCAGTACTGATTTACAACTTAACAAGATCGACCTAGCTCACCAGTGATTACTCGACTGATTGCTAGTTTCTCCCTAGAAAGGAGGTAATCCATCCGCACGTTCCCGTACGGATACCTTGTTACGACTTAACCCCAATCATCTCCCCTACCTTAGGGCTGCGCGAAGGCAACACGTCAGGTATTGGCGACTTTCATGGTTTGACGGGCGGTGTGTACAAGACCCGGGAACGTATTCACGGTAGTATAGCTGACCTACCGTTACTAGCGATTCCAGCTTCAAGCAGGCGAGTTTCAGCCTGCTATCCGAACTGAGACCGGCTTTGATGGGATTTGCTCCGTCTTGCGACTTGGCTGCCCTTTGTACCGGCCATTGTAGCGTGTTTGTAGCCCCAGATGTAAGGGTAATACTGACCTGACATCATCCCCCCCTTCCTCCCTGTTACCAGGGCAGTCTGATTAGAAAAATACAACTAATCACAAGGGTTGCGCTCGTTGATGGACTTAACCAAACATCTCACGACACGAGCTGACGACGGCCATGCAACACCTGTCACTTGGTTCAATAAAGCACTCTCGCCTTTCGGCAAAATTCCAAGGATGTCAAACCTGGGTAAGGTTCTTCGTTTACCATCGAATTAAACAACACGCTCCACCGCTTGTGCGGGTCCCCGTCAATTCCTTTATGTTTTAGTCTTGCGACCGTACTCCACAGGCGGGATGCTTAACGCGTTAGCTTCGCTACTA